>NZ_OY726398.1:2237280-2556891 GCF_963378105.1 Mycolicibacter sp. MU0102
CACTCGGTTTGGCGCGAATTACGCGGTCAAGATCGCGTCGGTGGATGGCCGCGATGTGACAACCTCGATCGGCGCGCGGTTGGGTGTCACCGACAGCCTTGCCGCCATCGGTTCCGCCGACACCGTCTTGGTCGCCGGCGGCGACTATCTGCCCCGGCGCCCTATCGATCCGGCACTTGTTGAAGCCGTCAGGTCGCTGGCTGGCCGAACACGGCGCTTGGCGTCCATCTGCACCGGGTCGTTCATCCTGGCTCAGGCCGGCATGCTCAGCGGGCGTCGTGCCACGACCCACTGGCACGACGCCCGGCTGCTCGCGCGGGCATTCCCCGACATCTCGGTCGAGCCGGACGCCATCTTCATCCGTGACGGCGACGTCTACACCTCGGCCGGCGTGTCAGCCGGTATCGACCTCGCGTTGGCGTTGGTCGAAATGGATCACGGCAGCAAGTTGGTTCGCGAGGTCGCGCGATGGTTGGTGGTCTATCTGAAACGCGCAGGCGGACAGTCACAATTCTCGACGCTGGTCGAGGCCGCTCCGCCCCCGGAGTCTGCGCTGCGCACGGTCACCGATGCGATCGCGGCCGACCCGGCCGCGGACCACAGCGTGAACGCCCTCGCCCGGCGAGCCGCCTTGAGCAGCCGTCAACTGACGAGGCTGTTTCAGGCCGAGCTCGGGACCACCCCGGCACGCTACGTCGAAACGGTACGTATCGATGCCGCCCGCGCCGCACTCGATTCCGGCCACAGCGTCACCGAGTCCGCGCACCGAGCAGGTTTCGGCAGCCCGGAAACTCTCCGTCGGGTATTCACCGACCACTTAGGCGTGTCGCCGAAGGCCTACCGGGATCGGTTCCGCACGACGGTCCGCTGAGACCGCCGGGCCAGTGCTGCCGCGGTTCTACACCGCCGGAAACCGCTTGCTCAGCTTCTCCAGAGTCAGCATTTCGCGCCCCTTGTCGTCGAGGTAGGGGATACCGATCCCATACTCTGCCCACCGGGCGGCGATTCGAGATTCCAGTGCGGGAGTGAGCCGATCGGTCGGAGGAAAGCGGCGCCCACCCCACACCTTTCGGGGCGCGACCTCCCAGCTGCGCGTGGCATCGACGAGCACCCGGGTCCATTCCCCGGCACCGTACTTGTTGGCGTCGTTGCGCTCCGGCGGAGTCGATGGATCCAGTGATGACCCGAAACCCGGTCCGAAGAAGGCGATGTCGCCCAGACCGGCGTTGACTCGGTATGACATGGCCCAGTCCAGCGCCGCCGGGTCATGGAGATCGATGTCTTCCTCGACAACCACGACATTCTTGTGGAACCAGACTGCGCCGCCGGTTCCCCATAG
Organism: Mycolicibacter sp. MU0102; assembly: GCF_963378105.1. NCBI lineage: Bacteria > Bacillati > Actinomycetota > Actinomycetes > Mycobacteriales > Mycobacteriaceae > Mycobacterium > Mycobacterium holstebronense. The sequence continues at coordinate 2,238,620 of NZ_OY726398.1, forward strand.
CGCCGCGGCGATCTGTTGCGCATGACCCCGGTATCGCTTTTGGATCTGCACCAGGGTGTTCTGACCGTTGGTGACCTCTGTCATCCATAGGTCGGTGATGCCACCGATCCCTAGATCGTCGAGCGCGTTCCAGGTGATGGCCGATCGCGCGAAGTTGACGATGCTGTCCTCGTTCAACATCCCGGGCCGAATGCCCTCGAGGGTTCCGCGCAGCACCGGATCGTTGCGGTGGGTGATGCAGGTGACGCGCAGGACCGGCGCGGGTGCCGCATCGCCGATGAAGCCCGGGTACTCCGCGAACGGGCCCTCCATGGCGAAGGTATCGGGGTCCGGATCGATAAACCCTTCGACGACGATCTCCGCGGACGCCGGTACTTGTAGGGGAACCGACTCGCAGGCGACCAGATCGACCGGGCGGCCCAGTAAGGCGCCCATCATGTCCCATTCGCAGATGCTTTTCGGGAACGGGCTGCCGGCGCAGAATGGCAGCACGTCATGCCAACCGTAGACGACGGCTACCGGCATCGGCTCGGGCTTGTACTCCGCCATATGACCGCCCCAGCCCTGGCTCGGCACCAGGAGTTTGGCGATCTTGTCGCGGTCGATGATCATGCCCCGGTAAAGGCCGATGTTGTCCCGGCCCGTCATTCTGTCTTGGGTGACCACACCGCAGTAGGTGTCGATGTAGCGGCCACCGTCTTCGCCATGCCACTTCGGTACGGGCAGCTCATTCAGATCTATGGCGGCGCCCTCAACGATGTTCTCCTTGACCGGACCGGTCTGGACAACGCGCGGCTGAATGGGCTTCTTGAAGGCATCGCGAAGGTGCGCCACGATCTGCGAATCGCTGGTGCCCTCGGGCAGCCCCAACATCAGCAGGATCTGGCGCCGACTCCCAAGGGCCGACGTCACGAGCTTTGTGCATCGGGTGTTGTTGTGTCCGATGATGTTCTCGAACAGCAATGCGGGCCCGCCCAGGGAAAGGTTGGCGCGGGTGATCGCGCCGATCTCTTCGTCCCAGTCGACCGGAACGGTGATGTGACGTAACTGGTCCGCGGCCTCGAGGGTGGCGAGCCAGCTACGCATATCCGGGCCGGTATTGACTGGCTCAGCGGCGTTGGCGCGGCGGGGAATGCCTGTTGTGGAAGTCATTTCGCTCTCCTCACGATTGCCAGCCGAGCCGCAGGATCGTCTTTCCAACGATTGATCAGCGAGTGTTCGATTCCGAGCTGATCGATGATGCGGCCGACCACGTAGTCGGTCACCTCGTCGACGGAGCTGGGTCGGCTGTAATAGGCGATGGTCGGCGGGAAAATCACCGCGCCGGCACGGGCCAGGTAGTGCATGTTTTCCAGGTGAATCTCGCTCAGTGGCGCTTCCCGAGCGACCAGAACCAGCTTGCGTCGCTCCTTGAGCGTGACGTCGGCGGCGCGGGTGATCAGGTTGTCGCTGAAGCCGATTCGGATGGCGCTCAACGTCTTCATGCTGCATGGACACACGACCATGCCGTCGGTGCGAAAGGATCCACTGGAAATGGCTGCTGCCAGATCCCTAGCGCTGTAGCTGTGGGTGGCCAGTGCGCGGACATCGGCGACGGTGGCATCGGTCTCGATCTTGATCGTTGCCCGTGCCCACTCGCTGAGGACCAGGTGCGTCTCCACACCCAACTCTCCGAGCGTTTCCAACAGGCGGATGCCCAAGGTGGCGCCCGTTGCTCCGGTCATTGCGACGACTAGGCGCATCTTCTTCTCCACTCACCCGATGGCCCGGTTGATCGACGGATCATTGCCGGGAGCTCTGAATCAGTCTGCGGGTCCGGCCGGCTGGACTGGACGGTCATTTCCGCCGTCAATCCCCCAGAATCCGACACACGTGCAGGGGCCAAAGCCTGTCGCATTCTGTGGGATCCACGGCAGATCAGCCATAGCCGGTTTGTCAGTTCCACGACCACCATTGGAGACAACAGGCAGCAGGAGAGGAGCCCCGATGTCCGAGACCACGCCGACACGGCGAATATTGATCACCGGTGCGTCCAAGGGCATCGGTCGGGCAGTAGCAGACCGCCTGGCCGCCGCCGGCCTCGAGCCGATCGGCATCGCCCGCACCGCACCCCAGGATTTCCCGGGCAAGTTCTACGCGGTGGACCTGGCCGACCGCTCGGCGACCGCAACGACTCTGGATGCGATCCTCGCCGACGGACCTGTGGACGCGGTGGTCAACAACGTCGGTTTCGCGCGGTTCGGTCGAATCGGTTTGGTCGATCTCGAGGACTTGTTCGACACCTACGACCTCAACGTGCGCACGGCTGTGCAGGTCGTTCAAGCCGTGTTACCGGGAATGCTTACACGGGGCTGGGGTCGCATCGTCAACGTCACAAGCTTGACGACATTAGGCACCCCCGAACGCACGCCCTACGCCGCTGCCAAGGCAGCCCTGGAATCTTGTACCCGGATTTGGGCCGTCGAGTTGGCCGCCACGGGGATCACCGTGAATGCCGTTGCGCCGGGGCCTACTGAAACGGAGATGTACCGCGAGCGAAGCCCGATCGGATCCGAGCGGGAAAGCCGCTTCCTGCAGAGCATCCCGATGGGTCGCGTCGGAAGGCCACCGGAGATTGCGCACGTGATCTGCTTCCTGCTGCACGAGGACGCCGGGTACATCACCGGGCAGATCATCCGGGTAGACGGTGGCGGAAGCATCGGCGGTTAAAGCACAGCAGTTTCGAAACCAAAGGAGTCAGACCAATGACCAGAGCAGTTGACACCATCGCCGGCGTTGCGATTCCCGACACCGCGCTGGTGCGGGAGACCACCGAGTACATCCGCGACGCCGAAAGCGACCTGTTGTTCCATCATTCCCGCCGGGTTTTCCTCTTCGGAGCTCTGCACGGCCGCCTACGCGGTCTGACACCCGACTTGGAACTGCTGTACGTGGGGGCGATGTTTCACGACGTGGGCTTGACCGAGCGCTATCGCGATTCGCAGCTGCGCTTCGAGGTGGACAGCGCCAACGCTGCCCACGACTTCCTGCGCCAGGCAGGTATCAACGAATCCGATGCTCGCAAGGTCTGGTTGGGTATCGCGTTGCACACCACCCCGGGTGTGCCGGAGTTTCTGGATCCGGAGATAGCTCTGGTCACCGCCGGGGTCGAAACTGATGTGCTCGGCATCGGTCGCGCCGAGCTGCCGGCGCACCTACTCGACGCGGTGACCGATGCGCACCCGCGACCGGACTTCAAACGCCGGATCCTGCATGCCTTCACCGAAGGTGTCCGGCACCGCCCTGACAGCACTTTCGGCACGGTGAACGCCGACGTGCTCGCGCACTTCGACCCATCTTTCGTCCGCCAGGACTTCGTGGAGACGATTCTCGGCAACGGCTGGCCCGAGTAGCCGGCCGTCAGTCCTGCTTGCTGATCAGCTTGCCCAGTGCCGCCCGGTCGGACGCCAGCAGCTCGTCGATGCGCGGCTGGTTGACATCCGCGACGATGATCTCGCCGACCTCCTGGTTGACGCTGCTGAAGATGCCGTGCTCCTTCATCTTCTCGGTCTGGTACAGGTTGTCCTGAGTGGGCGTCACGTAGTGCACCGCCGCAGCCTTGAACCGGTGGATCAGCCACAAGTGGGTCAGGTCCATCAGCCGCTTCTGGCGCAGCTTCTCGGAGAAGGTGTTCTGGTCGCGGACCGTCAAGATGCTGCGACCGTGCCGGTCCTTGATCGGGTCGACAATCACGTTGGCAAGCTTGTCGTCGCCCTCGCCGTAGATCCCCAGTTCCAGCACATCGGATCCGGGACGGGTGGGGCGCAGTTGCACACGTAGCTTCTCGCCGAGCTGGTAGTGCTCAGCCCACAACGCAAGCCAGTCCTCCAGCAGCTTCTTGGGCACCTCGGTCTGCACCAGATGCTGATGCTGGGTGGATCCGGCGCCCATCGCCTTTGTGGTGGCGGTGCGGCCCGACGACGCGGCCAGCGCAGCGTCGCTGCGTGGCCCGCCGACGAGGGTCTGCGGTGTGCGGTAGGGCGACTCCACCAGGCGCATCTTGCGCTGCAGTCGCGCCAGCGCCAGCATGCCGTCCTGCAGCAGGGTGGCCGCGAACTCCTCGGAGGCCACACCGTCGACCTGGTGGCCGCCGTAGGTGATGAAGTTGAAGACGAAGCCCATCTTGCCGAGCTCGGCGGGGAAGGCCCGCATCTGCTCGTCCGTCATGCCGGTGGTGTCCCAGTTGAACGAGGGGGACAGGTTGTAGGCCAGCATCTGGTCGGGGTACTGGGCGTGGATCGCCTCGGCGAACTCGCGGGCGTCGGCGAGGTCGGCGGTCTTGGTCTCCATCCACAACAGGTCGGCGAAGGGGGCGGCGGCCAGCGACTTGGCGATCGCGTAGGGAATCCCGCCGCGCACCTGGAAGTAGCCTTCGGGCGTCTTGGCTCGTTCGCAGTCCCAGCCGGGGTCGGCGTTGAGCTCCGTGGCCTTCTCCCGGGCGGTGTAAAGCGGTGCCCGGGCGGCGAATTCCCGCCACTGCGCGGCGCTCATCTCTTTGGGCTCGCCTTCACGTTCGGCGAATTCGAGCATCTCGGCGACGGCGTCGCCGAACGTCATCAGCCCGGCGTCGTTCTGCCACGCTTCGACGAACTTCGATTCGATGTCGTCGTAGAGGCCGTCCACCGAGGTGCGCCCATCGCTGCGCCAGTCTTCACCGGCCTTGGTGATCAGGGCCGTGATGCCGTTGCGTTCCAGCCAGGCGTCCGCGGCGACGTACTCGCCTTCGGGCAGGGCGTAGAGCAGGTGGCCGTTGATCTCGGTGATGCCGGAGTTGAAGAACTGCCGCGTCATGGCCAGGAAACAGGACTTGTACGACGGGATCTTCAGGTTCGTGGTGCCCAGGATGAACGGCTGGTCACGTTCGTCGCCCCGGCTCTCGACCAGGTTCGCCGCCTCGGCGTCGGTGCGCGCGACGATGATGCCGGGCACGCCCATCAGATCCAACTGGAACCGGGCGGTGTTCAGCCGCTTGATCTGCTCGTCAGAGGGCACCAGAACTTTGCCGCCCTGGTGACCGCACTTCTTGGTGCCGGGACGCTGATCCTCGATGTGGTAACCCGGGACACCGGCCTCCACGAAGCGCCGGATCAGGTTGCGCACGTGCGGATCACCGCCGTGGCCGGTGTCGGCGTCGGCGATGATGAACGGCCGGTAGTCCACGGCCGGAGTGGCGGCGCGCTGCTCATCGGTCATCTGCAGGCGCAGGTACTGCTGGTTGCGGTCGGCGGTGAGCAGGGCACGCACCAGTCCGGCCGCCTCGTCGGGAACCTGACTGAGCGGGTAGCTGGCCAGGTCCGGACCCGGGTCTTCGGTGATGGAGCCCTTCGCCGAGGTGGCCCAGCCGCCGAGGTAGATGCCCTCGATGCCGACTCGCTTCATCACCACCGCTTGGCCGGGCGAGTAGGGGCCGAAGGTGGTGATGCTCTTCTTCGCAGCGAACAGCTCACGCAGCCGCGCGTAGAACGCGGTCGCTGCTTCGCGCGCCACGATGTAGTCGGAGGGAATGGTGCCGCGTTGCTCGACGACTTGGCGGGCGCTGTAGAGACGGGTGATGCCTTCGAAACGGGGGCTGTCGAAGTACTTCTGCACCGCTGCGACGTCGGAGTCGACATCGCGTTCGACCGGTGCGCTTGTCGTCGGGTTCGTCTCGATCGTCGTCATGGAAATTCGCTCCCTTTCACCGGGTTGATGCGGCGGTAGATGCGGTGGTCCCAGCTTGCTTCCTCCTCGTATTGTGCCGCCGCACGCTGAGCGATAGTTCGGTTTTGCCTACATCTTCAGCACTGCGCCGCTGATGCCGCTGAACTCGCCCGAAGGCATCGGATTAGGCGGCCGAAGTGGCTAGAATCAAGGTTCATGACGTACCGGTCGGACCGGTGGGCCGAACACTGGGAGCAGGCGCCGCAGCGCGTGGTGGTCGGCCGCTGGGCGGCCCGTCGGATGAGCCGGCGCTTCGCCGGGGTGGGCGTCCAGATTCCGCCCGCTCGGCTTCGTGAGATGGCGGTCGGTGCGCCGCTGGCGTCCGCGGAATCGGTCAACTACGCGTTCGCGCTCGCCGCTACGGAGATGAAGCACGAGCAGCGACTGGCCCGGGCGCGGCGCAACCGGCGACGCCTGATGAACGCGCTCATCGTTGCCGGCCTGATGATCGCTTCACTCAATCTGCTGATCTGCATGGGCTATCTCTTCATCAGCCTGGCGCTGCGCGAACCGGCTATGTGATCCGTCACTGCACCAACTCCATTGTGGTGGAGTTCCTTTGACGTCCGAAGCGGGCTTCGCCGAAGGGGTCCGGCACTTAGACTGCGGGGCATGACGCAGTCGCAGCGCTCGACGCCCCTCAAGGGGCTGGTCCAGATCGAGGAATGCCTGGACTCCGATGGCGGCATCGTGCTGCCGCCGGGCGAAACCCTGATCTCGCTGATCGACCGCAATATCGCCAACGTGGGGGACGCGGTGGCGTTCCGTTACCTCGACTACGCCGGTCAGGTGGAGGGCCAGGCGCTGGAGCTGACCTGGACGCAACTCGGCGAGCGACTACGCGCCATCGGCGCCGGGCTGCAAAGTCTCACGGCTCCCGGCGATCGAGTGGCGATCCTTGCGCCGCAGGGACTGGACTACGTCACCGGGTTCTACGCCGCCGTCAAGTGCGCGACGGTCGCGGTGCCCCTGTTCGCCCCCGAACTCCCGGGGCACACCGAGCGACTCGACACCGCATTGCGGGACTCCACTCCGGCCGTGGTTCTGACGACGGCTGCGGTGCGGCACATCGTCGACGATTTTCTGGGCAGGCTGCCCCAGCAGTTGCAGCCCCGCGTGGTGGTCATCGACGAGATACCTGACTCGGCGGGGGAGGACTTCGTGCCCGTCGACATCGACGTCGACGACGTGTCGCACCTGCAGTACACCTCGGGCACCACGCGGCCGCCGGTCGGTGTGCAGGTGACTCACCGCTCGGTGGCCACCAACCTGCTGCAGATGATCCTGTCGATCGACATGCTGGACCGAAACACGCACGGGCTCAGCTGGTTACCGCTATATCACGATATGGGCCTGTCGATGATCGGATTTCCGGCGGTCTACGGGGGACACTCGACGCTGATCTCGCCGACGGCGTTCATCCGGCGGCCGCAGCGCTGGATCAACGCGCTGTCGGAGGCCTCGCGGCGCGGCCGGGTGGTTACGGCCGCACCGAATTTCGCCTATGAGCTGACCGCGGCGCGGGGCCTGCCGGCGCCGGATGCCGACATCGACCTGTCGAACGTGGTGATGATCGTCGGATCCGAACCGGTGAACATGGCGGCGATCACCACGTTCAACGAGGCGTTCGCGCCGTACGGGTTGCCGTCCACGGCCATCAAGCCGTCCTACGGGATCGCAGAGGCCACGCTGTTTGTCGCCACCATCGCTCCCGATGCCGAGGCAAGCGTGCTGTACCTGGACCGCGATCAACTCGGTGCCGGCCGCGCGGCGCCGGTGGCCGCCGATGCCCCGGGTGCGGTGGCCCAGGTCTCGTGCGGGCAGGTGGCCCGCAGTCTCTCCGCGGTGATCGTCGACGCCGAGCACGGCGCGGAACTGCCCGACGCCCACATCGGCGAGATCTGGCTGCACGGCGAGAACGTCACCGCCGGCTACTGGGGCCGGCCCGACGAGACCCGGCGCGCGTTCGGCGCCCACCTGCGGTCTCGGCTGGACTACGGCAGCCACGCTGGGCCGACAGCCGCCGACAGCGCGTGGCTGCGCACCGGTGACCTGGGCTTCTATCTCGACGGTGAGCTCTACGTGACCGGTCGCACGGTGGATCTGATGACGCTGGGGGGACGCGCTCACTATCCGCACGACATCGAAGCCACCGTGGCGGCGGCTTCACCGATGGTGCGTGCCGGCTATGTGGTCGCGTTCGCGGTGCCGACCGAGATCGCCGACCAGCTGGTAATCGTCGCCGAGCGCGCGACCGGCACCGGCCGCAAAGATCCCGCACCGGCGATCGCGGCCATCCGTGCCGAGGTGCAGCGGGTGCACGGGGTTAACGCCGCCGATATCCAGTTCGTCCAAGCCGGCGCCATCCCGCGCACCACCAGCGGAAAGCTCGGCCGTACCGCGTGCCGTCAGCAGTACGTGGCGGGCACGCTCGGGGTGCACTGAGACGGCTGTGCTGGTCTGCCGGCTCCGCCGCGCGTGCACAGCGGGCGCACAGCGCAGACCTGTCGGGCGCCAAAAATAACTAGCTAGCCTTCCTAAAATATCTGGCCGGATCGATTGCAGGCCAAGAGATAAGGGGAGGCAATGGACTACGGAGCCTTGCCGCCGGAGATCAATTCGGCGCGCATGTATGCCGGCCCCGGCCCGGCATCGTTGCTGGCCTCTGCGAGCGCTTGGCAGGATTTGGCAGCCGAACTGAACTCCGCGGCCGCGTCCTATGGCTCAGTGATCGCGGGTCTGACGAGTGGTTCGTGGCTCGGCGCCTCGGCGGTGACGATGGCCGCCGCGGCAAGCCCCTACGTGACCTGGCTCAGTGCCACCGGGGCACAGGCCGAGCAGGCTGGCGCCCAACTGGCTGCCGCCGTCACGGCCTACGAGTCCGCCCACGCGGCTACCGTTCCGCCGCCGCTGATCGCGGCCAACCGCACCCTGCAGCAGACCCTGATCGCCACCAATCTCCTCGGGCAGAACACCGCGGCGATCGCCACGACCGAGGCGCAGTATCTCGAGATGTGGGCTCAGGACGCCGCGGCCATGTACGGCTACGCCGGGGCGTCGGCGGTCGCCACTCAGGTCACGCCGTTCGCCTCGCCGCCGCAGACCACCGACCCCGCCCGGCAGGCCGGCCAGGTCGCCTCGGTCGCGCAGTCGGCCGCCGCGACCAGCGGTAGCGACACCGAGGCGTTGATGTCGCAAGGGCCGCAACTGCTCTCGACGACCCCGACGGCGCTGCAGGCGCTGGCCGCACCCACGGAGGAGGCGTCGACGGGCGGGTCGATGTCGTCGTCAATGTCGAGCCTGAACTCGCTGATGATGCCGATGCGGATGGCCATGATGCCGATGAGCATGCTGATGCGGATGCTGATGGGCGGCTCTAACGGGGCCAAGGGCGCCGCGGCGGGGGTGGCGGCCGCCGGCGGGGCTGCTTCGGGCCTGCTCGGCTCCACCGGTGGCGCGGCGAACACCGTGACGTTGACGGGTTTCTCCGGCGGATCGGCGGCCACCGCCGGCCTGGGCCGGGCGGCCTCGATCGGCGCGTTGTCGGTGCCGCCTGCCTGGACCGGTCTGGGCGTGGCGAGCACGCCGGCGGCCACGGCATTGCCGTCGGTCGGTGGGGCAGCGGCTCCGGCAGCGGGGATGGGCACCGCGGCCGCGGTGCCGCCGATGGTGCCGTTCGGCAGCCTGGCCGCGCGCGGCGGGGTCGGCGGCTCGGCAACCCAGTACGACTTTCGGCCTACGGTGATCCCGCGGTCACCGGCAGCGGGGTAGCGGCCGCCGGCTGGACCTTGTGAATCCTTCTGGGCCACCAGAACCAGCGGCCGAGCAGCGCGGCGATCGACGGGGTCAGGAACGACCGCACGATCAGGGTGTCGAACAGCAGCCCGATCCCGATCGTGCTGCCGGCTTGGCCGATCGAATACAGATCGCTGACCGCCATCGACATCATCGTGAACGCGAACACCAGGCCCGCAGCGGTGACCACCGAGCCGGTTCCGCCGATCGACCGGATTATCCCGGTCCTGATCCCGGTCTTGGTGCCGTCACCGATCTCCTCTTGGAAGCGCGAGACCAGCAGCAGGTTGTAGTCGGATCCCACCGCCAGCAGGATGATGACACCGAACACCGGGGCGATCCAGTTAAGCGGCAGACCGAAGATGTGCTGCCACACCAGCACCGACAGCCCGAACGCCGCACTCAATGACAGCAGCACGGTGCCGACGATCACCGCGGATGCCACCAGCGCCCGGGTCAGCAGCAGCATCACGATGAAGATCAGCGTCACTGCCGCCACCCCGACGATCAGGATGTCATACATGGAACCGGACTGGATGTCGTTGTAGACCGCCGCGGTTCCGGTGAGATAGAACTTGGCGCCCGTCAGCGGGGTGCCCTTCACCGCGTCGTGGGCGGAGGCCAGCATCGGCTCGACGAACGAAATGCCCTTGGGGGTAGCCGGATCCGCGTCATAGGTGACAATGAACCGCGCTGCCTTGCCGTCCGGGGACAGGAACAGCTCCAAGCCCTTCTGGAAGTCCGGGTTGTCGAAGGCCTCCGGCGGCAGATAGAAGTAGTCGTCGGCCATGGAGGCGTCGAAGGCCCGGCCCATCTCGGTGGCGGTGTCGGTCATCCGTGACATCTGGGTCACCAGTCCGGAGAAAGTCGAGTGCATCGAAAGCACGCTGGCCTGCATGGATTTCGCCACCGCGATCATCGGCTCGAACTGCCCGACCATCTGCGGCATGACCGCGTTCATGTCGGCCATGTCGGCGAGCAGCGGAGCCATGTTCTCGCTGAACTTATCCATCCCGTCGTAGGCGTCGAACACCGAACGGACGGCATGACAGACCGGGATGGCCGTACAGTGCTGTTCCCAGTAGAAGTAGTTGCGAACCGGGCGCGCGACGTCGTCGAAATCGGCTATGTGGTCCCGGATCTCATCGACGGTCGCATTGATCGTCACCACGTCGGCGGTCATGCGCTCGGTGGTGGTGTCCATCCGGGCGACCAGATCCCGCAGCCGCTCCATGGACGCGACGGTGGCACCCAGGTCGTCGCTCATCCTGAGCATGTCCGCCAACCGGTCGTCCATGAACTGCAGATTCTGCTGGATCGGCACGGAGCCCATGCTGACCTGGAAAGGGATCGAGCTGTGTTCGATGGGGCTGCCCAACGGCCGGGTGATGCTCTGCACCCGCTCCACCCCGCGGGTGCGGAACATGTTCTTGGCGATCCGGTCCAAGATGATCATGTCGGCCGGATTGCGCAGGTCGTGATCGGCCTCGACCATCAACACATCGGGGTTCATCCGGGCGGCGCTGAAGTGCCGTTCGGCGGCGTCGTAGCCGACATTGGCCGGCAGGTCAGCCGGGATGTAGTAGCGGTCGTTGAAGCTGATCTTCATGCTCGGCACGACGAGCATGCCGGCCAGGGTGACCAGCAGGGCACTCACGAACACCGCACCGGGCCAGCGGACATTGGCGGTGCCGATGCGTCGCCAGCCGCGTCCTTCGACCCGCTTGGGGTCGAGCAACGGGGCGCCGACGGCGACGATGGCCGGTGCCACCGTCAGTGCGCCGGCAATCACCACCAGCAGTCCCACGGCCGATGGGATACCGAGTGCTTTGAAATAGGACAGGCGGGCGAAGTGCAGACACAACGAGGCTCCGGCGATGGTCAGCCCTGAGCCCAAGATGACATGCCAGGTACCGCGGAACATCGAATACCAGGCGGTCTCGCGGTCCTCGCCGGCGTTGCGGGCTTCGTGGTAGCGGCCGATCAGGAAGATCGCGTAGTCGGTCCCCGCCGCGATCGCCAGCGACGACAACATCGCGACGACGAACGTCGAGAACCCCAACAGGCCAAGGTCTCCCAGCAGCGCAACCAGTCCGCGGGCGGTGCCCATCTCAAAGCCGACCATCACCAGAGCCAGTGCGACGGTGGCGGCGGATCGGTAGACGATCGCCAACATGATGATGATGACCACACCGGTGACCGCCATCATCTTGAACATCGATTTGTCCGCGGCCTCGGTCATATCGGTGGTGAGCGCGGCCTGGCCGGTGATGTACGCGGTCACCCCGTCCGGCGTCGGCACCGAAGCGACGATCTTGCGCACCGCGTCGACCGACTCGTTGCCCAGGGTGCTGCCCTGGTCGCCCGCGGTGTTGATCTGCGCGTAGGCGGCCTTGCCATCGGTGCTCTGCACGCCGGCGGCGGTGATCGGGTCGCCCCACAGGTCCGCAATGTGCTGGACATGCTCGTGATCGGCGGACAGCCGCCCAACCAGGGTGTCGTAGTAGCGGTGGGCGTCGGGGCCCAGTTCGGTCTGGCCCTCGATCACCAGCATCACCATCGAGTCGGAGTCGAACTCGTCGAACGTCTTGCCGATGTGCTTGGCGGCGATCATCGACGGCGCATCGTGCGGCGACATCGTCAACGCGTGGTCCCTCGCCACCGATTCGATCGGCGGCACCAGCACATTGAGGCCGACGGTCAGCAGCAGCCAGAAGATGATCAGTGGCCATGCGAGCCGCCGAACCAGGCGCATGTACCCCGGGCGGGGGTTGCCGTCGGCGCTCATGCGGCTTTGACCAGACAGAAGACCTGGGCGTGGTGCCCGGTGGCGAACTGCTCGTCCTTGATGTCGCCGTTGACCATGATGCGGCAACCGATCTGGTCTCCGTCACCCTGCGCGACCAGAGTGCCGATCACCGCCGGGCTGGTCGTGGTCATCGTGTTCGACCACGGCAGGGTGCTGAATGTCGACTCCGTGGGCTGGGTCTGCTCGTTGAGGTAGTTGACCTTGCCTGTGGTGCCGGCGGGTCCGAAAACCTGGTAGACGACCCGCTTCTGGTTGATCGATGCGATCGGCGCTGATCCGCTGCCATCCCAGCGGAAGACCTCGTCGGACCCGAATGCGCTGCGCAGGTTAACCACCGCCACGGTTCCGGCGATCGCCGCCAGGGCGACCACAAAGGGCACCCAGGCCCGCTTCGCGATTGAGAACATGGTGGCCGCCTCCAGCGCTCCATTCGATTCGAACTGACTTCGAATACTATACCCCGTAGGGTATACGAATATTCCCGAAGAACCCTACGGGGTATGGGGAGGCGGGTCAGCCGACGGCGTGCCGCGACTGCGCGGCGACCGCTTCGCCAAGCCAACGCCGCAGGAATCGGCGCAGCTCATCGGGGGAGCGATCTGGATCGTTGGGCGCCACGACGAACGAGAGCATGATCCGCAGGGTGAACTCCACGAGTTCGCGCAGCGCCGCTTCGTCGTAGCCGTGCCCGTTCCAGTCGACGTCGAACCGCTCGATCATTCGCATCCCGAAGGCCCGGGCCTCCTGCGAGGCCATCTCTCGGTTGTGCGCTGACGACGACGACAGCATGGCGCCCAGGTGTGGGGAGCGAGCCACCGCATCCAGGGTGTAGACCGCGCCTTCGGCGAGCGCATCGGCGGGATCGTGGATGCCGTGCACGTGCTCGGTGAGCCGGTCGAGGAAGTCGTCGACGGAGGCGATGGCCACGGCGCGCATAAGTGCGTCGGCGGTAGGGAAGTAGCGATACACGGTCTGGCGGATCACCCCGAGCGAGGTGGCGACGTCGGCCAGTGACACCGCCGAACCGGTGTCGGCGACCAGCTCGACGGCCGCGGCGATGATCCGCCGGCCGGCTTCCTCGTCGGTGTGCGGCGGGTTGCCTCCCCAGCCGCGTCGGCGTGCCATCAGTGACCTGCTTGACAAGCTTGGTGCATCGAACAATCATACGCGAAGACGTCCAGTTGTATGTTCGAGTAGAGGTAGCGATGACTGACCTGATCGTGCGCAAACTGCGGTTCGCGTTCGCCGAGTACCCCGTCCCGTTCTTGTGGAACGAAGCCAACCCGGCGTTCTCGTCGATGGCCAACGCTGTCTCGCTGCTGGCGATCGGCTTCGAGAAGATGATCGGCGGCATGATCGCCGAGGCGATGCCGCTGATCACCGACCCCGCGGTCGCCGAAGAGGCCGACGCGTTCGTGCGTCAGGAGGGCCAGCACTCGATGGCCCACCGCGGCCACGCCAAGGCTCTGGTCCGGGCCTACCCGGGGCTCAAGGAGACCGTCGACGAATGCAACGCCATGTTCGACAAGATGGCCGCCGAAAAATCACTGGACTACCGGCTGGCCTACACCGCCGACCTCGAGGCCACCTTCACCCCGGTCTTCAAGCTGATGCTCGACCACGACAACACCCTGTTCGCGCCGGGCGACGACCGGGTGGCGTCACTGTTCTTGTGGCACTTCGTCGAGGAAGTCGAACACCGCAGCTCCGCGCTGGTCATCTACGACCACGTCATCAACGACCCGTGGTACCGGATGCGGATGGCGCCGTCGATCTTCAAACACGTGATGAGTGTGATCAAGGTGGCGTGCGAGGGCTTCAATCGCCACATTCCCTTGGAAGACCGCAAGGTTGACGCGCTGTCACTGTTCAGTACCTACCGAGCCAAGCAGGCCTGGCGACGCCGGGTTCCGTTCGGCTGGCCCGCCGACGAGGGGCCGGTCGCGGATGCCTTCAAACATCTGCCAAAGCGCGAAATGGCCACCGCGGTCGCCGGTATCATCCGCAGCCAGCTGCCCAACCACAAACCGGCCCACGAAAAGATCCCGGTCCTGGCCAACGAGTGGTTCGCCCGCTATGACGACGGCTACGACGTGACCAAGTGGTACACCGCAGAGGAGAAGAGCGCCTGATGCCCGACTTGTGTGCCCCGACATTCGAGCGCCTCGCCGAGTCGCTCGGCTTCTCCTGCGGCGAGGCCGGGGGATTGCTGGAATTCCGCAACCCCTTGCAGCTGGAGAATTGGACGCTGCCGGTTCTGGAGATCACCGTGATCACCGGGGCGGTGCTGGCGCTGATCTACGCGATCATGCGGTACCGCCGCGGCGACGCCACCAACTTGGCACTGTGGTTCGGGGCGATCGCCTATCTGCTGATCATCGAACCGCCACTGTATTTCCCGGGCGCGTTCGGCATCGCCGATCATGTCGACACGATGTTCGCGCACAACGTGTTCACCGTCGACTTCATGTGGGGGCGGCTCCCGCTGTACATCGTCGCGATCTATCCGATGATGGCCACCATCTCCTTCGAGATCGTCCGAATCCTGGGTGTGTTCCGCCGCTACGGAATGATCGTCGGGGCGATCTGCGTGGGCTTCGTCCACCACGCGTTCTACGAGATCTTCGACCACCTCGGCCCCCAGCTGCGCTGGTGGGAATGGTCGGTGGACAACCCGCTGAACCAGCCCATGTTCACCTCGGTGCCGATGGGCAGTGTCGTGGTTTTCGCGGCGCTCTGGCCGGCATCGCTGGCGTTCTGTGTCCAACTGTTGGTGGGTCGTCAGGTCGATCACGGCCGGAAATTCGGTGGGCTGCAGGTGCTGTGGCGAACGATCGTCATCGGCATCCTGGCCTCATTGGGGACGGGCATTCTGCCCCTGCCGGCGACCCTGCTCGGCGCCGCCACCGACGGCAAGCTGATCGGAATCGCCTATGCCGTGGAACTTCTCATCATCGCCGCGGTGGCCATCCCGGTCCTGATCATCCAGTGGCGGCGCTTGCGGCTGAATCTCTTTGCCGCAGGCCGCTACGACAACCGGCTGATGGTCCGCTACGCCGCGGTCTATCTGTCGGTCATGACGGTGCTGTGGCTGACCGCCCTGCCGGCCTACCTGGATGCCTCGGGCGGGCTGACCGCCAACGGTGACCCGGTGGGATGCCTCTGGTATGTGGTGCTGTGCTTCGTGGTGGCGTATTTGAGTGTGGTGGCCGCGGCGACTGTCCCACCGATCCTGGAGCCCCACGAGACGGCTGAGCCGGTGGCCGCCGGGCGCTGAGCTCGGCGACTGCGGCCCGCCGTGGACGTTGGTTGACGCGCTTGGCAGACTGTTGCCATGGCGCAGATCACGTTAAAGGGAAACCAGATCAACACCGTAGGCGAGTTGCCGGCCGTCGGTTCGGCAGCACCGGCGTTCAGCTTGACCGGAACCGACCTGAGCGTGGTGGACAGTGGGCAGTTCGCCGGTAAGCCGGTTCTGCTGAACATCTTCCCGTCGGTCGACACCCCGGTCTGTGCGACCAGCGTGCGGACCTTCAACGAGCGGGCGGCCGCCGGTGGGGCCGTGCTGTGTGTCTCCAACGACCTGCCGTTCGCGCAGAAGCGGTTCTGCGGTGCCGAGGGCATCGAGAACGTCGCCAGTGCCTCGGGCTTCCGGGACAGCTTCGGTGCCGACTACGGGATCACCATCGCCGACGGTCCGCTGGCCGGGCTGCTGGGCCGGGCGATCGTGGTGATCGGTGCGGACGGCAACGTCGCCTACACCGAGCTGGTGCCGGAGATCGGCCAGGAGCCGAACTACGACGCGGCGTTGGCGGCGCTGACCGGGGCTTAAGCCCCACTAGCCGTTCGGGAGGTCAGCGGCCCCGCCACTGCGGTGGCCGCTGCTCCAGCCAGGCCTGTAGCCCCTCGGCGACGTCTTCGGTCGCCGCGGCGACCTTGCGCATCGTTTCACCGAACCGCACGGCGTCGATCCAGCTCATGTCGGTGCTGCGCCACGCCACTTCCTTGGTGGCACGCTGCGCCAGGGGAGCGGCCTTGGTGAGGGTGTGTGCCCAGGCTCGGGCCGTGTCCTGCAGCGCGTCGGGCTCGACGAGTTTCCACACCAGGCCGATGTCCATGGCGCGCTGCGCGCTCATCGGCTCCCCGGTCAACAACAGCTCCATCGCGTTGGCCCAGCCCACCCGCTGCGGTAGCCGGATCGCGCCGACGATGGTGGGCACCCCGAGGGTCACCTCCGGGAACCGGAACACCGTATCGGTGCTGGCGATGATGAAGTCGCAGAACAATAATCCGGTGAGGCCGTAACCCACACACGGGCCGTGCACGGCGGCGATGGTCGGCTTGAAGAGCTCCATGCCGCTCTCGAACGAGTTGATGGTCGGCTTCTCCCAGAACGTGCCGGGAAACGTGCCGACCGCGCCCGCCGAGTCCTTGAGATCGGCGCCGGCACAGAACACGTTGCCTTCGGCGGTGAGAATCCCGACCCAGGCGTCCTCCTCGGCGCGGAAGCGGTCCCAGGCGGCGTTGAGGTCTTCGCGCATCGCCCCGTTGATGGCATTGCGGGCCTCGGGCCGGTTCAAGGTGATGGTCGCGACGTGGTCGTGACGCTCGTAGGTGACCAGGGGCGTGGCGCTCATTTCTGCACCGTACCGTCGGAGTGGTGCGGTGGATCGTGGACGCGATGAACGTGATCGGTGCGCGTCCAGATGGCTGGTGGCGCGACCGCCACTCCGCGATGGTCCGTCTGACCCGACAACTGGAAGCCTGGGCGGCGGCGCAGGACGGGAAAGTCACCGTGGTCTTCGAAAAGCCGCCGTCGCCGCCCATCGAATCGGACGCCGTCACGATCGCGGCGGCGCCGCGCCCCGGCGCCAACTCCGCCGACGACGAGATCGTGCGGCTGGTCCAGGCCGACGACCGGCCGCAGGACATCACCGTGGTGACCTCTGACCTTGGCCTGGCGGAGCGGGTCTCGTCGGCGGGCGCGGGCACCTACCCGGCAGCACGCTTTCGCAGGCTCATCGAGGAAGGGTGATGGAGCCGCAACTGTTTCTGGCCCGGCCCCCGCTGTCGGAGAGCATCGCTTACTTCGGGTACTGGGACCGCCGTACGGGCGGCCCACACCGAAGTCGCGCTCTGCCGCGCGGAGCGGCGACCATCGTCATCGATATCGGCGACCGGCCGCAGGTGGATTTCTTCGGCGCCGACGCGCAAACCCGGGTGCGCGTGACACCCGCGTTCTTCATCGGTGCCGGCACCGCGTCCTATGTGACGCACATCGACACGGCGCAGACCGTCATCACGGTCCACTTTCGCCCCGGCGGCGCGTGGCCGTTCGTGGGCATCGTGCAAGGGGAGTTGACGGATGCCTGCGTCGGGCTGGACGAGCTGTGGGGGCGGGAGGCGGCGACACTGCGCCCGCAGCTAGCGGAGGCATCCTCGGCTACCGCGCGGGTCATGCTGCTCGAAGCGTTCCTGGTGAACCGGTTGCGCGACAAGCAATTCGCTCTACACGCGGACGTGACCACGGTGTTGGACGCCGCGGAACGCAATCCCTCGATGCGCGTCGGTGACGCGGTGGCGCTCACCGGCCTATCGCCCAAACGGCTGATCAACATGTTTCGCGCCCAGGTCGGACTGACGCCCAAGACATACCTGCGGGTGCGGCGACTGCAGGCCGCCCTCACCCGCCTCGACAGCGGGGCGGCAGGGGGTGCTGCCCTGGCGGCTGAGTTGGGGTACTTCGATCAGGCGCACTTCATCCGAGAGTTTCGGGCGTTCACCGAGACCACCCCGACTCAGTACCTGCGGCGTCGTTCGTGGCTGGCCGGGCACGTTGATTTCGTCGAGGGCTGCCCGGCGAGGCCGCGCGAGTGAGCGCCGACAAAAATATCCAAGCCAACCGCCACCGCCATCCCAGATGATGGAGAAATGCACCGCACCCGAGAAGCCGTGGCCAGCACGGGAATCCTCGTTGCCGCGATCCGCGCCAAGGAATCCGCTCGCGACGACGCCCTGTTCACCGATCCGTTTGCGGACAAGCTGGCGGGGGAAGGCGGCCGACGAATGCTGGAGGCGGCCATCGCGAACTCCGGCGAGCAGTCGACCTGGCAGATCGTCGTCCGTACCCGATTCTGGGATGAGGCCCTACTACGGGCGGGACTCACTCAGGTGGTCATCCTGGCGGCCGGCATGGATGCCCGGGCATACCGACTGCCCTGGCCGGAACACACCACCGTCTACGAAGTGGATCAACCAGCGGTCATCGCGGCCAAAGCCGAGCTGCTCGGCCGCGATGAGCCGCGTTGCCGGCGGGTGCCTCTCGGTATCGACCTTGCCGAGGACTGGCCTGCCGCCCTGGAGGCCGCGGGTTTCGACGCGGCCACTCCCAGCGTCTGGCTTATCGAGGGCCTGCTGCAGTACCTCGACGAGGCCGCGGTACGCGCCCTGTTCGCCCGTATCGACGCGTTGTCGGCGCCCAACTCGGTGCTGCTGTACGACGTGGTCGGCAAGACGCTGCTGGAAGCGCCTTCGATGGCGCCGTTGTTGCAGTCCATGGCACAGCAGGGTTCACCGTGGCTGTTCGGCACGGACGAGCCCGGAGAGCTCGCCGAACGACTCGGATGGTCGGCCGTGGTGACTGATGTGGCCGAGCCGGGTAACCGGTGGAACCGCTGGTTTCCGTCGGTGACCGCAGCGGCCGGACCGGATGTGCCGCGCGGCTACTTCGTCGAAGCGCAGCGGTAGCTGTCCGCGGTTGCGGCGTTGGCCCCCGCGCGCCGTCCGGCGAACACGCAGTCGGCAATCGACAGTCCGCTGACGTAGGACTGCGAGGCGATGCCGATGGCGGTGCGGCCGGCGCTGTAGAGCCCCGGAATCGGCTCGCCGTCGGCGTCGACGACCGCGCCGGTGTCCTCGGAGACTCGGACACCGCCCAGAGTGAGCATGGGGGTGGGGCGTAAGACGTTGGGCCGCACCGAGATATCCATCAGGGTGAAAGGCCCCTGATCGATGCGCCGGCAGAAGTCAGCGGGTTTGCCCGCCGGGTCTTCGGAGCCCGAGTCGATCGCGTCGTTGTGCGCGGTGACGGTGGCTGCCAATCCCTCGGCATCGACGCCGGCTTTCCGGGCCACCTCGGCCAGCGTGGCGCCGCGCACCGCGCCACCGAAGATCAGCGCGGCGCCCTGGGCGCGCTGGAACCACAGCGTCTGGGTCAATAGTTGGCGCCGAGCTTCCGACATCAGGCGGGCGTCGGCCAAGATCCAGCCCTGGCTGCCGTGGTTCTTCACCATGGCCTGTCCGACCGCGGCGCCGTAACGAGACTCATCGATCACCCGCCGGCCGTCGGCGTCGACGATGATCGCGGAGATGAAGGCGCTCGGGGGCGTGATGAACTTCCACACCGAGACGTTGTCCATCCGATCGGGCACCGCGCCGACGCTCTCGGCCAGCGCGATGCCGCTGCCGTCGTCCCCGCTGGTGCCCAGGGGCAGGCCGCCGTTGAACTCTGGTGCGTATCGCTTGCGCCACTCGGTGTTGGCGATGAAGCCGCCGGCGCAGATGATCACCCCGCGCCGCGCGATGATCTCGATGGTCTGGCCGTGGCGCTGCTGCAGCTTCGCCAGTCGCCGGTCCATCGCGGCGCGCAGCGGCGGGTAGTAGACACCGGGCTTCGACGAGAGCGCGGCCAGGCGGGCGTAGCGGCGCTGGATACGGCGCGGTGCCTGCCCCATGGTCGTGGCCCGCACGCCCATCACCCGGCCCGACGGGTCCTGCAGCAGTTCGGTGACTTCTGTGTGCGGGCGGAAGTCCACACCGAGCTTGCGGGCCGATTCGGCCAGCGGTGCGTAGATCTTCTTGCCGGACGTGCCTTTGCCGTAGGCGCGGTGCCCGCGCTGCACCGGCGGGGTGTGGGCGCGGAAGGCGCCGGCGTTCTCGCTGCCCGAGTGGTACAGGTAGTAGCGATTGTTGGGAAAGGACGTCTTGTAGGGGCACAGGCCGGAGTTGAACGGCACGCCGTGCGTCTGCAGCCAGTCGATCATCTCCGGGCTGCCGTCGACGAACCGCTGCAGTGTGTCGGGCCGGACCGCGTCGCCGACCTCCAGTCGTAGGTAATCCAGCATCTGCTCGGCGGTGTCGTGCACGCCGGCTTCTTTCTGAACTGACGTCCCGCCGCCGGCGTAGATGATGCCCCCAGAGATCGCGGTGGCGCCGCCGCCGTTGGCGCGGTCGAGCGCGATGACCTCTGCGCCCAGTTCGCGGGCGGTGATCGCGGCAGAGGTGCCGGCCGCGCCGTACCCGACGATGACGACGTCGGTCGTCACGCTGGTAGTAGTCATGAGCTCTCCCTTGACGACGTGAGCTGAACGGCCCCCAATGTAACAGTCGCTAGTTCTCTCCTTTCGGAAGTGACCAGCGGTGATTGGGTGGCTGATGAAGAAAAGCGAAACGTGTTCTAGGCCGCCGCGGACGCTCCGATCAGCCGCCCTGCGCGGTTCGCGACGGGGCACGGGAGAAGATGAAGGACATGGCTGTTCGGTTGTGGCGCCTGGTCGCCTCTCTGGTTGTGACCCTCGGCTGTGCGGTGACGGCGGCACTACCTGCCGGCGCGGCGCCCGGCGACCCCGCGGCGCTGGCCGCCGACCTGGTCGCGGCCGATCAGGCGTTGCGGAATACGTCCTCGCCCGAGCAGGTGCTGGCGGCAGCGGCCCGCCGCCAACAGGTCGCCTACCGGACCCTCGGCGCGCATCCCGAGTGGGATGCGATCGCCCGCCCGCAGATCCCGCCGGCGCTGCTCGACGTCTACGACCGCAATATCGACGCCCGCCGGCAACTCATGGCGCTCACCGACCCCAAGCCCACTATGCCGCCCTGGCGGGTGGTGCCACCGGTCCCCGCCAACGAGCTGCTGACTGCCTACCGCGCGGCCGAGGCCGCGTCCGGGGTGCCGTGGAACTACCTGGCGGCGATCAACTTCGTCGAGACCGGCTTCGGCCGCATCAACGGGGTCAGCGATGACGCCGCACAGGGGCCGATGCAGTTCCTGCCGTCGACGTTCGCGGCCTACGGCAACGGGGGAGACATCCACTCGCCGCGTGATTCCATCATGGCAGCCGGACGTCTGTTGGCAGCCAACGGTTTTGCCACCAATCGCGACAAGGCGATCTGGGGTTACAACCATTCCGACTACTACGTGCGGGCGGTCAACGACTATGCCGCGGTCATGGGCGGCGACCCGGCCGGATTCGCCAGCTACTACCGCTGGGACACCTACTACCGGACCACCGCCGGCGATCTGCTGCTGCCGATCGGCTATGTCTCGTCGTCGCGGATCCCGGTGGGGGAGTATCTCGCTGCGCACCCGCAGTGACCGCTCAGCGCTGTTGGTCCCGCCACTTGTCCAGCATCCGGCGATCCCGTTTGGTCGGCCGCCCGGCGCCGCGGTCACGGGTGGCCATCGCCGTGGCGGATGCCGGTGGGGGCGGCGGCGTTCGATCCAGGTAACAAGTCACCGCGTCAGCCGCACCGACTCGCTTCTGAATCACCCGCAGCACCTCGACGATTCGGGTGCGATCACCCACCAGAGCACTGACCACATCACCGGGCGAGACCATTGTCGCCGGCTTGGCCGGGCGGTTGTTGACCCGCACATGTCCGCCGCGGCATGCGGCGGCGGCGTCCGGCCGGGTCTTGGTGATCCGCACCGCCCACAGCCACCGATCCACCCGGCTCGATTCCATGGCGGCCCAGGCTCAGCGTGAGGCGTTGAGGATCTTGATCGCGAAGACAAGCGTGTCGCCGGGCAGGATGCCGGCGGCCGGCTGCCCCTCGGGATAGCCGTCGGCGGGGACCATCGCGACCGCCACCGTCGAGCCGACCTTCTGGCCCGCAATGGCCTTCTGGAATCCCGGGACCACGCGGTCCAGTCCGAAGTCGACCGGTTTGCCGCGTTCGTAGCTGCTGTCGAACACCGATCCATCACGTCCGTTGACGCCCATGTAGCAGACCGAGACCGTTGCGGTGTCCCCGACGACGCGGCCGTCGCCGGCGTGCAGTGTGTGTACCTCGGTCTGGGTGACCTTGAACGGCCCGGTCACGACGACACTGGGCGCGGCGGAGCTCGTGGAGCCGGTCACCGCGATGCTGCCGGTGGCACCCTTCAACGTCCAGTCCGCTGCGACACCCTCGGCCGGCGGCTTGGAGGGGCAGGCGGTGACGGTCTCGCCACCCGGGGGCAGGAACAGGTCGGTGACCGACGACGTCTTCGACGACGAGGTGCTGTCCGAACCGGCACAACCGGCGAGCGCCGCCGCCAACGAGGCGACACCGATGGCGAGTGAGACGAACCGAGGCATACGCGAATTCACCTTGGTCACGCTACAGGCCCGGCGACGGCGCCGGACCTAGCATCGAGGCCATGGACATCGCGGCGTCGGGCCACCAGCGGCCACGCTGGAACCACAACATTCACTACCTGCTGCCGATGTTCCGCTACGGGCTGGTCTGGCGAAAACCCTCCGTGTAGCATTTTGCTATGCGTCGTTACAAGATGCTACGAAATAGGGAGGTCGCTGATGCCTGAGGTCGCCGACCGGGTTACCCGTTTTGCCGCGGACCTGGTGGACAGCGCCGCCGCCGAAGGCGCGCGCCAAAGCAGGTCGGCCAAGCAGCAGCTCGACCACTGGGCGCGGGTCGGCCGTGCGGTCTCGGCGCAGCAGAGCGCGGCGCGGCGACGGGTCGAGGCGGCGCTGGCCGGTCAACTCAGCACCGGTGCGTTGACCGGCGAAGAAGGCGTGGTGTTCAACGCGGAAATTTCTGCGGCGATCGAGGAGAGCTTGGTGCACACCAACTACGGCGACATCCTCGCCGAGCGCGGCGTCACCACCGTGGCTCTCGATGACGACGGCCGCATCGTCGAATACCGGCCCGACGGCACCTCGGTGATCGTGGAGCCGACACCCTGAGGCGGCTCGACCTCGTCGTCGGCCCCGACGGGGCGGGCAAGTCGACCTTTGTCGCCCTCACACTGGCGCCGCTGCTGCCGGGCGCACCCTTCGTGAACGCCGACGAGATCGCCAAGAACCGTTGGCCCGACGACAGGGCCGCGCATGCCTACGACGCAGCGCGGCTGGCCGCGAAGACCCGGATGAAACTCATCGAGGCGGGGCGTTCGTTCATCGCCGAGACGGTGTTCTCCCATGAATCGAAGATCGACTTGATCCGTAGTGCACACACCCACGGCTACACGGTGGTGCTGCACGCGGTGCTCATTCCCGAAGCGTTGGCGGTACAACGCGTCCGGTACCGGGTGGCCGCCGGCGGACATGCCGTGCCCGAGGAGAAGATCCGCGAGCGCTACCTCCGGCTTTGGCCGCTGGTCACCGAAGCAATCGGAATCGTCGATGTCGCAACGGTTTACGACAACTCGCGCACTGCCGGTCCTCGGATAGTGGCGCAGTTCGCGGGTGGCGCGGAGATCGGTGAGCTGGCCTGGCCAAGCTGGTCCCCCGAGGCGCTGGTGAGGCGCCACCATCCCTAACGGGAGATCTTCACCACCAGCTTGCCGACGTTCTTGCCGTCGAACAGCATGTTGATCGCGGTCGGCAGCTGCTCGAAGCCCTCGACGACGGTCTCGAGCGGAGTGAGCTTGCCGGCGGCGATCAGCTCGGAGATCTCGGTGTTGGCCTCCGGTGCCCGAAGGAAGTGATCGAGGACGATGAAGCCCTTCAAGGTGGCACGCTGGATCAGCAGGTTGCCGAACGCGCGCGGGCCCGGCGGGGGGTTGGTCTCGTTGTACCCCGAGATGAGCCCACAGAGCGCGATTCGGGCGCCGACGTTCACGCGCGCAAAGATGGCATCCATGATGTCGCCGCCGACGTTCTCGAAGTCGACGTCGATGCCGTTGGGTGTCGCGGCAGCAAGCTGGCGGGCCCAGTCATCGGCGCGGTAGTCCACCGCCGCGTCAAAACCGAGTTGATCGGTGAGCAGCGCGCACTTCTCCGGTCCACCAGCGATCCCGACGACTCGGGCGCCGCTGGCCTTGGCGAGCTGACCGGCCACCGAACCGACCGCGCCGGCTGCGGCCGAGACGACAACGGTCTCGCCCGGCTGCGGCTTGCCGATGTCGCGGATCCCGATCCACGCGGTGAGTCCGGTCATGCCGAGTGCGCCCAGGTAAGCGCTGGGTGAGACGCCGTCCGCGATGTCGACCGGGAACAGCGGCATGGTGTCGGAGACGACCACGTAGTCCTGCCAGCCGGTCAATCCCTGCACGGTCTGGCCGACCGCATAGTTCGGGTTGTTCGATGCGATGACCACGCCGAGGCCGGCGGCG
This sequence comes from Mycolicibacter sp. MU0102, assembly GCF_963378105.1. NCBI lineage: Bacteria > Bacillati > Actinomycetota > Actinomycetes > Mycobacteriales > Mycobacteriaceae > Mycobacterium > Mycobacterium holstebronense. The sequence goes on from NZ_OY726398.1 coordinate 2,263,297, forward strand.
CGCATGACCTCGCCGATGCCGACCGGCGGCAGATACGACGGAGTCTCGTTGATCCACATCCGGTTGGTCGGGTCTAGCGAGATCCAGTTGACACGCACCAGCGCCTCGCCGTCGCCGATCTCCGGCACCGCCTGCTCGCTGAGTTCGAAGGTGTCCGGGCCAATGCGGCCGGATGGGCGTTCGCGGAGAAGGAAGCGGCGATTGCGATCGGTCATGAGCGCACGCTACCGGATGCGGCCGACGCTGGCAATGGTCCTTAAAACAGTTGGGGGACAACGCAAAAGAGATTCATATGTTGCCTGTGAACGTTCGCAGTGCCTGCACGTGGACTGCGGGACCGGTCAGCGCGACGTCGGCTCGCGTCTGGCGCCCCGCCAGCCAACGAACCAGGTTTGCCGGCGTCCCCTGCACCAGGACCGCCTGATCCGTCTCGGGACCCAGGGATGCCACAACATGGCCCTCGTCGGTGCTGACTGTCATCGCCGCGCCCGCGGGCAGTTTTGCGTGCTGATAGCGCAGCAGTGGGGCAATGGCCTGTCGCAGTGTTGCCGGGGCCGGGTGGTCGGCGCCGTTGGCGGCGGCGAGGTCATCGTGATGGGTCCAGTACTCGAACAACGTGAGTGGTGCTATCCGCGAGCTGAGCAGCAGTCGCGGCAGTGGGCGCCGTAGTCGGTCGATCAAGTCGGTGAAGGCGTAGCGGTGCTCACGCCGAATGGCGAACTCCACCATTCTCGGAGGCGCCGGAACAGCGATTCCGCGTGCCACCAGGGAACGCGCGATGAACGTCGAGATGCCGCCCAGGCGTTCCTCGGCCGCCAGGTGGGCTGCAAGATCTCGCGCGGTCCATGACCCGCACCCGGCGTGCGCCGAGGCGCCGGCGGCACTCAACGAGTTCGTGAGTGCCGCCCGCTCGGCCTCGATGTCCTCGGCGAGCGCCACCGTGGATCAGCCTGAGGCGCCGAGGATCTTGATCGCGAAGATGAGGGTGTCGCCCTGCCGGATGCCGGCGCTGGGCTGGCCGTCGGGGTAGCCGTCGGCAGAGGTCATGGCCACCGCGACCGTGGAACCGACCGTTTGGCCGGCGATCGCCTTCTGGAATCCGGGAATGACGCCGTCGAGTGGGAAGTCCACCGGGGCGCCGCGCTTGTAACTGCTGTCGAATACCGACCCGTCGCGTCCGTTGACACCCATGTAGCAGACGGACACCTTGGCCGTGGCCGGAACCACCGGGCCGCTGCCGGCCTGCAGGGTGTGCACCTGGGTCGACGTCACGCTGAACGGCGTCGACACATCCACTCGGGGCGCGGCCGTATCGGTCGATCCGGTGACCGCGACGCTGCCGGTGGCCCCGGTCAGCGTCCACTCCGGCGCGCCGCCGGCCGGTGCGGCGGTGGGGCAGGAGTCGGCGGCTACGGCCGTGCCTGCTGCCGCGAAGGGCAAGGCGATTGCCGCGAGACTGGCCGCAATGGCAACGAATGAGTGCATCCGAGTGGGTTTCACGTCCGCCACGTTACAGACGCAAAGTAGCCCCGTCGGCGGGGACTCTGCACGTAGTCTCACCCAGGTGCACATCGACGTCATGGCCCTGCCGCAGCCGTTGGCCAACGCCGGCGACCTCGCCCGCAATACCCAGTCGGCGGGTTTCTCCGGCCTGCTGTTCACCGAAGCCGGCCGCACCGCGTATCTGAACGCCGCCATCGCATCTCAGGCCGCGCCGGGTCTGGAGCTGTCGACCGGTGTCGCGGTTGCCTTTCCCCGCAGTCCGTTCGTCACGGCGGCCACCGCGTGGGAGCTGCAGGAGGCGAGCGGCGGCAAGTTCCGGCTGGGTCTCGGCACCCAAGTGCGTACCCATGTGGTGCGGCGCTACGGCGCGACGTTCGACCATCCCGGCCCGCGGCTGCGCGACTACGTGCTCGCGGTCAAGGCATGCTTTGCCGCCTTCCGAACGGGAAAGCTGGACCATCACGGGGACTTCTACGACCTGGATTTCATCACCCCGCAATGGAGTGCAGGACCGATCGACGCACCCGACCCCAAAGTCGATGTCGCGGCGGTGAATCCGTGGATGTTGCGGATGGCCGGCGAGGTGGCTGACGGTGTGCATGTGCACCCGCTCGGCGAACCCGGCTACCTGGCGCGTCACGTGGTCCCGAAGGTGGCCGAAGGGGCTGAGAAGTCGGGCCGTTCCCCCTCGGAGATCGCCGTCATCGTGCCCGCGATGACGATCGTCGGCGACTCCGATGAAGAACGGCACAAGGAGCGCGAGTTCGTGCGGGCCAGCCTGAGCTTCTACGGAAGCACACCGAACTACGCCTTCATCTGGGATGAGGCCGGGTTCGACGGCACCACCGCCCGGATCCGTGAGAAGCAGAAGGCCAGCGATTTCGCCGGGATGGCAGCGCAGATCACCGACGAGCACCTTGCTCACTTCGCGACGGAGTCGACGTGGGATGAATTGGCAGACAAACTGATCGGCAAGTACGGGGGAGTTGCGACTCGTCTGGTCCTGTACAACGCACTCGGCGATCCCCAACGCTTCGAGCGATACGGCGAGATCGCCCAGCAGATTTCGGCCGGGACGCACACCGTCCAGGACCGATGAGGCCAGTGGTGTGCTGATCGGTGTGGCGGCCGCGCTGCTGGCCTGTTTCGGCTACGGGGTGGCCTCGGTCCTGCAGGCCTACGGCGCACGTCGTTCTGCTGCGGCAGCGAGTGCCCACGGCACGTCAGACGGCCGACCGACCCTGCGCTCGACCGCCAATGCGGTGCTGACCACGGCGTTCATCGCCGGGATGGCCCTTGACGTCATCGGTTTCGCCGGAAACATCGTCTCGGCCCGGCTGATACCACTGTTTCTGTCGCAGACCATCATCAGCGCGAATCTGGTCGTTACCGCGCTACTCGGCATCGCCGTGCTCGGTGTCCGTCTGCGCCGCCGCGATTGGACGGCGATCGCGACGGTAATCGTGTCGCTGTGTGTGCTGGGATTCAGCGCTGGTCAGGCCGGCACCGACACGTCGGGCTCGAGGCTGCACTGGGCGCTGATCTTCGTGGCGATGCTGATCGCGGCCCTCGGCGTCGGTCTCATTCGCCTGCTGGGAGCGCGTGCCGCCGTCGCAGCCGGCTTGGTCTCCGGTGTTCTGTACGGCGTGATGGCAATCGCGGTGCGGGTAGTCGACGGCGTCGATCCGCTGCAGTTGTCAGTTCTGCTGAAAGACCCGGCGTTGTGGGCGATCGCTATCGCCGGAGCCGGTGGCTTCTACCTGTTTACCGTTGCGTTGCAGCTGGGTTCGTTGAACGGTGCCGTTGCTGCGCTGGTCGTCGGCGAGACGGTGATGCCCGGCGTTGTTGGCGTGACGCTGCTCGGAGACACCGCGCGACCCGGCCTAGCCTGGTTGGTGGCGTTAGGGTTCTGCACTGCGGTCGGGGGTGCGGTGGCCGTCGCCATATTCGGCGCGGCCGACCATGTTCCGGTGGCACACGATTAGGACCTGGCGGTCTTCCAGGGCTGCTCGTTGCGCCGTTGCCGCTCGCGCTCGTTGGCTTGGTCTTTCACCCAGAAGTCCTCGAAACGTTCTCCGGGATGCACGTTCGGGAGTCGATCCATCAGGTTGCTGAGTCGGCGTGGGGGTCTCGCCGGTTCCCATTGGGGAACCACAGTGCTGAGCGCGGCAAGGCTCTTGAGCACGACGAACACCGTGAACAGTGCCGCGGGAGCGTTCGTCGCGGCGATCCCGGCGAATCCGAGCAGCAGGGTCATGTGCACGACCATGACGCGGCCCAGGCCGACGTTGGCAGCGGTTTCGATATCGCGGAAGGACCAGCGGCGCAGGTCGACCAGATCGGTGAGGAATTCCATCGTCAGGAATAGCAGTACGCCCAGGCATCCCCATCCGACGCTGCGCCAGTCCAGATCGATCATCGCAAGCTCGGGCGCGCGGTTGTGGATCAGCAGCGCGAGGATGGCCGCCAGGAAGAATCCATGGGCAGCGCAGAACACCAGGCTGATCAGGGCGAAGCCGCTCAAGAACGACGAATTGGACGGGCCGCCGGTTCCAGGGCCGCGGTAGCGGAAGTGCCCGTACTTGGGGTTCAGGCGCTGGTGCACAGCGATGCGGGCTATCACCAGCAGACACATCGCGACGTTCTCGAACCAGTACACGACCACGGTCGTCGCGCCCGACCAATGTTGGCCGAACCAGCCGAACGCCGGGACCGCGATGACCCCAAGCACGGCGAACAGATGCAGGGGTGAGAACTTTGAGCGGCGCCGCGCATCCTGCCCGGATTCAGGCCCCGACTCAGGCAGGGTCACGCGTCGACCGTCCGACTCCGGCGAACCATTGGATGATCATGGACGTTCGGGGCTCATCTGCGGGCGCGGTTCACAAACTTTCGGCTCGCGCTCGTGCGCCGTCCAGCACCGCTTCCATCTCGTCCCAAGTGCGACGGATGATCTCGGCCACCGGCAGAAGATCGACGATCCGGGACGACACTTGGCCGGTGTTGGCGACGCTGGCCTCCATGTCGCCGTCGAAGTACAGCTCGGTGATTTTGCCCAGCAGCCGCGAATCCGGGTCGTGTGCCGCGACTCTGGCGGCCAGTCCGGTCCGCAGCACCCGCATGGTCGGGTTGCCGGGGACGTCGAGAAGCACTGTGCCGGAATCGTTTGCGGCCACGATGGCGTCCTTGAAGTTCGCGTGCACCGCGGCCTCATGGCTGGCCAGCATCCGGGTGCCCATCTGCACGCCCTCGGCGCCCAACACCAGCGATGCCGCAGCCGACCGGGCATCGCAGATACCACCGGCGGCGATGATCGGCACGTCCACGTTCTCGGCGACCAGGGGAAGCAGCACCATGGTTGAGGCGCCCAGCAGTGACTTGAAACCGCCGCCTTCGACGCCCTCGACCACCAGCGCATCGACACCGGCGTCGGCGGCTTTGAGCGCGCCCTTGAGTGAGCCGACGACGTGGACCACCGTCATGTCGGCGTCGTGCAGCAATTTGGTGAACAAGGCCGGGTCACCGGCGGAGGTGAAGACATGGCGCACGCCGGCTTCGGCCAGGGTGTCGACGATCGACGGGTCGCCCTTCCAGCCCTGGATCATCAGGTTGGCCGCCACCGGTTTGTCGGTAAGCTCACGCACCCGCTGCAGATCAGCCCGCCCTTCGGGCGTGAGGGTTTCGATCACGCCGAGCCCGCCGGCCTCGGACACTGCCGCGGCGAGTTCGGCGCGCGCGATGTAGGTCATCGGGGCCTGGACGACGGGGTAGGCGACCCCGAGCAGGGATTGGATGCGGTTGGCCACGGCTTATTCAAGCACCTGTGCCGACTGCTTTACCGGGGCTAGGGGGCTTGTTAGGACGCCTCGGCGCGCGCGCTGGGGGCGCTGCCTTCGAGCAGGACTCGTGCGACGAGCTCGGGGTCGTCGGCCATTGGCACGTGGCCGCACCCGGGCAGTCGGATGTGGCGGGCCTGGGGGAGTCGTTTCTCGGCGATGCGCGCTTGGTAGGGCAGCAGGATGCGGTCACGTGCGGCCCATGCGACGGTCACCGGGATGTCGGCGGGGATCTCGCGGTCGAACACCTCGGCGGCCGGGAAGATCTTCTTCATGGCGGGAATGGCCCGCCGCATGCCGTTGAGGTCGCCCACGAATTCGTCGGCCGGGATCCGCTCGGGGTGGGCCGACACCACCCCGCCCATCATGTGCCGTGCGCGCGGCGAACGAGCGAGTCTGGGCACCACGGGTGCCAGCAGGCGGGCGCTGGTTGTCAGGCAGGTGAAGAGTAGACGGATGTAGGCGAAGTCGATGGCGTTGTGCCAGTACGCCGCGGGGGACAACACGGTCGCGCTCGAGACCAAATTGTCTGCGGCGGCCTCCATTGCGATCCGGCCGCCCAGAGAGTTCCCGGCGATGTGCGGGCGCTCAAGTCCCAACTGGTCCAAGAGCCCGACCAGTTCGTCGCGCAGGGTTCCCTGTACATCGTTGTTGCGGACCACAAAGTCATGTGACTCGCCGTGGCCGGGCAGATCGAACAGCACCACGGTGCGGTGATCTGTCAGGTGCTCCAACACCGGATACCAGGCCTGCCTGCGGTGAGTGATCCCGTGGACGAGCACCAAGGGCTCACCGGTTCCATGGATCTCGTACTTCAGCATGTCGGTGCTCCTTCGCGGACGGTGATCTCGCCCTTGGGCAACGGTAGCCCTGCTGGTGATTCGGTGGGGACCGCGGGGTGGACTGATGGGTCGGGTAGGTGTAGCCCCTTTCGATACGTGGTAACCCTCGTCGATGACTACGTGGCTGGCGCAGGGATTTTTCAGCGGGACAGGCCAGGGGACTCGCCAGGTCGTGGAGTTGGTGGCGGCGTTCGGGTTGACCGCGCTCATCGGTCTGGAACGTGAGATCCGAGGCAAAAGCGCGGGGCTCTGTACTCAGACGATTGTCGGCACGTCAGCGGGTTTGATTCTGCTGGTCAGCAAGTACGGGTTCGGCGACGTCATCGCCGAGGGCACGGTGATCCTGGACCCGTCGCGGGTTGCGGCGCAGATTGTGTCGGGGATCGGCTTTCTGGGTGCGGGCCTGATCATCACCCGCCGTGGCGCGGTGATCGGGCTTACCACCGCGGCGGCCATCTGGGAGTCAGCAGCGATCGGGATGGCCGCCGCTGCGGGGCTGCTGCTGTTGGCCGTCGTGGTGACCATGCTGCATTTCGTGATCGTGATCGGGATCGCGCCGTCGGTTCGAAGAATGGCGACCCGATTGCCGGGCTCGGTACGGGTGCATGTGATCTACCAGGACGGCCGGGGGATATTGCGGAAGCTATTGGAGGCGTGCGATCTGCACAACTGGCATCTGACTTCGTTGGTCACCGATGCACCGGCGATGGCGTCCGTGCCACTTGGACAACACACCGAGAGTGTCGATCACGTCGGTGTCACGATGACCTTGTCGGGTCCCCGCGTTGTCGAGGCAACGCGAATACTCGCTGATTTCGAGGGTGTCACCCGGATCGATCAGATCCATGACGACGCCGATTGACGTCACGTGACGGTTTCAGTTGGGCAAAGGTACTGCAGGCTACCCGGGGCGGCAGGGGAGATCTCGCCCGTTCGGCTTTAGGGTTGGCTGTTATGGCCGCCGTATCCCACAGTCGCGTGAAACGCTGGTGCACAGCGCTTCACGTTGCCGTGGCGGCAGCCATGGTGGTCATCCTCGGATTCGCGACCACCGCAGTGGCTCATGCAGCCGCGGCAACCGCGACATTGTCGGTGACCTCGACGTGGCAGACCGGCTTCATCGCGCGCTTCACCATCACCAACTGGAGCACGGTGCCGATGACCGATTGGCGGCTTGAATTCGACCTGCCGGCCAATGAATCCATCTCGCACGCGTGGAACAGCAGTGTCGGCCGATCCGGCACGCACTATGTGCTGGCCCCGGCGAACTGGAATCGGATCATCGCGCCAGGCGGTACCGCCAGGGGAGGCTTTCGGGGCGTGGTGTCGGGGACGTACTCGCCACCGGTGAATTGCATGCTCAACAGGCAGTTGCTCTGCAGCTAGAGGTTGGTTCAGTCGTGCTTGGCTTCGTAGCGCAGCAGGACCGGGCCGCCGGGGAATGTGCGGTTCTCCAGCAGTCGCAGCGAGATCCATGACGGCAGGGTCGGGAAGAACGGGATGCCGCCGCCGACGGCGGTGGGGGCGATCACAATCCGGTATTCGTCCACCAGTCCGGCCTGCACGATCGGTGCGGCCAGCGTCGCGCCGGCCACCTCCAGGTTGCCGTCGGTTTCGGCCTTCAACTTCGTCACCACTTCGACCGGGTCGCCGCGCTCCAGCCGGGAATTCCAACCGACCGACTCCAGGGTTCGTGAGAACACGACCTTGGGCATAGCGCGCCAGATGCGGGCGAAGTCGACGATCAACGGGGGAGCGTCCGGATCCTCATCGGCCGTCGGCCAGTACGCCGACATCAGTTCGTAGAGCCGCCGCCCGTAGAACGACAGCGCGGTCTCGCGCTCGAAGTCGTTCCAGTACTGGTGCAGTTCGTCGCTCGGTTCGCTCCAGTCAATGCTGCCTTGCGCGTCGGCGATGTAGCCGTCCACCGACACGGTGAAGCCGTAGATGAGCTTGCCCATGGAGACCAGTGTGCACCGCAGAGACGGTCGGGAATGCTGCGCCGCAGCGGGTCGTTATCGCGATCGTTCGCATTCGGCCAACGGATCAGCACCGCGGAGGGATTATGGCTGCCCAGCAATCATCACACCGGGGAGGCATTCTCGTCATCGGAGCCGGCGAGCTCGGCGGCAGCGTGGTCGCCGCACTGACTCACCGGGACGACGCACCACCGGTGACGGTGCTGCTGCGGCCGTCGGACACGCCCCGGCATGCCCAGCTACGCGATGAGTTCGCGGCCCGCGGCGTCGGTATCGTCGAGGCGGACGTTGCGACGGCGACGGCGGCTGAGCTGTCGACAGTGCTTAGACAGTTCCACACGGTGGTGAGCTGCATCGGATTCGCGGCGGGGGCGGGAATCCAATGCAAGATCACCGAGGCCGCGTTGGCGGCGCGGGTTCCGCGATACTTCCCGTGGCAGTTCGGCGTCGACTACGACGCCATCGGACGCGACAGTCCTCAGAACCTGTTCAACGAACAACTCGACGTGCGCGACATGCTGCGTGCCCAGAGCACCACCGAATGGGTGATCGTGTCGACTGGCATGTTCACCAGCTTCCTCTTCGAACCCGAGTTCGGCGTCGTCGATCTCACCACCAATACCGTTAATGCGCTAGGCAGTTGGGATACGGAAGTCACCGTCACCACTGCCGAGGACATCGGCGCACTCACTGCGGAGATCATCCAGACCCGCCCGCGTATCGCGAACCAAGTCGTCTATGTCGCCGGCGACACGATCACATACCGAGAACTCGCCGAGATTGTCGGACGGGCCAGGGGAGTCCAGGTCATCCGCAATGAATGGACCGTCGCGCATCTATTGCTCGACCTCGACCGAAACCCCGACGATGGACTACGGAAGTACCGTGCGGTGTTCGCTCAGGGCAAGGGCGTCGCGTGGCCGAAAGCCGGTACGTTCAACGTCACCCGTGGCATCCCAACCATGACCACTGAGGAGTGGGCGAGCAAGCACCTCGGTGCGAGACATTAAAGCTGGGAAATGTTGCCTCATGCCGCCCGCGGCAAGCGGAGAATTGCCGCATGTCGCTCGCGCTCTGGATCATCGCTGCCGTGCTCGCCGTCGGAACGATCGCGGGCGGCCTGATGCGGATGCGGGTGTGGTTACAGAGGCCGGTGCCGCCTGAGGTGATCGAGGCTGCGCACCGCGATGACGCCGAGGACGATTAGCCAGCGATAGCGGGGCTCAAATGTTCACTTCAATGGCTCGGGCGTGAAGGTGACGTCGACACCGCCCACGGTCATCGTCACCTGGCCCTCCATCACCATTACCTGCGCCGAGACCCGTCTATCGACGGTCTGAGCCAGTTGCTGCACCGGCGCGTGCGGTATCTGCAGCACTGACAGGTTCGGCAGCCCGGCCACTTTGGGGCCGACGGTGCGCCACCAGGTGGCCACGCCGGCGGCGAACGGGAACAGCAGCACCTGGTCGCCCTGGCCGGCCGCCTTGCCCAAAGCGCGTTCGTCGGGCTGGCCGACGTTGATCCACTCGAGGATCCGGCCGGTGTAGTCGGTGAGCGCCAAGTCCGGTACGCCAGGGGTGGATAGGCCCGGCCCAAACGCCAACTCACCGTCGACGTCGGCGAGTCGGTGCGCGCGAAGCCCAAAGGACAACAGCCGCACCACCATGCGCTCATCATTCTCACTGGGGTGACGGGCCACGGTCAGTGCGTGATCGGCGTAGTAACCGTGATCGACATCGGAGACGCCAAGTTCGACTTTGAATACCGTTGCGGAAAGGGCCACGTCATAGTGTCCACCCAGGTGGTATCGCCAGCGCAATCGGCCCGCTTTGAGCGTTGTGCTTGCCGTCAGGTCAGCGTAGAGAGCGAGCAATCATCACTTGGTGAAGGCTGCGCCCACAAAGGACGAAATTCGCCGCCTGGCTTCTTTCGAATCTGGTGCGGGTAAAAGGATGAAACCGTGGAACCCGCCGGCTATCTCGACAAGTGTCGCGTCTACACCGGCGGAGCGCATGCGGGTCGAGACATTGCGGGAGTCATCGAGTAGACAATCGTGGGTACCGACGACGATCAGTGTGGGGGGAAAGTCGGCAAACGAGCCGTACAGCGGCGACAGTAGAGGCATCTTCAGATCCAGGTCACCCGCATAGGCCAGCGCACTACGCGAAAGACCCTCGCGGGACAGCAGATCTCGGTGTTCATTCGACACGAAGCTGTCGGAGCTGTTGGTGAGGTCAGCCCACGGGAACATCGTCACCAGAGCCTTCGGCGCGTCTCCGCCTTGGTCCAGAACCCGTCGCACCAGGGACATAGCCAGTCCACCTCCGGCAGACTCCCCAACAATGACCGTGGGGCGGTCACGTGCTACCTCCGAGTAAACCGCCCACACATCATCGAGGGCCGCGGGGAATGGATGCTCTGGTGCAAGTCGGTAATCGACACTCACCAGTTCCGCACTGCTGGACCGGGCCAGCCCGCTGTGGGCACGGGCCGCCAAAGAACTACCGGCAACGAATGCCCCACCGTGTACGTGGAAGATCAGCCCCGCGCCCGCCCGGGCGGGACGGAACCACCGAACTGGCACGCCGGCCACCGTGGCGGTGGTCTCCTGGACGCCGCGCACCCTCCGCTGGCGCGACTCCATCGATTGGGTGATCTTGCGTGTTCTGCCTACGTCGTGAGCTCCGCCTGTATGCGATGCCGCCAACAGCACGAGCTTTTGCAGAGCGGCCAGCCGTAGACTCGCGCGGTGCGACTTGGGTTCAGACAGGTTCACGCGATGCTGCTGAAAATCGCCGCAACTAGCCCGCCCAGGATCAGCACGCCAACGATGACTGCGGCGAAGATCGCGCGGCGGCGTCGGTGCCGGCGGGCGCTGTCGATCGCCACAGCGATGATGACGAGGATCAACGCTGGATAGACCAACAGTCCGACTGTCAGCATCGCCGCTTCACCGGTGCTGGCCAGAGTCACTTCGTGCATGCGGTGAGCCTACGGGGGAACGGAAGCATCTCGCCGTTGGTCAACAAACTGACATAATGTACGTTATCGGCGTTAGCGATACCTGCTGGAAGGGGCTGGGTCAGATCGGCATCGCCAGCTTTCCTTGTATCGCGCGGCGCCGCCCATTGAATGACGTTATGCCTACCCATCACCCGTCTCGGTTCTGGTGTGCAAACCCCACGAGCGTCGCGGCCGCCGGCCGCGCCGCCAAGGATCCCGCGCCGGTGCGTCGGCGCCTCGGATACGCGCGCCGCTATTCACGGCACGACGCCGGCCGCAACTGACCCAAAGTCACCCCCGCCTCACCCCTGCCGCACATGGCAATACGTCACAGTGACGAAATGATTGAGTATGCCCGGTGTGCCCTATCGACGCGAAATCACTTCTCGGAGTGGCGAATCAGGCCTGAGGCGTATCGGAGCTACCAAGGGTGCGCATCGTCCGTGCCAGCCGCCGGTGACGATGGGCGAAGAAGTGCCCGAGGACGGTGTTCACCAGGGTGCTTGATCCAGGGATGAGTCCTAAGAACGCCCGTGGGGCTACCGTGATCTCGTCGGTGACGAGGGTCTGCTCACCAGCGGTACCGTCCGTGGGTTCCAAGGTGCGGTGATGCACCCAAATGCGCATGCCGGTCATTCGAGACTCTTCTCGGAACATCCGACCCGGCTCGATCCTGGCGATGGTGATGTCGTCGACACCGACCGGGATGACCCCGAAGAGCAACAGCCAGCTTCGACCGATCCGGGTTCCGGGTGTCACGTCGGCGATGGAATTGCCACGGAAGCTGCGCGGCATGGTCATCTTGAGATACGGACCCATTTCGTCGTTGATCCCGTCCTGCGAGGTGATCCGCCGCCACACCGCATCGGCCGGGCAGTCGATCACGCTGGCTGTGCGGATTACCTGTTCATCGGTGCGAGCCGATCTCATGTCGTTCCTCTGTGGGCTTGATTGGCGTGCTTGATCTGGGTTACGCAAGGCTGTTGTGGGACGCCGAGCAACCTCTCGCCGTTGTTAGGATCACCTCAATACTGAGGCGAATTCCTTGGTTTGACTACTCGCATTTCGGCAGGAGTCCAGCAATCGCTCCACCAGACCGGTATCGCCGCCGTAAGCAGCCGAAACAGGCCCGCGCCAAGGAGACTCGGCAACGCGTACTCGATGCTGCCGCTCAAGTTTTCTCCGAGCGCGGGTATTCGGCAAGCACGACTAACCGCATCGCTGAGTATGCGCAGCTGTCCATCGGTTCGCTGTATCAGTACTTCCCGAACAAGGATGCGATCCTGCGCGCCCTGATGGACCAGCACGTCGAGGCGGGTATGGAACTGCTGGTCCAACGCACCGCCGACGGCTTGCCGGACCGTCTTGAGGACACACTTCGAGTCTTCGTCCGCTCGGCCATCGACAACCATTGCGAAGACCCGGGGTTGCATCGAGTGCTCTTCGAGGAAGCGCCGCGATCCCCCGAGTTCCTCGAGCACCTGCACCATCTCGAACGCAAGGCGATCGCGTCCACCGCACAGCTACTCGCTGCGTACCCAGAGGTGAGCGTCAGCGATCCCACGACCGCCGCACAGGTCATCGTCGCCACCATCGAAGCGCTGGTCCACCGACTTATCGCGACACCCACCCCGGTTGCCGCCGACGTAGCCGAAGACGCGATCGTCACGATGCTCTGCAGCTACCTTGCCGGCGCCACCAGGTGATTTCCTAGACGGACGGCGGCCCGAAATCAGCTCTGCAAGTGGCGAATCAGCTGTGACCAGACTCCGCGCAGCGATTCGACTACTTCGTCTGACTCCTGCGGATGTAGCCCGTTGAAGTTCTTCGCCGGGATCGACAGCTCGATGTCGTCGGGCACCTTCGCGCCGGCGATCGCGAGCGTCTTTCGTGCGTCCGCGTGCGCCCAGGCCGCGCCGTAGCGGCCCAGTGCGGTGCCGATCACGGCTGCGGGCTTGCCGATCAATGCAGCCTCGCCGTAGGGGCGTGAGAGCCAATCGAACGCGTTCTTCAGGACACCCGGCAAACCGCCGTTGTATTCGGGAGTGACCACCAGTAGGGCGTCGGAGTTGGCCGCCTCTGCGCGAAGAGCTTCGACAGCTTCGGCCGCCGGCACCACGTCGAGGTCTTCGTTGTAATGCGGCAGCTCGCCTAGACGATCGAACAGAATCGGCTCGATCCGAGGGGGCGCAACGTTGATGGCCGCTGCGGCCAGCTGACGATTAAGCGAACCGGATCGCAAACTGCCTACGAGAACAAGAACCCTGGCGCTGGGTAATGATTGGCTTATTGGTTGCAACACATCTCCGCGCTAGCGTTGGGTGCCGCGGGTTGTGCGGCTCGTTGTGATCGTAGTCGGCAACGCTGCGTTTCCAGCGGTGACCTAGCCCATGGCAGTCATCACCACTCTCCCCACTCGCCCACCAACGCGCTAAGGCGATACGTCACAGTGACGGAATTAGTTCCAGTAAGAGAGTAATTCGGTTGCAGCAGAGACTAATTGGCACCGGTCGCCAAGGCCGACGTCCCGGCGGTTTTGGCGAAACCGGCAGCGATGTTGCCGCCCGCAGATGTACCTCCAGGCCGCTGTGCGGAAAGCAATGTCGTCGCCGAATAGCAGTTGCAGCACTCCCCCTGTGAGCAAGGTCACGACAACATCACGTATAGTGTTGGTCGAATTGTGTGTCCCACTGATGATCTCCCTGTGAGTTGACCAACTGGTCTGTCTGCGTCGGCGTGCAGCGCGCCGCCGGGGTATGGTTTCGTCCGGCTGGGGGGCCATCTCAATAGCCGTATAGGGAGATGCGATGTCGAGGCAGTTAACCGATCTGGAGATACTTCGCGAGTTGGAGCCCGTTGCGGCAACCAACGTCAATCGGCACGAATTGGTGGCGACCGCGTGGAGTCCCCATGACTATGTGCCCTGGGGTCGTGGCCGCAATTTCGCACGGATGGGTGGTAGCGACTGGTCACCAGAGCAGTCGCAACTCAGCGATGTCGCCAAGGCGGCGATGATCACCAACCTGCTCACCGAGGACAACTTGCCGTCCTATCACCGTCAGGCGGCCAAATACTTTTCCGACGACGGTGCTTGGGCGGCGTGGGTGGGCCGCTGGACCGCCGAGGAAAACCGCCATGGCATCGTGATCCGCGACTATCTCCTTGTGACCCGCGGGGTCGACCCGGTGGCGCTGGAACAGGCGCGAATGCAGCACGTGAGCAACGGTTTCGGAGCCACCGCTGAGGAGGATGCGCGACACAAGACCGACTTCCTGCTGTCGGTCGCCTATGTGACGTTTCAGGAATTGGCCACTCGCGTCAGTCACCGCAACACCGGCAAGGTGTGCAATGACCCGGTTGCCGACCGGATGCTGCAGCGCGTTGCGGCCGACGAGAACCTGCACATGATCTTTTACCGCAACGTGTGCGGTGCGGCGTTGGATCTGGTACCTGATCAGGCGCTGGAAGCGGTCGCCGACGTCGTCGAGAATTTCCGGATGCCCGGTCAGGGCATGCCGAATTTTCGCCGTAACGGGGTGCTGATGGCTAAACACGGGATCTACGACCCGCGGCAGCATCTGGACGAAGTCGTACGCCCGAACCTGCGTAAGTGGCGGATTTTCGAGCGTGACGATTTCACTTCGCGTGGCGAACAGCGCCGGGAACAGCTTGCAACATACCTCGAAAACCTTGAGCGCCAAGTGATCAGGTTCGAGGAGCAACGCGAGCGTCGTCTTTCCCGAGACGCACACCGCCAGGAGGCGAAAGCCGGCTAGACCTGCCGACTCAGATCTGAGCCGTGGCGGCCACTGCCGGGGGCAGAGGACCGCCATGGCCGGATGCCACGCCGCTAGCCGGACGGTGGCGGCACTACAGGCTGGCACGCATTGACTGCCGGATTCCACCAGTTGCCCGGACCGCAGTTCGGCGGTGCGGTGGGCTGGCACGCGTTGGCTCCCGGATTCCACCAGTTGCCCGGACCGCAGTCAGGGGGTTGGGCCATGGCCACACCAGGTGACACTGCTGCCACGAATGACATGGGCGTCAACGCAATCGCGACCGCGCACGCCATACGGCGTAAGAACACGTTCATCGGTCCCTCCTTAGGAAGTGCCCAGACCCTCAGTCTGGGTGTCGATCTACTAGCACTACCCCTTCCGGCGGTCGCGCAACCACCAGGCCGAATGGGTTCGGTGTTGGTCACGTGGGCGGCGACTCCCCATGCATGGGAGGGCTTCAAGTCTGGCAAGTCGAAACTCGTTCTAGCAGTTGTGGAGTGCCTGTGATCGAGCCTCACGTTCCACCACCGCCGCGTATTGCATGGCCGCATTGAATCGTTTCTGAAGCCTCCGTCGCGACGGTGATGTCCCAACTGTCGTCGGTAGAAATCGAGGTGTACCAGGACCGGCAGGAGTCCAATGGGAAACGATGACTGACACGGGCTCTCGAGACAAGCAAACCAACAACTCCAACGGTCCGGTCGCTGACGCTGTACGCCGGTGCGAGATCGCCTGGGCCGGAAAACGAGTCGAACTGGCCCCCGAATGGACCCTTCTCCCGCTACATCCGCGCCTACTGGGGCGCGCCCGGCATCGGCGAAGGCACGTGGAGACCACCCGGGATCGAGTTCGTGTAGCCCAACTGTCTGTTCAGCGGACTGTTTGAATAGTACATTGGATGCTGTACTATTCAGGTTATGCTGACGTGTGAGATGCGGGAATCAGCCCTTGCGCGGCTGGGTCGGGCACTGGCCGATCCAACGCGATGCCGAATCCTGGTGGCTCTGCTGGATGGCGTCTCCTATCCCGGGCAGCTGGCCTCGCATCTGGGCCTGACCCGGTCGAACGTCTCCAACCACCTGTCGTGTCTGCGCGGATGCGGTCTGGTGGTCGCCACGTATGAAGGTCGCCAAGTTCGCTACGGGTTGGCGGACCCGCACCTGGCGCGCGCGTTGGGCGAGCTGGTCCAGGTGGTTCTGGCAGTCGACACCGACGAACCCTGCATCGATGACTGCGTGTCGTCCAGCGCAGTCGAGGTAGCGGCTGAAAGATAGCCAGCCGATCCGAGCTGTCTTGGCACAAAACAACAATGAGGAGATGTCGCAGTGGTTCCGCAAGCACTTTTGGTCAAAGCGGCCGAAACGGTGGTCACCGGCCTGGTCGGGGTGAGCGCCTTTGAATTGCTACGCAGGGCTGCGGGAGCGGCTCCCGTTCACCGCGCCTCGGTAACCGCCACCGAGTGGGGGTTGCGTGGCACCCGACGAGCCGAGGTGGCGGCCGAGGCGGCTCGACTGCGAGTCGCTGATGTCGTCGCAGAAGCGCGGGACCGCCTCGGCGAGGAGTCTCCACTGCCGGTCGCCACCACTGAAGGCGACGACTGCTGCTGAACTGAAGGGGTTATAAGGTGACCGCGGCTATCTGCGCCGATCGAGAACACGCACCGGCCGTCATCTCTGCTGCTGCCGGCCGAATGCGAGTTCAGGCCAGCAGCTTTCGCAATAGCGCCCTGATGGCTGTGGCGATTGAGGACACAGTGTCTCAAGTGCCTGGGGTTCGTGCGGTGCATGCCTATCCACGCACCGCATCGGTGGTGATCTGGTATTCGGCCGAGCACTGCGACCGTGCAGCAATTCTGTCGGCGATCGCCACCGCTCAGCGAGCCCCGGCAGCAACGGTGCCCGCTCGGGCCCCGCATTCGACCGACGGGTGCGAGCGCAGCCTTGGGCAGCGGGTCATTGACTGGAGCGCCCGGATTCGGTCGGGCTCTGGCAACGAGGTTTCACCCAGGCAGCTAGTGAACGACGGCTGTTGTGATCACGACGGCAAGGGGCCCGAACCGCAGCGGCTCTGGGACGTCGTGAAGGTGCGGCGAGCAGCGCTGTCGGGAGCACTGCTGACGGCTTCGGCGATCAGTGCCTGGGCCCCTCCCCTGGTCCCGATTGCGTTCGGGCTCAAAGTCACCGCGCTGGCAGTGGGGGCCTCGACATTTGCGCCCTCCAGCCTTAGGCGTCTGGCGCAGGGCCACATCGGCGTGGGCTCATTGATGACCATCGCTGCGGCCGGGGCGGTCGGACTGGGGCAGGTCGGCGAGGCCGCCGCGCTGGCATTCTTGTTCTCGATCAGCGAGGGCTTGGAAGAATACGCGGTGGCTCGCACCCGTCGTGGCCTGCGCGCTCTACTCTCACTGGTCCCAGAGCAGGCCACCGTCGTGCGCTTTGGCACCGAAACGATCGTGGCCGCAGGCGAACTGCGTATCGGTGACCTGATGATCGTCAAACCCGGCGAGCGACTGGCCACAGACGGCATCATCATTGCCGGCCGCACCGCGCTCGACATGTCCGCAATCACCGGCGAATCCGTTCCGGTCGAGGCCGGCCGCGGTGACGAGGTATATGCCGGGTCGATCAACGGCACCGGCGTGTTGCGGGTTCAGGTCACCGCGACTGCCGATAACAATTCACTGGCCCGCATCGTGCATATCGTGGAGGCCGAGCAAGCCCGCAAGGGCGCAAGTCAGCGGCTGGCCGACCGCATTGCGCGACCATTGGTGCCCAGCATCATGATTGGTGCAGCGTTGATCGCCGGCGTAGGCAGCATCCTGGGCAGCCCCGCGGTATGGATTGAGCGCGCACTGGTTGTGCTGGTGGCGGCCTCACCATGTGCGCTCGCCATCGCGGTGCCGGTGACTGTGGTGGCAGCTATCGGCGCGGCAGCCAAGATCGGTGTCCTGATCAAGGGTGGAGCCGCGCTCGAAGCCCTCGGCACCATCGGCGGGATTGCACTGGACAAGACCGGAACCTTGACAGCGAACCGGGCCGCAGTCATCGAAGTTGCCACCGCCAACGGCGCTTCCAGAGACGACGTGCTCGTGGTGGCCGCTGCACTGGAAGCGCGCAGTGAACATCCGCTGGCAGCCGCGATTCTCGCCGCGTCGGAGCCGGGCGGGCCCGTCGCCATCGACGTGCAGGCTTTCCCGGGAGCCGGGCTGAGCGGCACCCTGGATGGCCACGCTGTCCGACTGGGCCGGCCCGGCTGGCTCAACTCGGGCGAGCTCGCCGATCAGGTGGCACGTATGCAGAACGGCGGGGCGACTGCGGTTCTGGTCGAACGCGACGACCAGCTATTGGGTGCTATCGCCGTGCGCGACGAACTGCGCCCTGAGGCCGCCGAGGTCATCTCCGCGCTACAAGACGGCGGCTACCGAGTGTCGATGCTCACCGGGGACAACCACGCCACTGCCGCGGCGCTGGCCGATCAAGCTGGAATTGGGTACGTTTTCGCCGAACTCCGACCCGAAGACAAAGCCCGCTTGATCGCACAAATGCGCGCGGACCGCCCGACCGCTATGGTCGGTGACGGCGTGAACGACGCTCCGGCCCTGGCCGCCGCAGACCTGGGAATCGCGATGGGCGCCATGGGAACCGACGTCGCCATTGAGACCGCCGATGTTGCCTTGATGGGCCAAGACCTGCGCCATCTCCCCCACGCACTGCGCCATGCTCGTCGCTCCCGGCAGATCATGCTGCAAAACGTCGGTCTGTCGCTGGGCATTATCACGGTGCTGATGCCGCTAGCAGTCTTCGGGACGCTCGGGCTGACCGCGGTGGTAGTGGTTCACGAGCTCGCTGAAGTGGTCGTCATTGCCAACGGTGTGCGTGCCGGACGCATTGGTCCTGCCGCGCTGGGCGCGCATCCCTAGGCAGAGCGCGCCGCCGCGGGATGACCGCCGCTGTCCGGCGCGGCATCGACCAGGTCGTGGTGTACCCCGTAACGCTGCCGCTGTTCGGCCATCAGCCGCGGATAGTTGGCCAAGGCGCGCCGGGTCCGCAGTTCATTGACCCCAGGGATGCGCGCCAGTACCTGGTTGACCCCGCCGACGGCCGGGCTGAGCACCCGCGGCAGGTACTTGAAGGCCGTGTCCGCCACACCAAGCCGGCTGGCGTTGGCATCGCCGAGAAATGCCCGGGTCATGCCGTTGATGATGTTCACGCCGACGCGGTGCTTCCAGGATCCCCCGAAGGGCAGCAGCTCGGCGATCTCGCGCGCCAGATAGTCGTGCGTCAACGCGCGGACGAAGTCACGGTCTCCGTCGTCGGGTTCCACCGCGGTTAGCGCATACAGTTCGGCGATACGGACCTGATCGGCTTCGGTGGCCGGATTCAGTTCGGTTGCAACGCCGTTGAGCACACCGACGTAGCGCCAGAAGTGGTAGATGTCGTCGAGTTCGTCTTGGGTATAGCGAACCCCCAGTTGGTGCATCGCCGCTAGGGCGATCCGACCGAACTCGACGATGGTGAACGCCATGTAGCTCTGCGGAATGGGAGCGCCCCACGCATCGCTGTTCCATTCGCTCTCGGACAGCAGATGACGTCGGACGAACGCGTGAATCATTCGGACCCGCAATGTCGTGGCCAGACCGGCGCCGTCGCGCCGCAGTCCGCCGGGCGTCAGGATCTCCTCTAGCCACGCGCCGACCTCGATCGACCGCACGGCTGCCTGACTGGTGTAGCGACCGGTCAACACCAACGGCATCCCGGCCGCGGCGTTCATGGCACCGGCAGTCAGCGAGGCCGCACCCAAGACGATGCCGTAGGACGCGGTGTGGCGCACGATATGACCCGCAGCGCGATCCAGGCGGTCGTGGTCGAGCCAGTCGGGCTCGTGGTCGATCTCGTCGAACAATGCCCGCAGCGACTCCGGCGGCGACTCGACCGAGTCGATGCCGTGCTGGACCGCGGCCCGAAACATGGCCATTCCCGCCCCGCTAGGCAGCGTGGCGAAATCGGCGACCACGGCGTCGGCCAGCGGGTCGGCGATCTGTGTCCCGGCGATCCAGTCGCGGCCGGCCTGGCCGTATCGCGCTACGGCCAGGTCGGCATTGGGCACATTGGACACGTTTGCCATACAACTATGGGAACATGAGAATACCTCACTTACTACTCACTTTTATTTGGGGGTGCTATGCCCGCGCAGGCACGGTCGCGGCCGCAGCAGCAGCGAGCCCGGGAGATGCGCAGCCGCCTGCTCGACACCGCCCGCCAGTTGATCGCGCGACGCGGTGTGGAGACGCTGACCACGCAGAGCATCGCCGACACCGCCCACGTCAGTATCGGCACTGTCTATCGCTATTTTCCGGATCGCGCGGCCATCATCGCCGAGTTGGTGGATGCCGCGACCCGCGACATCTCGTTCCAGCTGGTCCGTACGGTCGGCCAGGCGATCGACCTCGAGGTCGACGAGGCGGCATTGCTCGTCGTCGACACCCTGACGACGGTCTATGAGCAGCACGCCCCGATTCTGCTAGCGGCGCTGACATCCTCATCTTTCGATCTGCCGCCCTACCTCAACCACACCGCGATGGACGAGATCGAGCGCAGCCTGCTGCCGTTGGGCAGCGTGATCCCGAGCCGATCCCGCCCCGACCTGTCACCCGCGGAGTTGGACGATCTGGTGTTCGTGACTATGGGCGTGACGTCGAGCGCCTGCCTACGAATCGCGTTGCAGCGGCCCGCGACCGCGGATCGTGAGGCGATGGTCCGGTTGACGGCGACCATGCTGGCCGCGGCGCTCAAGGCCCCGGACGCTTCCTGACAAGCTTTACAATTCTGCGCCAAACTGTCACGCTTGCGCCCGGACGTGGGGTGGGCGAAACCAATCGGAAGGTCCGCAAGTCCCCGCGCATCGACGACGAGGAGTCAGCAGGTGGCAGGCACCGAATTCTCCGGCCGCACCATGGTGGTGTCCGGCGCGAGCCGCGGTATCGGTCTCGCGATCGGACTGGGCGCGGCGCGGCTGGGCGCCAACGTGGTGCTGTTGGCCAAGACTGCCGAGCCGCATCCGCGACTGCCCGGCACCGTGCACACCGCGGCCGCCGAGATCGAGGAAGCCGGCGGTAAGGCTCTGGCGGTCGTGGGCGACGTGCGCAGCGAGGAAGACGTGCAACGCGCCGTTGACGCCGCGGTCGACAGATTCGGCGGCATCGACATCTGCGTCAACA
Source organism: Mycolicibacter sp. MU0102 (assembly GCF_963378105.1). Classification (NCBI taxonomy): domain Bacteria; kingdom Bacillati; phylum Actinomycetota; class Actinomycetes; order Mycobacteriales; family Mycobacteriaceae; genus Mycobacterium; species Mycobacterium holstebronense. Next base: position 2,284,456 of record NZ_OY726398.1, read on the forward strand.
ATGCCAGCTCTATCGCGACCGATCCGTCAGAGCAGTTGTCCGCCAAGAAGTTTGATCTCATGCAGGACATCAACGTGCGCGGGACGTTCCTGCTGACCAAGGCGTGCCTGCCGTACCTACGCAAGTCCGCGGCGCCGCACGTGCTGACGATCGCTCCCCCGATCAACATGAACCCGTACTGGTTGGGCGTGCACCCGTCCTACACGCTGTCCAAGTACGGAATGACGCTGTTGACGCTGGGCTGGGCAGCTGAATACGCCGACGCCGGAATCGCGAGCAACTGCCTGTGGCCCGAGACCTACATCGCGACCTCGGCGGTGGCCAACTCCCCCGACGGCGGCGAGTTACTGGAGAAGGCGCGCAGCCCGCAGATCATGGCCGATGCCGCCGTGGAGATTCTGCGGCGTCCGGCCGCCGAGGCCAGCGGCCAGTGCTACATCGACGCCGACGTGTTGGCCGAGGCCGGCGTGACGGACTTCTCCAGCTACGGCGGTGGCCCGGAGCCGCTGATGGACTTCTTCGTCGACCGGCCGCTGGGCGCCGGGGTCGACGCGCGCTAAGGCGTTGTGCTCCAGCGGGGTGCGCGTCGTTGGAGATACGCCTCGACGCCTTCGCGCGCGTCAGGGCTCCCCATCACCTGGTGATGGAGTTGGGTTTCCAGCTCAGCGACCTGTCGCGGGCCATAGCCGTTGATCACGGTGTCCCACAGCAACCGCTTGCTCAGCGCCGCCGACGTCGGTGCCACATTGACGGCAATGTCACGGGCGATCGTCAGCGCATGGTCGAGGACTTCCGCGGCCGGCAGGCAGCGGCTGGCGATGCCCATCTGGATGGCCTCGTGCCCGTCGAACGTGCGCCCGGTCAGCAGCACGTCGGCGGCGACCGCGGTACCCGCCAGTCGGGGCAGCGTCCAATGCGCCATACAGTCCGGAACGACGCCTCGGCGGACCTGTGGCACAGCGTATTTCGCCTCCGCGGCCATGATCCGGATATCGGCCTGTAAAGCGATGGTCAGCCCGATCCCGATTGCGTGACCATTGACCGCGGCGATCACGGGTGTGCTCAGCTCAAATGCCGCCGGGGTGATCGGCGAGGCGGTGAACGCCTGCTCGTCCTCGGGGGCATCGAATGGGCTTGTCGGCGATGACAGGTCGGCTCCGGCGCAGAAGGCGTCGCCGGCACCGGTCAGAACGATCGCGCGAACCGCGTCGTCAGCGTCGCAGTCACGGTAGGCCTGGCTCAGCAGCTGCCCCATCACCGCGGTGTAGGCGTTGCGGGCCTGCGGCCGATTCAGCGTGAGCAGCGCGACGCCCTCGGTGACGCTGACCCTCAGGTCGGTCGTCAGCGCAGGTAAACCTCGCTGCCGCTGGGATAGCCGCCGCCGGTGGTGGTGACGTGGACGTGGTCGTAGTGGCCGTAGCCGCCGCGCTGGGCCCCGCCGCCGGGTGTGTAGTAGACACCGCGCCAGATGGCGTCCTGCAGGCCGAACCGGCCGGCGTTCTCCATCACATAGGCCACGATCGAATCTCCGAGCGCGATTCCCTCGGCGCTGCCCGGGTTGGGGACCATCACATCGAGCGCCAGCCCGTTGGGGTGCCAGCGCAGCGCGTCGGCCCGTACGCCACCGATCTGCATGATCTGGGGAAAGGCGTCGCTGATGCTGCGAGCGGCTTGGATCGTGCGCACCTGCAGGCCCCGCTCCGGGGCGACTCCCGCGGGCAGGAACCGCGGCACGGTGCGCGTTCGTGAGGCCACGGCGAACCGCGCGGGTGGACCCGCTTCGGGCGTTGCTGCCGGTGCGGCGACCAGCTGCAAACCGCCTGGTGAATTGTCTTCAGCAACCACCGCAATGGATTCTTTCGGCACCGCAGGATTGGCGCTACCGCCCACAGCAAAGAACAATGCAGCTGGTGCGAGGACGGCAGCCATCAAAACCGATGATCGTTTGCGCTGGCTGGCTAACTCGTGTCGGCCCACGGGGAGACACAATACGAGAAATTTGGCTAATAGTCACAAATTTATAAACCTCATAAATTCCTTATTGTCTTGCTCGCCACATGTGAATGGCGACGGGCGCCACATCGTGTGCGATTCGCGCAGGTGAGCGCGGCCTCGCGCCGGCCTCCCCCGCTTGCAAAGGAAGATCACCTAAGCAGATGGGTCTACACTGCATCTCATGAAATCGACGACCCTCGCCGCAGCGGTCTTGGGCTTGGCCGTGACCCTCGCAGCACCCGCTCACGCCGACCCCGACACCGATTTCGCCCGAGAACTGCACACCTATGGCATCTACGGCCCCCGGGACTACAACGCCTGGCTGGGCAAGATCGTCTGCGAGCGGTTGGACAAGGGCGTCGACGGCGACGCGGCCAAGTCGGTCCGCTTCATCACCCCCAACCTGCAAAAGGGAACCAACCAGGCGCAGGCCTGGCAGTTCCTTGGCGCCTCGGTCCACACCTACTGCCCGGACAAGCGGCCGGTGCTGGAGCGCGCAGCACAGCAAGGCTGATTGAGGCCCTTCTCCCCCTGGTCCCGCCGCTGAAGCGGACCTAGGGTCGGTGGTAACCGATCCGACCGGTGGGAGGGCCCGCAATGGCCGCAGACAGCAATCTCGACAGCTTCGGAACCCGGGGCCAACTGAGCGTCGACGACACCACGTATCAGATTCGACGGCTCGATCGCGTCGATGGCTCGGCGCGACTTCCCTACAGTCTCAAGGTTCTGCTGGAAAACCTGCTGCGCAACGAAGACGGCCGGCTGGTTACCGCCGAGCAGGTCGACGCGATGGCGGCCTGGGACCCGAGCGCCGCGCACGGCCGGGAAATCGCCTATACGCCGGCGCGGGTGTTGATGCAGGACTTCACCGGGGTGCCGTGTGTGGTCGACCTGGTCGCGATGCGCGACGCGATCTCCGAGCTGGGTGGCAAGACCACCCGCATCAACCCGCTGTGCCCCACCGAGCTGGTGATCGACCACTCGGTGATCGCCGACGTCTTCGGCCGCACCGACGCGTTCGCGGTCAACGCCGAGCTGGAATTCGAGCGCAATGCCGAGCGCTATCAGCTGCTGCGCTGGGGCCAGCAGGCATTCGATGACTTCTCCGTGGTGCCGCCCGACACCGGCATCTGCCACCAGGTGAACCTGGAGTACCTGGCGCGGGTGGTGTTCACCCGCGACAGCGCCGACGGACCGCTGGCTTACCCCGACACCCTCGTCGGCACCGACTCGCACACCCCGATGGTCAACGGACTCGGCGTCCTGGGCTGGGGAGTCGGCGGGATCGAAGCCGAAGCGGCCATGCTTGGTCAACCCATGAGCATGCTGATCCCACCGGTGGTCGGCCTGAAACTGACCGGCGAGCTGCAGCCCGGCACCACCGCCACCGACCTGGTCCTGACCGTCGCCGAGCTGCTGCGCGCCACCGGGGTGGTCGGCAAGTTCGTCGAGTTCTTCGGTCCCGGGGTGGCCAACGTCCCGCTGGCGAACCGGGCCACGATCGGCAACATGAGCCCGGAATACGGGGCCACCTGCGCCATCTTCCCGATCGACCACGTCACCTGCGACTATCTGCGCCTGACCGGCCGCTCTGAGCATCAGATCAAGCTGGTGGAGGCCTACGCCAAAGAGCAGGGCATGTGGCACGACCCGGATCGAGAACCGGTCTACTCGCAGACGCTGGAATTGGATCTGAGCAGTGTGGAGCCGTCGATCGCCGGCCCCAAACGGCCGCAGGACCGCATCCCGCTGCGGTTGGCCCCGCACACCGTCGCTGCGCTGCTCGACGGCGCCGAAACCACCGCTCAGGCCCTGTCGGACCTGGATAAGGCGTCGGCGGCATCGTTCCCGGCCAGCGACCCGATCGCTTTCGGCGAATCCCAATCCGAAGGCAGGCCGCGGGAGCAGTGGGACGGTGGCGACAAGCTGCCCTGGCGGACCGATGCCAAGCCAATCGAACTCGCCGACGGGACCCACACCGAGATCGACAACGGTGACGTGGTGATCGCCGCGATCACCTCGTGCACCAACACCTCGAACCCCTCGGTGATGGTCGGCGCGGCACTGCTGGCCCGCAACGCCGTCGACAAGGGTTTGTCGCGCAAGCCGTGGGTGAAGACCACCCTGGCGCCCGGGTCGCGGGTGGTCACCGACTACTACGAGCGGGCGGGCCTGACGCCCTACCTGGACAAGTTGGGCTTCAACCTGGTCGGCTACGGCTGCACCACCTGCATCGGCAACTCGGGACCGCTGATCCCAGAGGTGAGTAAGGCCGTCGTCGACAACGATCTGACCGTGTGTTCGGTGCTGTCGGGCAACCGCAACTTCGAGGGCCGCATCCACCCCGAAGTCCGGATGAACTTCCTGGCGTCCCCGCCGCTGGTGGTCGCCTACGCACTGGCCGGCACTCTGCGCGTCAACCTGCTCACCGATCCGCTGGGCACCGGCAGCGACGGCGAACCGGTGTATCTGCGCGACATCTGGCCCACCACCGACGAGATCGCCGCCGTGGTCGACGACAACCTGCAGGCCGAGATGTTCACCACCAGCTACGCCGACGTCTTCACCGGCGACGACCGCTGGCGTTCCCTGGACGTCCCCGACACCGACACCTTCTCCTGGGCACCGGATTCCACCTACGTGCGCCAGCCGCCGTACTTCGACGGCATGACCCGTGACCCGGCGCCACTCACCGACATCACCGGCGCCCGGGTGCTGGCCAAGCTCGGCGACTCGGTCACCACCGACCACATCAGTCCGGCCGGATCCATCCGCTACGACTCACCCGCCGGAAAGTACCTGTCCGAGCACGGAATTGAGCGCAAGGACTTCAACTCCTACGGCTCGCGGCGCGGCAACCACGAAGTGATGATCCGCGGCACCTTCGCCAACGTGCGACTGCGCAACCAATTGGCACCCGACACCGAGGGCGGCTTCACCCGCGACTTCACCCAGCCGGACGGTCCGGTCAGCACCATCTACGACGCGTCGGTGAACTACCTCGCCGCCGGCACTCCCCTGGTGATCTTGGCCGGTAAGGAATACGGATCCGGCTCCTCACGCGACTGGGCCGCCAAGGGCACCGTGCTACTCGGTGTGCGGGCGGTGCTGGCGGTGTCCTACGAGCGCATCCACCGGTCCAACCTGATCGGCATGGGCGTGCTTCCGCTGCAGTTCCCCGACGGCGCCGACGCAGACTCGCTGGGCCTGACCGGTGAAGAGACCTTCGACATCACCGGGGTGACCGCACTGAGCGACAGCATTCCCGACACCGTGCACGTCCAGGCCGGCGACATCGCATTCGATGCGACGGTGCGCATCGACACCCCCGGCGAGGCCGACTACTACCGGCACGGCGGCATCATGCAATACGTACTGCGCCAATTGCTCGACTGATGGGCACCCAAACGGGGGCGACGGTGCCGGCGACCGGGACCCGCGAGGCGATCCGCACGCTCAACCCGGGCTACTTCGCGCTGGTGATGGCCAGCGGCATGGTCTCGACCGCGATGTATCACCAGAAATCCCAATGGGTTTCGGTGCTGCTGCTGTGGGTGACGGTGCTCTCCTACCTGGTGTTGATCGTGGTATCGACAGTGCGTGTCGTGGCCTACCGCCGCGAATTCCTGGCCGATCTCTATGATTCCGGGCGCGCCTTCGGTCTGTTCACATTCGTCTCGGCCACCAATGTGCTGGGAGCGCGGCTGGTCATCGACGGGCACAGCACTGTCGCGGTCGGGCTGCTGGTGGTCAGCACGCTGACCTGGCTGGTGCTGGGTTATCTGATTCCGTGGACCGCGGTGCTGGGGACCTCGGAGCGGCCGGTGGTGCGCCGGGCCAACGGCACCTGGTTCATCTGGGTGGTGGCCAGCCAGTCCATTGCGGTGCTGGCCGCGGTGCTCGAGGTGGAGGTGTCCGAACCGTGGCGTCAAAGCCTGGCGCTGCTTGCCGTGGCGTCCTGGTCGGTAGGAGTGTTCCTCTACGGCGCCGCCGGAATCTTTGTCGCGCTGCGGCTGCTGCTCTACCCGCTGCTGCCCGAAGACCTCGTCCCGCAGTACTGGGTGGCGATGGGCGCCACCGCGATCACCGTGCTGGCCGGTGCCCACATCGTCGAGATGGCCGAAGCGCCGATGGTGCACGCCACCCGCGGTCTGATCGCCGGAACGTCGGTGATGTTCTGGGCGTTCGGCACCTGGCTGATTCCGCCGATGATCGCCGCCGGCGTGTGGCGCCACGTCGTCCATCGCGTACCCCTGCGCTACGAAGCGCCCTGGTGGAGCGTGATCTTCCCGCTGGGCATGTACGGGGTGGGCAGCCACTACCTGGGGCAGGCCGACCACCTGCCGATCGTCTACTACATCGGTTCGGTCGAGAGCTGGATCGCGCTGGCCGCCTGGACCGTTGTGTTCGTCTTGATGCTGCACCACCTGGCGGTCACGCTCGGGCCCGGGCGCAGCGCCAAGCTGACGGGCGGCGGCTCACCCGATCCGGGCGCCGTCGGCGCCGAAGAAGTGCAGATCGGTCACGTCGAAGCCCAGCGACAGCCGGGCGCCGCGGCGCACCTCGGTGTTACCGGGAACCCGGGCGACCACTGATTGCGAAGTCTGCGGGTCAACCGTCGTGCCGTATAGGTTAGTGTCGGCGCCCAGTTCCTCGACGAAGTCCACCTCGACAGCGATCCCGCGATCGGCGATCTGTAGGTGCTCGGGTCGAATGCCGACGACCAGCTGCGTTGCTGCTGAAGATATTTCCCTCGGTACGCCGATGTGATAACCGCCCAGCGAGACCGCGCCGTCGACGACGGAGACCGCAAACAGGTTCATCGCCGGCGACCCGATGAATCCGGCGACGAAGACATTGGCCGGCGTGCGGTAGAGCTCGCGCGGCGGCGCGCATTGCTGCAGTACCCCGTCGCGCAATACCGCGACGCGATCCCCCATCGTCATGGCCTCTACCTGATCGTGGGTGACATAGACGGTGGTGATTCCCAGTCGCCGCTGCAGTTCGGCGATCTGGTTGCGGGTCTGTACCCGCAGCATGGCGTCCAGGTTCGACAGCGGCTCGTCCATCAAGAAAACCTGCGGACGGCGCACGATCGCGCGGCCCATCGCGACGCGTTGGCGTTCGCCGCCGGAGAGGTCCTTGGGCTTGCGCGCCAAGAGCTCGGCCAGTCCCAGCAGCTGGGCGGCTTCGGCCACCCGGGCGCGGATCTCGGCTTTGGGGGTCTTGGCGACTTTGAGGGCGAAACCCATGTTCTGCGCCACGGTCATGTGCGGATACAGGGCGTAGTTCTGGAACACCATGGCGATGTCGCGATGGCCGGGGTCGGTTGCGGTGACATTGCGATCGCCGATGTAGATCTGACCGGCGTCAACGGGTTCCAGGCCGGCCAGCATCCGCAGCGTGGTCGTCTTGCCGCAACCCGACGGCCCGACCAGCACCATGAACTCGCCGTCGGCGACCGCGAGGTCCAGCGTGTCCAGGGCGGGGCGGTCGGCGCCCGGATAGTGCCGGGTCACCGAGTCGAAGGTCACTGAAGCCACTCTGTTTCTCCTGACTACCGTCCACCGAAGCCTGTGGCCGCGATCCCACTGACGAAGGCCCGCTGGGCGATCGCGTAGATGACCACCAGCGGGGCCAGCATCAGCATGGAGGCGGCCATCAGGACCGGCCACTCGGCGACGTACTCCCCCTGCATCCACACCAATCCGAGGGTCAGGGTGGCGATGCCCTTGCGCTGAATCATCAGCAGCGGCCACAGAAAGTCATTCCAGACGTTGATCCAGGTCAGCACCGCCAGCACCATCACCGCGGGTTTGGCATGCGGCAACAGAATCCGCCAATAGATCGCCCACGGTGAGCACCCATCCAAGATCGCGGCTTCCTCCAGATCCATGGGCAGGGTGGCGAAAAACTGCCGCATCAGATAGGTGCCGAACGCGCTGCCGAACAGGCCGGGGATGATCATCGCCCACATGGTGTCGGTCCACCCGAACACCCGCATCAAGATGAACTGCGGAATCACCGTGACCGTCAACGGCACCATCAGCGTGGCCAGATACAGCACGAACAGCGTGTCACGGCCGGTGAACGGCAGCCGGGCGAAGGCATACCCAGCCAGTGAACAGAAGAACACCTGCCCGGCCGTCACGCAGCCCGCGTAAAGAATGGTGTTGAACAGCATCCGCCAGAACGGCATTCGGGCGAACACTTCGACGTAGTTCGACCATTGCGGATGGGCCGGCAACAACATCGGCTGGCTGATCTCGGCCTGGCGCTTCAGTGAGCCCGACAGCGCCCACAGAATCGGGAACAACGCGCAGGCGGTGACGGCGCCCAGTCCCGCGTAGACGCCCAGCAGCCCGGCAATGCGATGCCGCGCCGGTGTCCCGGTCACTGGTTCACCGCGTTCCTGCGTGACAACCGCAATTGGACGACGGTCAGGACCAGCAGCACGGCAAACATCACCCAGGCCAGCGCGGACGCATACCCGAAGTCCAAGAAGGCAAAGGCCTGCTGGAACAACATGATGGCCAACACGTAAGTACCGGTCTCCGGCCCGCCGCTGCTGCCGGTGAGCACGTACACCAGATCGAATGCCTGGAACGCGTTGATCACCGAGATCACCACCACAAACCACACGGCGCCGCGGATCATCGGCACCGTGATGGACACGAAGCGCCGCACCTCGCCGGCGCCGTCGATGCGGGCCGCCTCGTGCAGGGAGTCGGGAACGCCCTGCATGGCTGCCAGCAGAATCACCGTCGCAAACGGCACGCTCTTCCAGACGCTGACCAGACACAACGAGGCCATCGCCCAGTGCGGTTCGGTGAGCCACGGCACCGGTGCGATGCCGAACCAGCCGAGCATGATGTTGAGCAATCCGCTGTCGGTGTTGAACACGAACTGCCACACCACCGCGATCACCACCGAGGACACCGCCAACGGCAGAAACGCGATCGCACGAAACAGGCCGATACCCTTGATCTTCCGGTTCAGCAGCCCCGCCACGACCAGACTGATCAGCACCGTCGGGACCACAGTCCCGACGGTGAACACCGTCGTATTGCGGACCGCGATGCCGAACAATGGGTCAGCGGTGAACAGGTCGCGATAGTTCGTGGCGCCGACGAAGGTCGGCGAGGTGAACAGATCCCACCGCTGGAAGCTCATGTAGAGCGAGAAGGCCAGCGGGAACGCCATGAACACCGCGACCGCCGCCAGGTTCGGGGCGATGAACCAGCGTCCTGCACGTGCGCGTCTGCGGGTGGGATTCATGCGGTGGCTAACACTTCGTCGATCTGCGGTGCTAGGCCGGTCTTCAGCGTTGCCGCGGGCCGCTTGCCGCGCAGTACCGGCCCGATCGCGCGGTCCATCAGGGCGTGGACCTTCTGCCAGTCCGGGGAGATCGGCAGGCCTTCGGAATGCGCCGGGCCGCCGGTCAGCACCGCAAGGTTGCGGATCCCGGTGTGCGCGGCGGTGAATCCGGGTGTGTCGATCGCCGAGCGCAGCACCGGTACGAACAGGCCGGACTCCCCGATCAGCGACTGTCCTACCGGGCCCGCCGCGAATTTGAGGAATTCCCAAGCCTGTTCCCGGTGGCGACTGTCGGCGGCAATGGCCAGACCGGTGCTGCCGATGGCGGATCGAGCCGCCATACCCTTGGCCGCGGCAGCCGGACCGGTCGGCAGCACCGCCACGTCGAAATCCAGATCCTCGGCTTGAACGAAGGTCTGGTAGCGCCAGTGCCCGCCGAGCGCCATCGCCGCATTGCCCGCGGTGAACAGGCCCATGGTGGAGATCGACTGGGTGTCCGCGGCGGCGGGCGCCACCCGATGCACGTTGGACAGATCCGCGTAGAACTGGATCCCGGCGAGAAAATCGTCGTCGTCGAAGTTCAGGTGGGTCGGGTTGACCCGCGGCACCGCCCACGGCACCCCGTTGTTCATGCCGAACAGCGCTGCGGAGTACGGCGGCGACCAGGTGTCGACAAAGCCCCACTGGGTGACTCGGCCATTGCCGGACCGCCGGGTGAGTGCGGCGGCGGTGGCCAAGAACTCGTCGAACGTCCAGGGCGTGTCCCAGCGGCCCGGCGGTGGCGGCACACCGGCCTCGGCGAAGATCTTGGCGTTATAGAACAGGAACGCACCCGACCACTGCTCCGGGAACGCGTACTGGCCGCCGTTGAAGCCGAACGTCTCGTAGAGCGCGGGAATGCTGTCGGCGCGCAACGCCGCCGCGAACCGCCGATCCCGATCCAGCAGAGTGTTCAAGTCCAACAGCACGCCGCGGTCGGCAAGTCCGGCGTAGTTGAACTCCCACGCCATCAGCACATCCGGGCATTTCCCGCCGGCGCAGAACGTCGACATCTGCTGGGTCGGGTCGCCGCCGGCCAGAATCGTGCGCACCCGAATGTCGGGGTGTTCGCGTCCGAACGCGTTAATGATCCGCATCCGGGCTTCGGCTTCTTCGGGGTTGGCCGCAAAGAAGAAGGTCAGTGCGTCGTCGTCGCTGCCGCAGGCCGACATCGCGGGCAACAGTGCTGCGGCCCCGATCGCTCCGGCGCCGCGCAGCACGCTGCGGCGCGTAAGTGATCGTGCACCGGAGGCCAGCACCCGCGAAACCGTCAGACTTCGATCGGCGGGTAGAGACGTTCGAGGGTGAACTGACGATCTCGGCGCGCAGCCCAGGAGCTGGCAATAAGTGATACCACCAGGATCCCGGCCAACACGGCCACCGATGTCCACAACCGCTCGTCGATACCGCCGACGGTCAACTGGCGTAACCCGTTGACGGCATACGTCATCGGGTCGTAGGGATGCAATATCTGAAACGGTTTCGCCGTCGTCTCGACCGGATACACCCCGCCGGACGACACCAGCTGGAACATCAGGAAGGCCAGGGTGAACACCCGGCCGACGGCCACACCGAGCACGGCGTTGAACGCTTGGATCATCGCCAGGAACGACGCGGCGATCAACGCCAAGAAGGCGACCATGCCCGCGGCGTGGCGGGCCTGCAGCCCCACCCCGAAGTGCACCACCGTGTACATGAGCAAGACCTGGCACACCCCCAGCAGCAGGGCCGGCCAGTACGAGGCGAGCACCACCCGCAGAGCGCCGACGCCGTTGACGATGGCGCGAGTCTGCAGCGGGGTCAATAACATCCACACGATCAGCGAGCCGATGAACAGTGCCAGCGGCAAGAAGAACGGGGCGAACCCGGTGCCGAAGGTGGCTGCGTGATGGGTGAAGTCCATGTCCACCCCGACCGGGCTGGCCAGGATGGCCGAGACGTCGACGCGTTGCTGGTCGGTGATGGTCGATGCGCGCTGGTCGGCCTCGCCCAGCCCCGACGCCAGTTGGGCGGCGCCGTCCTTGAGCTGATTGCTGCCGTCGGTCAGTTGGACCAGCCCGTCGCTGAGCTGGTTCGCCCCGGCTACCAGCGCGGTGGCCCCGTCGCGTAGCGCGACCACATCCGACCGGAGACCGCCGTCGAGGGCGTGGGTCATGAAGGTACGCAGCCCGCTGTTGGGATTGGCCAGATCGTTCTCCAGCTGTTGGGTGTTGGCGCGCAGCTGGTTCAGGCCCTCGTCGGTGGCCGGGTCCAGTCCCTCGACATCGAGCAGCCGCTGGGCGCCGGCGAGGGTGTCACCGAGCCCGCGTACCGCCGGGTCGGGGTTGCCGCGCAAGGCGTCTACCACCTGGTTGACGATCCCGGCAGCCTGTTGGTAGTTGACGTTGAGCGACGCGATCCGGTCACTGACCGTCTTGAGGTTGCCGCTGAGGCTGGCGGCGGCCGCACCGGCGGCATTCGGGTCGAAGCCCATGTTGGCGAGGTCGTCGGTCACCTTGAGCAGCGGATCGGTCGCCCGTTGGACACCGTGATTCAGCTGGCGGATTCCGTCGGCGAGCGCCGCCGAACCGTCACGGGCCGTGCCCATGTTGTCGGCCAACGTTTTTGAGCCGTCCGAGAGTTGGCCGGCTCCGTCCGCCGCATTCTTGACCTCGTCGGTCACCTGGGTCAGTGCGGTGCCGATCACCTGCTGGCCGACCTTGGAGCTCACTTCGTTGAGCACCTCGCGGGCGGCGTTCTGCCCCATGACCGAGGCCAGGTAGTTGTTGGCGTCGTTGAACCGGAACTGGATCTGTGCTTTTTGCGGATGCGGGCCCGCCGGGGACACCACCGCCGTGCTGAAATCCGACGGCAGGGTGATCGAGAAGTAGTAGGTTCCGTCGGAAACACCTTTGACGGCTTCGCTTTCCGACACCTGATGCAGATCGAGCTGCTTGGAGTCGATCAGCGCCCGGGTGACCTCGTCACCAGCATGCAACTGTTCACCCGAGACCACGGCGCCGGTGTCCTCGTTGACCAGGGCGACCGGGATTTTGTCGATGGCGGCGAACGGATTCCAGAACGCCCACAGATACATCGCCCCGTAGAGCAGCGGCAGCACGATGATGGTGATCAGGGCCAGCCGCGGCATGGTGCCGCGCGAATAGCGTTTGAGGTCGGTGCCCAGTGACATTCCGGCGAGCATGGTCAGCGGTTCCCCTTCTCGTGTCGGCCGGGAACGAGCTCGGCGCGCTCCAGACGGTCGACGGTGATCTGCCCGGCGAGCCCGAACCCGTCGGGAATCGGGTTGGCCGACGAGGTGATCACGGTCTGCTTCTCCCCCAGCGCGACCAGCCGGGTAAGCAGGATCGCGCGATCGCGGCTGTTTTTGATCTCATCGATGCTGCCGACCACCAGCAGCGGTGGACGTGCGGTGTTGGCCAGCGCGATGCGCAGCAACAACCCGGTCATTTCATCGAGGTGCTCGACGTAGTCGTGCAGTTGGGGTACCGGCAGGTCGCCGAAGACCGGGCGGCAGATCGCGTCGCGCTCGGCGTCGCCGGCACGGCGGACCAACTGGTACCAGGGTGCATCCCAGCGGATCTGTTCGGTGATCAGGTCTGCGACCGTCACCGACTCGAAGATCGCGTCGAGCTGTTCGATCCCGGCCAGGGCAGCGACGTCGAAGATGTCGCGGGCTTTGTTGCGCCCGAGCACGGTGAGCGTGCCCGACGATGGCTTCATCCGGCCGGCCAGGTTCATCATCAGGGCGGTGCGACCCGACCCCGGAGGACCGACCAGCACGGTGGTACCGCCTGCCGGAATGTCCAAATCCAGCGGTCCGAAGACGCGTCCCCACGGCCCGGTCATCGTGATGCCACGGGCCGTCACCGCGGGCGGTGACGGCGCTGGCGCCGTACTCTCCCCCGCCGCTGCGGTCTCCCCTGCGGCCGTCGTTTCGTCTGGCATGGACGCCCCCTCATACACATCGGTTCGCGTGACCCATCAAAGCAGAACCCGCCGCCATGGGCGGCCGTCACGTGTTCTTGCGGCGGATCAGGTCTGCGGGAGTTGCAGCGTCGCGGTGCGCAACCGCTCGGGATCGCCCGCGATATCAATGGTGTGGATGCGCCCGTCGTCGCCGATTCCGATGCGCAACAGCGCCAGCAGGCGACCTGCCGGGGCAATTGCGATACCAGGTGCGCCGTCGATGAGCAGCACGGCACCGGCGCGAGCACGCCGGGTGAAGTGCCGAGTCTCGGTGGCGACATCGCCAGCGCCACGCATCTCGGTGGGCACGCCGGCAGGTATCAACACGGGGTCGACGCGGCGCACCACATCGGGCGCCAACAACTCCAACAGGGTGGCGATGTCGCCGCCGCGCGAGGCGGCCAAGAACGCGCTCACGATCTCGAGATGCTCGGCGCGGCGTCGCGGCTGCTCAGCTGGCGCGGCCTGCAGTCGTGCCCGGGCACGGCTGGCCAACTTCTTGGCCGCGTCCGGCGAGCGGTCCAGTACGTCGCCGATCTGCTCGAACGGCACATCGAACACGTCGTGCAGCACGAAGGCGACGCGCTGTGCCGGCGACAACCGATCCAGCACCACCAGCAGGGCCCGGCTGACCGCTTCCGCGCGCAGCGCCTGTTCGTCGGCGGCCGGTGTGGCAAGCGCTGGGGAGCTGTCCAACTCAGGTGCATCCGACAGTGATTGCTCGATGCGACGTGAGCGTGCCCGCAACTGGTCTATGGCGGTGCGTGCGGTGATGGTGGTGAGCCATCCGGGCAGATTGTCCACCGCGGCGAAGTCGGCGCTGCTGGCCTTCAGCCAAGCGGATTGGACAGCGTCGTCGGCGTCTGCCGCTGAGCCGAGCAGATGCAACGCCACCGAATGCAGATGTCGGCGGTTGTCCTCGAACCGTTGGGCCAGAACGTCGGTGTTGCCCATGGGTCACCTTTCCCGTTCGGGAGTCGTCACAGGGATAGAGCCATATCCACCGACGACAGGAAGAGCAACACCATGAGCGTACCGACTGTCTACCTGGTGACGGTCGCGGTCACCGCGGGCATCACCATCGCCATTGCCATACCCGACTTCATTCCGGCGCAGTTCGTCCTGGCCAATTCCGCGCGGGTGGGCGTGCCGCGGTCCTGGTTGCCGCTGTTAGGCGGGCTGAAACTGGCCGGCGGCGTGGGGTTGCTCATCGGACTGGCGGGTGTTCCGCTGATCGGTGTCGCCGCCGCGGCCGGCCTGGTGGCCTACTTCATCGGGGCTGTCGCGACGCATGTGCGCGCCGGGGTGTTCTCCAACATCGGGTTTCCGGCATTGTTCCTGCTGGCGGCGACAGCATCGTTGGTGATGCTGGCTTGATCTAGCCGAATTCGGCGGCCGGGTCGGTGTGGCTGGCCGCACCGGCCCGTCGTGGCAGTTCGACGACGACGTTGGTGGCCTTGACCGAGGCGACTACCAGGCTGCCGGGCTGCAGCTGCAGCTCGTCGGCGGCCTCCCTGCTGACCAGTGAGACCAACCGGAACGGGCCGGCCTGGACCTCGACCTGCGCCATCACCGTGTCGCGGGTGACCTTGGTGACCAGCCCGACCATCCGGTTGCGTGCCGACTGGCCCACCACCGGATTGCGGGACACCGGTTCGACGGCGGCGCGCTCCTGGGCAAACCGTGCCAGCTCGGCACCGTCGACCATGCGGGGGCCACTGCCCGTCGTCAGCGACAGGCGACCGGAGTCGATCCACCGGCGGACGGTGTCGTCGCTGACCCCGAGGAGCTCGGCGACTTCGGCAATTCGAAAGCTCGGCACGTAGATGAGCTTATCGCCGCTGCGGCGCCTAATCAGGCTGCTGGGAAATACCGGATTGTCGTGATACGCGCACCACGGGCGGCCACGTCGAAGAAGAGCACGGCGCGTCGCTGCGCTGAGCTGGTCGACACTGCGACGGTGCTGCCCGCGGCCAACATCTTGGTCAGGCGCGCGCCGTCCAGCTGCGACCCGAGGTCGGCGAGGTCCACGGCGGTATCGTCGCCGTAAGAGACTGTGGCACCAGGTGATAGCAATCCGCGCGCGGTGGCCGTGTTGCCCACGGTGAGCGCTTCCAGGAAGGCTTGCACCGGTTCCTTACCCCTGCTGCTCGGTCGGCGGAACCCGCCGAGGAATCCGGCGGCGCCGGTCAGTCGCTGATTGCGCAGCAGTGCTCGGGACAACCCGATCCCGGCGGGCAGTGCGGCGATGCCGTTGCCGAGGAACTGCCCCACCATGGCCGGCAGCTCCCAGTAGGCGCGTAACCGCTGCAGTTCCCAGCCACCGGCCGACTCGTGCAGGTCATAGCGCAGGATCGCCGGGATGTGCATGGTGACCGACGGTCCCATCGCGACCTCGAGCTGCAGATCGCGTACGACCGCCGTCCCACGCACAATGTCCAGGTCGCGGTGGAAGGTGATGTCGCGCGGACCGATGAACGTGTCGTAGAACCGGCCGATCTGCTCGGGGCCGACGTGCGGCCGCGACCCCACCGGATCCTCCACCCGGCCGTCGGCGCTGAACAGCCCTGCCCATGCGGCCCTGTCGTGGGCGGCCGCCGCGGTCGGTGACTGCTCGACTGCGGCCAGCAGCTCCGCGGCGATGGCGTCCGTCATCAGGCCGCCTCCACCACAGCCACACCGGCGCTGCGTATCTCCGCCAGCGCGGCGGCGCTCGACTCGGCCGACACGCCCGCGGTCAGGTCCGACAACACGGCGGTGGAAAAGCCCTCGCGGACAGCATCTTTGGCGGTAGCGCACACGCAGTGTTCGGTGGCGACACCGACCACGTCGAGGTTGCGCACCCGATGTTGGATCAGCCAGTCGTGCAGTGAGGTGCCGGCGTCATCGACACCCTCGAAGCCGCTGTATCCCGCGCTGTACGCGCCCTTTTTGAAGACCGCCTCGATCCGATCGGTGCTCAGCGCCGGAGGAAACTGCGCACCGGGACTTCCCGCGACGCAGTGCCGCGGCCAGGACGTCTCATGGTCCGGATGCTCGGAGAAATGCGGGCCGGGATCGACGTGCCAGTCCGCAGTGGCCACCACGTGCGCGTAGCGGGCCTTGCCGGCTGGGCTGTCCACGTAACGGCTGATCTCCTGCGCGACGGTCACGGCGCCAGGCACCGGGATCGCTCCCCCGTCGCAGAAATCGTTCTGCACATCGACGATGACCAGCGCCCGCATGCGTCCACAGTATCGTCGGCGGCGCAGCGCTTCTCGCGCACACAGCGCCCAGGACCCGAGCACCGTCACCAGCACCGCGACCTCGACCGCGATGGTCCACCCCGGCGGGTACAGCACACCGGCTAAATAGTGGGCGATGAATCCGTCCGCCGGCAGCGGGGCCATACCGGCGGCGGCGCGCGCCCGGCGCTCCAGCCAGGTCAGCGGGCAGTCCAGGTGTCCGACAACGATCAGCACCGCCCAGAACGTCGCCGCACCGTGCAGCCAGAGAGTGCGCGGCCATCGCACGGCGAGAAAGCCGCCGACCACGACGTAGCCGACGAACGCAAGATGCGATGCGACGATGAGCACCACCGCGATCCGGTACATCAGTCCGCCGTTTCGCCCTCCGCAGAAACCGCTTCCGTCCCCGTCCGTCACGGTACATTGGCGAACATCCAACGTGGTCAGGAGCGAATCTGATGACAACCGGCGATTTCGGCCCGAACGGTCCTGGCTATGGCGCCGGAGGCCCCGGAGGCCCCGGATATGGCCAGCCCGGCGGTTATCCGCCGCCGCAGGGCTGGGGGCCGCAGCCCGGGTGGGGACAGCAACCAGGCGGGCTGGGCAGGCGCTTTTGGGCCCGCGTGCTCGACGGCTTCCTGGTCGGCATCGTGGCGTTCTTCCTGTCGGTGTTCTTGTTCTCCGACGATTACCCGTTCCTGGTCACCGGCCTGTTCTCCGGGGCGCTGACGTTCGGCTACTTCGTGCTGTTCGAGGTGACTCAGGGCGCCACCCCCGGCAAGCGATTGCTGGGCTTGGCGGTGCACGGGCCCGACGGAGTGTCGAAGCCGACGGCTTCGCAGTCGGCCATCCGCAATTCGTTCACCTTGCTGGCCGTGGTCCCCTACCTCGGTGCGCTGCTGGCCTTCGTGGCCTACGTCGTGATCGCCGTGACGATCAGCGGCAGCCCGACCAAGCAGGGCAAGCACGACGAGCTGGCCGGCGGCACCCGGGTCACCCGGGCCTGACTCCCTCGCGGGACGTCAGTGCGCTAACGAAAAGCCTTGCCAGGCCTTGCGTCGCTCGGGGGCCGGGTCGTACTCCAAGCGAGTCTTGCGGTCGAACACCATGACGGCACGCTCGTCGGCGGTGTAGGCCGGCCAGTTGTCCCCCGGCAGCCCTTCCCGGCTGAACGCTCCCCACCGGCGCTGCACCTGCTTGCTGACCTGCAACGCCGTCCGGCGGTCCGCGCCGGCAGTGAGCAGCCGGCCAAAACCGCCAGTGCGGTACACATCGAACACGGCGAACAACTCGGTGGCGTGCGTGGCACCCATACCCGACCAGCGCAGCATCCGCGGCGCGTAGTCGTAGCGGTAGACGTAGGTGGGCGCATGGGCCCCATGGGCATCGGCGATCTGCCACACCGCGGCATTGAAGGCGAAATCCCCGCCGAGCCGGATGCAGGCCGCCCGTTTCGGGTAGTCCGGATAGGCGGCGATGATGCGGTCACGCACTCCCGCGTCGGTGCCGGCCAGTACCGCCTCGACCATCGGTTCGTCGACCGGCAACATCCGCAAGAACCGGGTGAACAGCCGCCCCTCATCGGCGTTGCTGCCCACGATCAGCGGAACCCGGTGCGCTGATCCCTGACGCATCGCCTCAACCGGGTCCACCGGCAGCACGTCGTCGCCGCACACCGGCCCGATCGGGAACGCGCCCAGCATGTCCCGGTTGCCGTCGGCGATCAATCGGTCTTGGGCGGTCAGCAGCTCTGACGGCGTCACGCGCAGCAGCGTCTGGGCGCCGGACGGGCGTACCCCGAGTAACGCGGCGAAGCGCTCGGCGAAGGCGGCCGCAATGTCGGTGTTTCGCACCAGGCCCGCGGCCGGGCTTTCGGCGATCGCACGGGCGAACAAGCCCTGTGCCGCGGGAACCGCCAACAGGGTGGCCACCGCGTGCGCACCCGCGCTCTCCCCGAAGATGGTGACGTTGTCGGGGTCGCCGCCGAATGTCGCGATGTTCTCCTGAACCCAGCGCAGGGCGAGCACCAGGTCGCGCAGGTACAGGTTGCTATCCAGGGTGACGTCGGAGGTCGACAGCGAGGACAGATCCAGACACCCCAGTGCGCCCAGCCGGTAGTTGACCGACACGTACACACAGCCGCGACGGGCCAGCGCCGCGCCGTCATAGATGGGGGTGGCCGAACTGCCCATGATGTAGCCGCCGCCGTGGATGAACACCATGACCGGCAGCGGGCCGGTGTCGGTGTCCTCCGGGGCCACCACGTTGAGCGTCAGGCAGTCCTCACTGGTCGGCTGAAACCGGCCGGGACCCAGGACGGTGTAGAACCGTTCCTGCGGCGCGCAATTGGTGAAACCGTGGCAATGGCGCACCCCCGACCACGGCTCCGCCGGCTGGGGCGCCCGAAACCGCAGCGGCCCCACCGGCGGGCGGGCATAAGGGATGGACCGCCATCTGCGCACCCCGTCGCGGACGAAACCCTCCACGACGCCGGTGGCGATGCGGGCCTGCACAGGGTGGTTATGCATGAGCCGAACGGTAGCGAATCACCCGGTGGTTAGCGAACCTCGACGAAGGAGAGGCGAGGCTGGACCGCCGCATGAGCCCGGTGGTTAGCGAACCTCGACGAAGGAGAGGTGAGGCTGGACTGCCGCATGAGCCCGGTGGTTAGCGAACCTCGACGAAGGAGAGGTGAGGCTGGACCGCCGCATGAGCAGGGCCGGTTAGCCTAACGGCATGCGTCTCACGGGCCTGATCGCCGTACTGCTGTTGGTCGCGGGATGTTCTGGCGCCAAGGTCGAAGAGCCGAAGCCGACTTCGACGGGCTCGTCTCCGTCCAGCACAGCACCGTCGACATCGGTGACATCAACCTCGGCGAAGCCATCGGGGCCGCTGGCTCCCCCCGCTGCGGGCGCGGCGATCTCCGACGTCATCGCCTGGATAGAAGCCGGCCGGCCCGTCGACGCCGCCGAATACCACAAGGCGACCCGCGACGGCGAGGTCACCGACCTCATCGATGATGTCGCCTTCACGGTGGCGGCTGCGCCCCGCCGCGCCACCACCTGCATCAGCGAATCCGGTTCCCCCGACAGCGCCCTGGCCTGTGTGGTGGATCTGGCGAACCCGCCGGCGCAGCCCGCCGACATCTACGGCGAGTGGAAGGGCGGTTGGGTCGACTTCGGCGGCAACACGTTGCGGGTGGGCTCCGCGCACGGCGATCCGGGCCGGTTTGTGCACGGCGACGGGGCGCAACTGCCGGACGGATCCGCCTTGTCGTTCGGCGACTACCGCTGTCGGGCGGATCAAGTGGGGCTGATCTGCGTGAACTATGCCCACCGGTCGGCGGTGCTGCTGCGCCCGGAGGGCATCGGAACCTTCGGCTGTCTGCACCCGGTGCCGCCGGCCGCCGATGCCGGCGAACAGTTCAGCTGCGCCAGCTGACCTTCAGCGCCAGCGGTCGGCCGAATCGACGGCCTGCAGCAGCGTGTCGCACAGTTTCCGCAGCTCATCATGGGGAGCGTCTTCGGACAGGGCGGTCGCGATGTCTTCGGCCGCGCATCGCACCTGATAGACCCGGTCAGACAGGGCGGTCGCTTCGTCGGCGGAGAGCACCACGGAGTCGGGCGTCAGTGCGGTCGTCTTCCCGCTGTTGATCAGGGCGCGCTGCTCGTAGGCGCGCTGCCGGCAGGACTGCCGGCAGTATTGCCGGCGGCGTCCGATCCCGGCATCACCCACGTCGCGGCCGCACCATCGGCACGGCTGGGGGCGGGGACTGCGAGGCACGACTGAACACCTTAGTCCGGGGACCGCGATGTTCCCGGTATCATGAGAGGTCGCGCCATGTGCGCCGGGAACTTCAGAGGGTTCGCTCGCGTTGACACTCGCGAGGCATTTTTCACCAATAGGCATAAGGAGAGTGGGTCATGGCTGATCGTGTTCTGCGGGGCAGTCGGCTGGGAGCCGTGAGCTACGAGACCGACCGCAACCACGACCTGGCGCCGCGTCGCATGGCGCGTTACCGCACCGACAACGGTGAAGAGTTCGAGGTCCCCTTCGCCGACGACGCGGAGCTCCCCGGCACCTGGATGTGCAAAAACGGGTTGGAAGGCTCCCTGCTCGAAGGCGATGCGCCCGAGCCGAAGAAGGTCAAGCCGCCGCGCACCCACTGGGACATGCTGCTGGAGCGCCGCTCGGTCGAAGAGCTCGAGGAGCTGCTCAAGGAGCGTCTGGACCTGATCAAGACGAAGCGGCGCGGCTAAGGCCTCGCCGGCGCCTGTCCCCAGGCGCTTGGGCCCAGCGGCCTGCTAGCCGCGGGCGCCCCGCAGCCGGTTCACCCGGCCGCCGATCCCCCACTTCGCGACCTTGACCATCGCTTCGCGGATGTTCGAGCCGCTCATCTTCGACACACCCAGCTCACGTTCGGTGAACGTGATCGGCACCTCGGTGATGGTGAACCCGCTGTTGACGGCGCGCCAGGTGAGGTCGACCTGGAAGCAGTAGCCCTTCGAGTCGACCGCGTCCAGACCGATCTTCTCCAGCACGCCGCGACGGTAGGCCCGATAACCGGCGGTGATGTCGTGGATTCCGACGCCGAGCAGCAGACGCGCATAAGTGTTGGCGGTCTTGGACAGCACCAACCGGCGCACCGGCCAGTTTCGCACCGTCCCGCCGTCGACGTAGCGCGAGCCGATCGCCAGGTCGGCGCCCGCGTCAATGGCGTCTAGCAACCGATAGAGCTGCTCGGGCGCGTGGCTGCCGTCGGCATCCATCTCCACGATCACCTCGTAGTTGCGCTCCAACCCCCAGGCGAAACCGGCCAGGTAGGCCGCGCCCAGTCCGGCCTTGGAGGTCCGGTGCATGACGTGAATGCGCGCGGGGTCGGCGGCCGCCCGCTCGTCGGCCAGCTTCCCGGTACCGTCCGGGCTGCCGTCGTCGACGACGAGGACGTGCACATCGGGTCGGGCCTGCTGTAGCCGATCCAGGATGATCGGCAGGTTCTCCAACTCGTTGTAGGTGGGGATGACCACCAGAGTGTGCAGGCTGGGACGCTCACTCATCGGCGCCGTTCCTCCCGTTCTCCGCATCGGCGCCGGTGCGGCCCCGCTTGAAATGACGTCGCGTAATCCGACCGCGCATGAAGTTTCCATTTTGCCGTATGGCGGCCAGCAGGGACGCAACGGCCGCTCCGAGCAACACCCACTGCAGCACCGGCGCCCACCGCGTCGCCGGTGTCAGCGTGGTCTTGAGCCGCACGTGACTGTCGAGGTAGGCGGGCTCGAAGAACGCGGTGCGGGCCAGCTCACGGCCGTCGGGGGCAATGACCGCGCTGATCCCGGTGGTTCCGGCGACCACGACGTAGCGGTCATGCTCGACAGCGCGCACCTTGGCAAACGCCAGCTGCTGGTCGCTCATCGTCTCGTCGAAGGTGGCGTTGTTGGTCGGTACTGCCAACAGCTGGGCGCCGGCGAGTACCGACTGGCGCGGCGCGCGATCGAAGATCACCTCCCAG
Source organism: Mycolicibacter sp. MU0102 (assembly GCF_963378105.1). NCBI lineage: Bacteria > Bacillati > Actinomycetota > Actinomycetes > Mycobacteriales > Mycobacteriaceae > Mycobacterium > Mycobacterium holstebronense. Next base: position 2,306,512 of record NZ_OY726398.1, read on the forward strand.
CAAGTGGTCACCCCGACCGGGACACCGGCCACATGCACCACCCCGTTGCCGTGACCGGGAACGAAGTAGCCGGCCCGATCGGCATAGCTGGAGAGGTGACGGAAGAACCCGCGCCAGGGCAGGTACTCACCGAACGGCTGCACGATCCGCTTGTCGTGGCTCTCCCCCGGCCCGGTGCGCGGATCCCACACCAGCACCGAATTCGACGCCGCCGGATTGTCCCGGCTCCAGCCGGGCGCGGCACGTACCGTGCCCACCAGGATCGGGGCGTCAACCGCTTGGGCAGCGACGGTGATCTGCTGCGCGGCGTCGATGTTGGTGACCGGGTCGATGTCCGAGGCGTTCTCCGGCCAGATCACGAACAACGGCTGCGGGGCGCGCCCGGTCGCGACATCCTCTGCCAATCGCAGGGTTTCGCGGACGTGGTAGTCGAGCACCTCGCGGCGCTGGGCGTTGAAATCGAGACCCAGCCGCGGCACATTGCCCTGCACGGCGGCCACCGTGATCGACGGTTCGTCGCCGGCGCCCACGCCGGAACGGCGCACCCCCGGCCACACCACGACGGCGGTCAGCATCACCAGACAGATACACAGTCCGGGCACCAGCACCGCCGGCGGGCGGTTAGCGGAGTCGGGGGTCGGTGGGTTCCGCAGCCACCGCACGATCTCGATGGCCAGAGCGGTACCGGCGCAACCGATCAGCACCACCCCGGTCGACAACAGCGGAACGCCGCCGAGCGCGACCAGCGGCAGCAACGGTCCCGCGGTCTGGCCGTATCCCACCGCCCCCCAAGGGAACCCGCCGAACGGAACTACCGATTTCGCCCATTCCTGGGCGGCCCACAGCAGCGCGAACCAGATCGGCCAGCCGGGCAGTGACCGCACTGCCACCGCCGCCGATCCGAACAGCGCGGGAAACAGCGCACACATCAGCGCCAGGATCAGCCAGGGCGCCGGGCCGACCAGTCCGCCCACCCACGGCAGCAGCGGCAGGTAGAACGCCAGGCCACACAGCAGGCCGTAGCCGAAACCTCCGGCAAAGGTGGTCTCGCGGCGAACGAGCACCCAGCTCAGCAGCGCGACGGCCAAAATCGCGGCCCACCACCAGTTCAGCGGGGCGAAGCTGGACCGCAACAGCATGCCCGCCGCCACCGACGCGGCCAGCTGCGCCCAGCGATCGGCGGCGGCGATACCTAACCGTTCCAGCCGGTTCGGCCCGGGCTGGTCGGCGTGGGCGAGAACATCGCCGTCCGATTCGGTCGCCGGCACGTCAGCGGCCGGATCGGTGCGGGTTTCCGCTGCCGGTTCCTCGGTGGGCTCAGCCATGCAGAACCACACCACGGTGCACAGTGCGACGGCATTGGGGGCTCGCGCCGGGCTCGAGAACCGGCAGCGCGGGCACCCGTGCGCGTGGATCGGTCGACCATCGCTGAACGGAGTCGCGAGGCGCCTCAACGGCCAGGGCACTGGTCTCCCAGACCGCATAGGAGGCGGGTGCGCCGGCCGCCAGCGTCCCGGTGAGGCCGTCGTTGATACCGGCGGCCCGCCAGCCACCGCGCGTCGACGCGGCGAAAGCCGCCCGCATCGAAACCGCACTGCCCGGCGTGCGGTGGTTCGCGGCGGCACGCACCGCAGCCCACGGATCCAATGCGGTCACCGGGCTGTCAGAACCGAACGCGAGGGGCACGCCTTGGGATGCTAACAGCGCAAATGGGTTCAACCCGGCGGCTCGCTCGGAGCCCAGACGCTGGGCGTACATGCCCTCCTCGCCGCCCCACAGTGCATCGAAAGCCGGCTGCATGCTGGCGATCACGCCCCAGGAACCCAACTTGGCGGCCTGCTCGGCGCTGACCATCTCCAGGTGCTCCAGCCGGTGCCCGCAACGGGCCACCGCCGGCACCCCGAACTTCTCCACCGCCCGTTCCAGCGCCGCAACCACGGTGGCGACCGCGGCGTCGCCGATCACGTGGAATCCGGCGGTCACCTCCGCCTCGGTGCAGGCCAACAGGTGGGCGGTGACGGCGTCGAGGTCCAGATGGCACACGCCGGTACAGCCGGGGGCGTCGGCGTAGGGCTCACCGAGCCAGGCGGTATGCGAGCCCAACGCTCCATCGACGAACAGGTCGCCGCCGAGCCCGCGCGCGCCCGTCTCGGCGATCAGTTCGCGTGCCCGGGCGGCGCTGGAGACCGCCTCGCCCCAGTAGCCGACCACCTCGACGCCGTGGCCGCCTTCGCCCAGTGCCCGCAGTTCGTGCCAGTCCTCGAGACCGCCGATGTCCGGGCCGGCACATTCATGTACCGCGACGATCCCGGCCGCGGCGGCGGCATCCAGCGCAGCCACCCGGGCCTCGGCGCGCTGCGCGGCGGTGAGCAGGGTGCCGGCCATGGCACGGACCCGGTGGTGGGCGTCGCCGGACAGTGGGGCGGCAGCGTCGATTCCGGCCGGAAGTTCCGGCACCAGGTTGCGCAACGCGGAGGAGGCCAACGCGGAGTGGACGTCGGCGCGAGACAGGTATGCGGGTCGATCCCCCACCACAGCGTCAATGGCCGCGGTGTCAGGGGCACGGCCGTCGGGCCAGCCGGATTCGTCCCAGCCGTGCCCGCGGATCGGCGCACCGGGGTGGGCCGCGGCGTAGTCGGCGATCAGTTGCAGGCAGTGTTGTGCCGAGGTCGCCGGCCGAAGGTCCAGGCCGATGCGGCACAGGCCCGTCTCGGTGACGTGGACATGGCTGTCCACGAATGCCGGGGTCACCAGCGCGCCGTCGAGTTCGATCACCTCGGCCTGGGGGAACTGCTCGCGGCCGACGTCGTCGCTGCCCAGCCAGGCCACCACGCCGTCCCGGACCGCCATCGCGGTGGCATCGGGATGACTGGGGCTGTGGATTCGCCCGCCGAGCAGCAAAGAGGCAGGCCTGCCGGTCACAACGGTCACGACGTAGAAAGTACGGGTTGGCGCGGGCTGCCGGTCAGGCGACCGGAAGGGCGCGCTGCCCGGTGTCGGTGACGTCGACGAATTCGGCGTCGATGTAGTCGGCTCGGCTTCCGGGCGGGCGCCGGGTGGTGTACCACTGCCGACCGACCGTGGCCGCAGCCAGCAGCGGGGTGTGCCTGCCCAGCGCGGTGGCCGCCACCGCCGCCAGCAGCGGGCGGGCAGCGGAACGAGTCGGGGGCGCCAACAGCAAAAGACCCACCAGCGAGGTCACCGGCCCAGGAACGAGCACCAGCACGCTGCCGGCCGTGACCAGCCCGCTGTCGGCGAGCACACCCGGGTCAGCCGCCTTACGCAGCCGGCGGAACTGGCGTCTGATCTGCCCGCTTGCCAGCACCAGTCCGGCCAGGAAAACGCCCAGTAGCAGCAACGTTGTCCAGCCGAAGCCGATCGCCCAGATCAATCCGGCAACCGCCGCCAGCTCCACCAGGGCGTAGAGACCGAAGATCCGCAGCACACCGCTCACCATGCCATCCCAACGTTCGGGCCGGTGATGTGGTTCCAGGCCGGCGCGGCGACCTGCCGAGAGAGCAATACTGAGGCGATGACGACGATCCGAATCGAGGCGCCCGCCGGCCCCATCGATGCGCTGCTGGACACTCCGGCTGGGCCCGGGCCATGGCCCGGTGTGGTGGTGATCCACGACGCGATCGGCTACGGCCGGGACATGCAGGCCATCTCCGAACGGATCGCGGGCGCGGGCTACCTCGCGCTGTCGCCGAACCTGTACTCCCGGGGCGGCCGGGCGCGCTGCATCACCCGGGTGATGCGGGAGCTGCTCACCCAGCGCGGCCGTGCACTCGATGACATCCTGGCCGCCCGCGATCATCTGCTGGGCATTCCCGAGTGCTCGGGCGCAGTTGGTATCGCCGGTTTCTGCATGGGCGGCCAGTTCTCATTAATATTGGCGCCCAATGAGTTTGGGGCCTCCGCGCCGTTCTACGGTGTGCCGCTGCCCCGCCACCTGGAGCAGACCCTCGACGGCGCCTGCCCGATCGTGGCCAGCTTCGGGGGGCGCGACCCAATGGGCCGCGGCGCCGCCGATCGGCTACGCCGCGTGGTCGAGGACAAGGGCATTGCGCACGACATCAAAACCTATCCCGGGGTCGGCCACAGCTTCGCCAACGAGCTGCCGGCCCAGCCGCTGATCCGCATCGCCGGCTTCGGCTACAACGAGGCCGCGACCGCCGATGCCTGGGAGCGCGTGTTCGGCTTCTTCGGCGAGCACCTGCGCCCCAAAGCCTGACCGCTTAGGCCGGATCGCCGGCCGCCGCCAGCACCCGCGGGAACAGCACGTTGTTCTCCTTGTGTACGTGCAGGTGAATGTCGGACTCCAGGTCCGCCAGACCGGCCAGCATCGCGGTGTAGCTGGCGCAGGCATCGGCTGGGACGGCGTAGCCGTTGGTGAGCTCACGCAGTTCAGCCAGCAGATGACCGGCATTGTCATGCTCTTGCTGGTTCTCGGCCAGTTCGGTGCGCACCTCGTCGGGCAGCGGTCGGTCCGATCCCCCGGCATGCAGGCTGATCTGGGGGAACAACAGCGTCTCTTCGGTGCGCAGGTGCGGTTCCATGCCGCCGCGGAGCTGATGGAACACGTCGCGGACCCGCAGCAGCTCGCCGTGGTTGGGACCATGCACGCGCGCCACTTTGTCCACCAACTCCGCCAACCGCGGGAACTCATCCCACAGGAACCGGTGGTGGGTGCTGACGATATGGGCGATCAGCGAGGTGTCGTCGTACTCTGCCCAGTCGGCCGGCCGGCCCGGTGACGTGGCGTTGAGCGCGGCCAGCAGTTCGTCGGCGTCGACTCCGTCCGCGGCGCACGCCGCGCCCAGGGTGCGCTGACCGTGGCAGCAGAAATCGATCCCGAACCGGCTCAGGATGCGGGTGGACGACGGGTCGGCGGTGACGATGTCACCGAGAATCTGATCGGAAGTGACGGTGGCCATGGTGGCTCCTAGAGGTCGGGGTTCCGATCCAACAATGCTCATTTCAATGAGCAAAGTCCATTATATGTGATGCAGTCGATCACTCCGGTCCGGCCGGGGTCAACGCGAGCCCGACGTTGGTGCGCATGCCGCCCCGCAGCTTGCTGAAGAAGTTGAACACCGGCCCGATCAACTTGTAGCGCTTGCCGATTGCCGCATAGACGGCACCGTTGTCCGATTTGTCCAAGACCGTGGCGACGGCTTCGATGGCCTCGCCCTTGGGCCGTCCCCGCACATCGCAGACCGCCAAGGTCACCCGCGGGGTGTTGCGGATTCGCTTGACCTTCCAGGACGACTCCTGGGTGATCACCAGCAGTCGGTCACCCTCGGCCGCCGCCCATACCGGGGTCGGCTTGGGCCGGCCATCCTTGGTGAAGGTGGTCAGCAGCAAATAGTCGGACTTGGCGATCTGGGCGAAAGTTGGGGCCATGACCGCGAACCTACCCGCCCGGAGCCCTGGGGCCCGCGTAGCTGGTCAAAGTGCGGGCCGGGCGCCTAGGCGAACAGTGCAACCGCTACAGCGGTGGGCGGCTTGCGATGGGATGCAAGTCGGCGAGCTTGGGTAGCTCGGACTTCGGCTGCTCGGCATCCACAAAGTCCGTCACGGCATCCAGGGTGATCAGTCCGTAGCGGACCAACAGATCAACCGCGTTCAAGCCGAAGTGAGTGGCAACCCGGATCAGGTTGTCGGCGGTGATCAAACGCCCTTCGTGTGCAGCCTTGTAGTAGGCAGACTTCCGGTAGCCGAAGGCTTCATATACCTCAGTTGCCGGAAGCGGCCTACCGACCAGGTAAGGCAGCACGACCGACGGGTCCTTTTTTCGATCGTCCATGGTTTTACACTCTAGTCCTGTCAGGCGGGAAGAGGTCAGAAAACTATACCGAAATTCTTCGTGTATTCCCACGACCTGGGAATGTCGCGTTCCGTCACATCGTACTAACCGGCCGGTCGCGGCGCTGCGCCGGGCTCCGGGTTTGTTAACGCGGCATCCGGCGCCACACAGATTGCGGGAGAATTCTCAGCGTGGCGAACAGCGGGCGCAGCGCCCACGGCACCCATATGGTGCGGCTGCCCTTGCGTAGTGCCCGGGCCGCCGCGATTGCCACCTGACGCGGGGTGCTCGCCAGTGGAGCGGGGTCCATGCCGGTGGTCATCCGGCCGATGACGAAACCTGGTCGCACAAGCAACAGGCACACACCCGTGCCGTGCAGTGCATCGGCGAGACCGCTGGCGAAGCCATCGAGGCCGGCCTTGGCCGAGCCGTAAACGTAGTTGGCGCGTCGGACCCGCACCCCTGCCACCGAGGAGAACACCACCATGCGACCCCGCCCGGCGCTGCGCATGGCCGCGGCCAGGTGGCTGAGCAAACTGATCTGGGCGACGTAGTCGGTGTGCACGACGGCCACCGCGTGCGCCGCATCGGACTCCGCCCGGGCCTGATCGCCCAGCACGCCGAAAGCCAGCACGGCGGTACCGATCGGGCCGTGCTCGGCGATCAGGTGCGCCACCAAGGGGCCGTGGGCGCTCACGTCGTCTGCATCGAACTCAGTGGTGTGTACCGCCGCCGCGCCCGCCTTGCGCACCGCGGCGACTTCGGCGTCTAGCCGATCGGCGGAGCGCGCCGCCAGCACCACCGTCGCCCCCGGCGCGAGCTGCTGCGCCAACTCGAGGCCGATCTCACTGCGTCCGCCGAAAATCACCACCGGCCCGTCAACCGTGTCGTTCACGGCTGAGATTATCGCCTGCGCTAGCGTGGGCGGTGATGGCGAACGCGACGACTCGACTGACCAGTGACGCGTTGGCGTTTCTCACCGAACGCCACCTGGCGATGCTGACCACCTTGCGTGCCGACAATTCGCCGCACGTGGTCGCGGTGGGTTTCACCTTTGATCCCAAAACCCATATCGCCCGGGTGATCACCACCGGCGGTTCGCAGAAGGCGGTCAACGCCGAACGCGCCGGGGTTGCTGTGCTCAGCCAAGTCGACGGGGCGCGCTGGCTCTCGCTGGAAGGCAGCGCCACCGTCAACGACGCCCCCGCGGCGGTCCGTGACGCCGAGCTGCGGTACGCCCAGCGCTACCGCACCCCGCGGGTGAACCCGCAGCGAGTGGTGATCGAAGTGCAGGTGGAACGCGTGCTTGGCTCCGCCGACCTGCTCGACCGCGGCAACCGCTAGTCGGCCGACTCCGTCACCGGCACCACCACCAGATCATGCGGCCGACTGTTCAGTGATTCCACGCCGTCGGCGGTGACGACCACGATGTCTTCGATGCGGGCGCCCCACTTGCCGGGAAAGTAGATGCCGGGTTCGACCGAGAACGCCATCCCGGCCCGGAGCGTGTCGTCATTGCCGGCAACGATGTAGGGCTCTTCATGCACCGACAGGCCGATGCCGTGCCCGGTGCGGTGCACAAAGTATTCGGCCAGGCCGGCCTTGGCCAACACGTCACGAGCCGCCGCGTCCACCTGCTGCGCCGTCACTCCCGGGCGAACGCTGGCGACCGCGGCACGCTGCGCCTCCAGCAGCGCCGAATAGTGTTGCGCTACCTCGGGACTCGGCTCCCCCAGGCTGTAAGTTCTGGTCGAGTCGGAATTGTATCCGGGCTCGACCGGTCCGCCGATGTCGACGACGACGATGTCACCGGCCTGCAGCACTCGCTCGGAGCATTCATGGTGCGGGTCGGCGCCGTGCGGGCCCGAACCCACGATGATGAAGGCCACCTCCGAATGGCCTTCGGCCACGATCGCTTCGGCGATGTCGGCGGCGACATCGGCTTCGGTGCGGCCCGGCACCAAGAACTCCGGCACCCGGGCGTGCACCCGATCGATCGCCGCACCGGCCTTGCGCAGGGCATCGATCTCGCTGGCGTCCTTGATCATTCGCAGATCACGAAGGACACCCGTGGCCAGAACGGGCGTCGTGCCGAGCACGTCGACCAGGGGCAACAGGTGCAGCGCAGGCATCGAATCGGTGACAGCGACCGCCGACGACGGTGCTCCCCCTAGCGCCTCGCCCACCATGCGATAGGGATCCTCGCCGTCAACCCAGTCCCGCACCGTCACGCCCAGGTCGGCCACCGCGGATTCGCGCAGCGCCGCCAGCTCCAGTCGCGGCACCACCATGGTGGGCGAACCCGAGGCCGGCAGCACCAGCGCGGTGAGCCGCTCGAAAGTCTGGGCCCGCGACCCGGTCAGGTAGCGCAGGTCATAGCCGGGCGTGATCACCAGGCCGGCCAGGCCGGCGTTCGCGGCGGCACTGGCCGCGGCGGTCAATCGGTGGGCGTAGACGCTGCTTTCGAACCGGGAAGTCACGCACATCAGGCTATCGGGCGGGCCCAAACGGCGGTCCAGCTTCGCCTCTCCTCCGTCGAGCCTTGCTAACCGCCGGCCAATAGGCTGGCACCCATGACTGCTCCCGTGTTGCTGCTCGACGGTGCCAGTATGTGGTTCCGCTCCTACTTCGGGGTGCCGTCCTCGATCACCGCACCCGACGGCCGGCCGGTGAATGCGGTACGCGGTTTCTTCGACTCGGTGGCCACCCTGATCACCCGCCAGAGCCCGGGACGGCTGGTGGTCTGTCTGGATCTGGACTGGCGGCCGCAGTGGCGGGTGGACCTCATCCCGTCCTACAAGGCCCACCGGGTGGCCGAAGAGGTGCCAGACGATTCAGACATTGAAGAGGTGCCCGACGAGCTGAGTCCGCAGGTGGAGATGATCGCCGAGCTGCTCGACGCGTTCGGCATCACCACGGGTGGGGCGCCCGATTTCGAGGCCGATGACGTGCTGGGCACCTTGGCGGCAGCCGAACAGCGCGACCCGGTGATCGTGGTCAGCGGCGACCGCGACCTGCTGCAGGTGGTCACCGACCGGCCGGTCCCGGTGTCGGTGCTTTACCTGGGACAGGGCCTGGCCAAAGCGACGCTGTTCGGCCCGGGCGAGGTGGCGCAACGCTACAGCCTGCCGCCGGAGCGGGCTGGGGCTGCCTACGCCGAAATGGCGCTGCTGCGCGGTGACCCCTCCGATGGGTTGCCCGGGGTTGCGGGCATCGGCGAGAAGACGGCGGCCGGCCTGTTGACCCAGTATGGCTCGCTGGCGGCGGCGCTGGCCGCGTCCGCTGACCCGGGATCGCCTATGGCCAAAGGGGTTCGGGCCAAACTGCAGGCCGGGCAGGACTACATCGAGGCCGCCGGTCCGGTGGTACGCGTGGCTACCGACGCTCCGGTCACATTGTCGACACCGTCGGACACCCTGCCGCGGGTGGCCGCCGACCCGGCGCGGGTCGCCGAATTGGCGGAGCGCCTGGGTGTCGGATCCTCGATTGCCCGGCTCCAGCGGGCGCTCGACGCGCTGCCGGATTGATGCGGCGGGCGCAGCTTCGCCCCGCCGGGACTACTTGGGCCGGCCGACCTCATAGGTGCCCGAGTTGTCCTGGAAGGTGACGGTCACCTGGCGCTTGGTCCCATCGATGCTGACCTCGCAGTTGAAGGTGTCGCCCTGCTTGACCACCGGGCTCTGCCCGTTGTTGCAGCGGACGTCCTTGACGTTCTTGGCGCCGTAGCCGTTGGTCTGGTCGGCCAGGATCTGCTGAACACCTTCCTGGGCCTTGTCGATGTCGAGCTTGGTGGTCACGAAGAAACCGGGCTTCCAGAAGCCCAGCACCAGCAGCACCAGCACGGCGATGCCCACGCACCCGGCGAGCACCGAGCTGACCATCCCGGACGGGCGCTTGGTCGCGGTGCCCGGCGCCGGGTACTGGCCCGGCTGCTGCGGGTAACCGTACGGACCCGGCTGGGCCGGTTGGCCGTATTGCCCCGGTTGGCCGTACTGGCCGGGCTGGCCGTACGGCGAGGGCTGACCGTACTGGCCCGGCTGGCCGTACGGCGAGGGCTGACCGTACTGCTCGGGCTGCGGGTAGCCGGGATATTGCTGCGGCGCCGAGGGGTACGCGCCCTGCTGCGGGTATTGGGGGTACTGCTGCGGCGTGTAGGCCGGCGGCTGCCATTGCTGCTCAGCACCGGTTGCGGGACCCTGTCCGGTGCCCTGGTCCTCGGGCTGACCGGGCTGCTGAGGCTGCCACGGCTGCGTCGGGTCGTATCCCTGCGGTCCGCTCATCGTTGTTCCTCAAGTCCTCTCACGTAGCGGGTGCTGATCACCGCCGGCTCTCCACCGTAGCGCCCGGACCAGCCTACCCGGCGTCAACGGCAACGACCCCGCGTAAAACCGTGTCGATCGCCTGTTTTGCTGTGGCCCGCAACTCCGCACTGGGCGCCGCATTCCGCAGCTGATCCAGCAGGTCGAGCACTTGGCGGCACCAGCGCACGAAATCGCCCGCCGACAATGGTGTGCCCCCGTCGGCCGCATCTGACGCGGCCAGTGCCGAGGCCAGATCGCCGCTGCGCGCCCACCGGTAGACCGCGGCGACGAACCCGTCGTCGGGTTCCCGGGTCGGGGTGATCCCGTGTCGGCGTTCGTCGGCGCGTAACGCCGCCGAGAGCTTGCGGGTCTGGTGCAGCGCGCGGCGCACCGCTTCGGTGGGCGCCTGCAGGGTCGGCGGTCCGCCGGGCCCGTCCGCGCCGCGGGTTTCGTAGAGCACCGCGGAGACCACCGCCGCCAGTTCCGGGGGCTTGAGTCCCTGCCATGCCCCGGTGCGCAGGCACTCGGCCACCAAAAGGTCGCTCTCGCTGTAGATCCGGGCCAGCATCCGGCCGTCGTCGGTGACTCGGGGATCGCCATCCTCGCCGCCTTCACCGATGAAGCCGCGTTCGGTCAGCAGCCCAACGATCCGGTCGAAGGTGCGCGCCAGCGAATTGGTGGCGGCCTCGACCTTCCTGCGCAACTGCGCGTTGTCGGCTTCGACGCGTAGGTAGCGCTCGGCGACCCGTACCTGGGCGTCGCGATCCGGCGCGTCGTGGACGGGGTGGTCGCGCATGTGCTGGCGCAGGGCAGCCAATTCCGGATCCACCGGTGCGTCGTCTGCGTCGCCGCGGCGTTTGCGCGAGCTGGGGATATCGAGGCCGGCGGCTGCGGATCGCAGTGCCGAGGCCAGGTCGCGGCGCACTCGCGGCTGGCGATGCTCCACTCGCTTGGGCAGGCTCATGGTGCCGATCGGCGGGACGGCGCCCGAATAGTCCGCCGAGGAGATCCGGCCGGCCCAGCGATGCTCGGTGAGCACCAGCGGCCGTGGTTCGTCGGAATCCCGGTCGGCCTGCAGTACCACCGCCAGTCCCCCGCGACGGCCGTGACTGAGGTTGATGATGTCGCCGCGGCGTAGCTCCGCCAGGGCGTCGCTGGCTGCCCGACGGCGCTGCAACCGCGAGGCCCGCGCCTGGGCCCGTTCACGTTCGGAGATCTTTGCCCGCAGGCGGGCATAGTCGAGGACTGCTGAATCGCGCCCGCCGAACTCGGCGGCGATGTCGTCCAGGGTGCGCTCGCCGCGCTCGGCGCTGCGCACCAGGCCTACGACAGACCGGTCGGCCTGGAACTGGGCGAACGACTGCTCCAGCAGTTGGTGGGCCTGCTCGGGTCCCATGTGCTGCACCAGGTTGATCGTCATGTTGTACGACGGCGCGAACGAACTGCGCAGCGGGAAGGTACGGGTGGACGCCAGGCCGGCCACCTGGTCGGGATCGGCGGTGCTCTCCCCGGGATGCCACAGCACCACCGCGTGGCCTTCGACGTCGATGCCGCGCCGGCCGGCCCGGCCGGTCAGCTGGGTGTATTCACCCGGCGTCAGCGCGGCGTGCTGCTCACCGTTGAACTTCACCAGCCGTTCGAGCACCACCGTGCGGGCCGGCATGTTGATGCCCAGCGCCAGGGTTTCGGTGGCGAACACGGCCTTGACCAAACCCGCGGCGAACAGCTCTTCGACGGTGTGGCGAAACACCGGCAGCAGCCCGGCGTGATGGCCGGCCAGGCCGCGCAGCAACCCCTCGCGCCATTCGTAGTAACCCAGCACGTCCAGGTCGTCGTCGGCCAGATCACCGCAGCGGTGGTCGATCACCTCGGCGATACGGGCCCGCTCGGATTCGGTGGTCAGCCGCAGCGGCGAGCGCAGGCACTGCTTGACTGCGGCGTCGCAGCCGGCCCGGGAGAACACGAAGGTGATGACCGGCAAAAGACCCGCGGAATTCAGGACCGCGATGACGTCCGGGCGCATCGGCGGCCGGTAGGTAGGCCGGTCTGGGCGGCCCGAGCCGCCCTGCCTTGTTCGACGGGAGCTGCCCCAGTCGGTGAGCCGGTCGGCTTCGCGGCGATGGGCGATGTGGCGCAGCAGCTGGGGGTCCACGCGCGGCCGGCCTCCCGCGGCGCGGGCGTCGGAATCGGACTCGAAGAGATCGAAAAGCCGTTTGCCGACCATCATGTGCTGCCACAACGGCACCGGGCGATGTTCGTCGACCACGACGGAGGTGTCGCCGCGCACCGTCTGGATCCAGCCGCCGAATTCCTCGGCGTTGCTGACCGTCGCCGAGAGGCTGACCAGCCGCACCTCCTCGGGCAGGTGCAGGATGACCTCCTCCCACACCGCGCCGCGCATCCGGTCCGCCAGGAAGTGCACCTCGTCCATCACGACGTGGGAAAGACCATGCAGCGCGGGCGAATTCGCGTAAAGCATGTTGCGCAGCACCTCGGTGGTCATCACCACCACCGGCGCATTCGAGTTGATCGACAGGTCGCCGGTCAAAAGACCCACCCGGTCCTTGCCGTACCGGGCCACCAGATCGGTGTGCTTCTGGTTGCTCAGCGCCTTGATCGGCGTGGTGTAGAAGCATTTTCCGCCGCCGGCCAAAGCCAGGTGGACCGCGAACTCGCCGACGACGGTCTTGCCGGCGCCGGTGGGTGCGCACACCAGCACTCCCCGACCGTCCTGCAGGGCCTCGCAGGCCCGACGCTGAAAACCGTCCAGTCCGAAGGGCAGTTCCGCGGTGAACCGATGCAGCTCGGTCTGTCCGGGTGTCTGTGGCGGACTAGTCATGCGGCGTAGCGACCGGTGTGGGCGCTTCGATGGGCGACGCGTGGTCGTCGGCCAGCGCGGTGGCCGTTTCCCGCTTGGCCTTGCGCTTATCGTGCAGCCGGGCGATCTGGATGGCGAACTCCTGCAACAGGGTCAGCGTGCTGCCCAGCACGATCATCGAGAACGGATCCGAGCCCGGGGTGAAGAACGCGGCGAACACGAACATCGCGAAGATCAGCCCGCGCCGCCATTCCTTGAGCCGGGCGTAGCTGATCACGCCGACCATGTTGAGCATCACGATCAGCAGCGGGAACTCGAAGCTGATCCCGAACACCACCAGCAGGTTCAGCAAGAACCCGAAATAGCGATCACCGGACAGGGCGGTCACCTGGACGTCGCTGCCGACGGTCAGCAGAAATCCGAGCGCCTTGGCCAGCACCAGGTAGGCCAGGATGGCGCCGGTGACGAACAGCACGGCCGCCGAGACGACGAACACCACTGCGAAGCGCCGCTCTTTGCGGTAGAGCCCGGGGGTGATGAACGCCCACAGGTGGTAGAACCAGACCGGGCAGGCCAGCACGATGCCGGCGGCCAACCCCACCTTGAGCCGCAGCATGAACTGGTCGAATGGCGCGGTGGCCAGCAGCCGGCATTGCCCGTCGGGTGCGATCGCCGCACGCGCTGAGGCCGGCAGCTCGCAGTACGGGTGACGCAGCCACTCGCCGAGGCTTTCCAGCCCGAAGAGCGGCTGGGTGTACCAGATGAATCCGATGATCGTGGTGAGCACGATCGCGGCCATGGAGATCAGCAGCCGGGTACGTAGCTCCCGCAGGTGGTCGACGAGCGACATCGTCCCGTCGGGATTGGTGCGGCTACGCCGCTGACGGGGGTCGAGCCGCCGCAGAACTCCGAGCGTGCGCACAGTCGATGAAGCGCGGTCGCCGCGACGGCGGGACCGGGTTACGCCGACTGGCCACCGGCCGCCGGCGGATCGACCCGCTCGGACTGGACGGTGGTCGAGGTGGCAGTCGAATCCGGCTTGCTCTCGTTCTGCAGCTCGCGGACCTCGGACTTAAAGATGCGCAGCGACTTACCGAGCGAGCGTGCCGCATCGGGCAGTCGCTTGGCGCCGAACAGAATGATCACGGCGACGGCGAGGATCGCCAGGTGCGACGGTCCTAAAGCGTTCACTTTGGTTACCTCCAGACGTCGCCACGATGCTACCGCAGCTCAAGAACCCGACGGTGCATCCCGTGGCCGGGTGGCCCCCGTCCAGTTCTGACCATCGAAGTAGCGCAGCAGCTCTGGGTCAGCCGGATCGGGATACCAGTTCGGCGCCATGGGTGGTTGACCAGCGGACTTCGCCTTGGCCTTGACCAGGAAAACGATGCCTACCACCACTCCTGCCATCAGGGCCAGGAAGGCGATGTCGGCTATCAGGGCTCCGACGCTGTACAGCGTCAAGGGCGTACCTGCTCATACATCGCCAATGCGGCCACCGACGCCTCACGCACCCCGGCAACCACCGATTCCGGCGCCCTGACCTGCACGTCGTCGCCCATACCGAGCAACAGCCGGATCAGCCACTCCTCGGAGGCGTACGTCAGCTGGGCTTCACGCCAGCCGTCGGGCAGCTCGCCCAGGGCCTGCATCGGGTAGTACTCGAACATCCACGCCGCTGACGGCGCCACCCGCACGATGGCGACCGGCAGTGACGGGTCGGCGTCGAACAGTGAGGTGTCGGTTTCGGCTCGCCGCGCCGGCTCCGGCGGCGCCGACGGCTCGTCGAGCAGCCGGGCGCCGTCGATGCGGTCGAACCGGAACAACCGGACCCCCTCGGACTCGCGGCACCAGGCCTCCAGGTAACTGTGCGCGCCGATCAGCACCACCCGGATCGGATCCACGATCCGCTGCGACACGCTGTCTCGGGATGCCGCGTAGTAGTCGATCGCCAGCGCGCGGTGTTGCTGGACGCCGTCGCGGACGACGTCTTGTCGGACAGAGTCGGCAGCCGACTCGTCGTGCGTGGCGGAGGTGGGCGCCGCCGGTGCGGCGGCCCCGGCGGCCTCCTCGATCTTGGCGATCGCACTGCGGGCGGCCCGCGGGTCGACGATGCCGGGCATGTCGACCAGGGTGCGCAAGGCCATCAGCATGGCCGTGGCTTCCCGCGAGGTCAGCCGCAGCGGCCGATCAACGCCGGCGGATTCGAACACGTCGAGGCGGTCTTCGTAGAACGTCACGTCGATCAGTTCGCCGGGCCCGTAGCCGGGCAGGCCGCACATCACCAGCTGCTCCAGATCGGTCTGCAGCTGGCTGAGGCTCACGCCGAGTTCGGCGGCGGCCTGTTCCTTGCTGATCCCGGGGCGAGCCTTCAGGTACGGCACCATGTTCAGCAGCCGGACCAGGCGTTTCGACAGCTGGGTCATACCGGCACCTCCCCCACGCGAGCGCTCAGGCGCGCCACCACGTCGTCGCGCAGCGACGGCGGGTCCAACACGATGGCGTCGGCGCCGTAGCCGGCGATCTCCCGGGTCAACCGGTCATGGGTGCCCATGTCGACACCGATGATGTCGCCGTCGCGGCCGGCCAGGGCCTGACGGCTCAATATCGTGCCGGCCCGGCGCAGCGCCACGGCGCGGCCATCGGCGACCCAGATGCGTGCCTGTAGTCCACTGGGTGCATCGCCGACGGCGTCGGCGACGATCGCGCGCAGATCGGCGGTATCGGGTCGGGTGACGGCGTCGGCCGGCCCGATCGGCTGAACCTCCGGAGCGATCCTCGACATCCGGAAGGTGCGTACCGCGTTGCGGTCGCGATCGTGGCCCACCAGATACCAGCGTCCGGCATGGGTGACCACGCCCCACGGCTCGACGGTGCGGGTGACATAGGGCTCGACCGGTGACGGGCGGTGCCCGAACTGCACGGCCTGGCCCGCCTGGACGGCGTCCATCAGCGCGCCCAGCGCCGGCTCGGCCCGGTGAATTCCCGGCAGCGCGGTCGGTGGCGCCACCAGCACGTCGGTCTGATTCGGGTCCACTTCGACGCCGGCGGCATGCAGTTTGGCGACCGCGCCCTCGGCGTTGGCGCGCAGTTCCGGGGACTGCCACAGCTGCACCGCGACCGCGACGGCAGCGGCTTCTTCGCGGGTCAGGTCGATGGCCGGCAGGGCATAGGTGTCGGGATTGATCCGGTAGCCCTCTACCGTGTCGAACCCCGATACTTTGCCTGTCTCCAGCGGGATGCCCAGGTCACGCAGTTCGTTCTTGTCGCGCTCGAACATCCGCGAGAACGCGTCGTCGCTGGGGCTGTCGCCGTAGCCGACCACGGTGGTTCGGATCTTCTCGGCGGTCAGGTAGCTGCGGGTAGCAAGCAACGCGATGACGAGATTGAGGAGTCGCTCGACTTTCGCGGTCGCCATGAGAAGACAGGATAAGGCTCGCGGGTTGCGTGGTCATTCAGCTGTGGGTCGCAGGCGCGCATGTCATCCCCGGGAACTCCCAGGTGCTGCACTGGTAGTCCGAGAATTCGGGGTCTTCGGCGCGTGGCTCGCCGGGTAGATCGGTGCGTGCGGTCATCTTGGCGCCGTAGACGCCCGGGTACAGCGGCATCAGCCGCTCGTCGTTGGGGAACGCCACCGAGAAGCTGTCGCCGTTGTGCACCGCGCGGGTCTCGGAGTAGGTGAGGGTGTGCGACGGGCCGGCCAGCTCCAGCGGGGCGCCGGAGGCGGTCAGGTGCATCTGCAGGGTCAGCGGCGTGCCGGGCAGATCGGTCCGGCAATCGCTGACGTCGACGCGGCTGCCCATGTAGTCGGTCCGGTCGACCGAGTAGACGAACGGCTTGGCCACGCTGAACTGGCAGATGACGACGCTGTCGGCGTGTGCGGCCGGTGACCCGGCCAGCGCGGTAGCCAGCGGGATAAGCGCGGCCAGGCCGCTGAGCCGAGTCATGCGCGCTACATGCTGGCGATCAGGCGCTTGACCCGCTCGTCGACCGACCGGAACGGGTCCTTGCACAGCACGGTGCGCTGGGCCTGGTCGTTGAGCTTGAGGTGCACCCAGTCGACGGTGAAGTCGCGGCCGGCTGCCTGTGCGGCACTGATGAATTCACCGCGGAGCTTGGCGCGGGTGGTCTGCGGCGGGGTGTCGACGGCCTCGTCGACCTCCTCGTCGGTGGTGACGCGGGTGGCCAATCCCTTGCGCTGCAGCAGATCGAACACCCCGCGGCCACGCTTGATGTCGTGATAGGCCAGGTCCAACTGGGCGATCTTGGGATCCGACAATTCCATGTTGTAGCGATCCTGGTAGCGCTGGAACAGCTTTCGCTTGATCACCCAGTCGATCTCGGTGTCCACCTTGGCGAAGTCCTGGGTTTCGACGGCGTCGAGCTGGCGGCCCCACAAATCGATGACCTGCTCAAGCTGCGGGTTGCTGGCCCGGGTCTGAACGTACTCCACGGCCCGCCCGTAGTACTCGCGCTGGATGTCCAGGGCACCGGCTTGGCGTCCGCCGGCCAGGCGTACCGGGCGCCGGCCGGTGACGTCGTGGCTGACCTCGCGGATCGCCCGGATCGGGTTGTCCAGCGAGAAGTCCCGGAAAGGCACCCCGGCCTCGATCATCTCCAGCACCAGCGCCGCGCTGCCCACCTTGAGCAGGGTCGAGGTCTCGGACATGTTGGAGTCGCCGACGATGACGTGCAGGCGCCGGTACTTCTCGGCGTCGGCGTGCGGTTCGTCGCGGGTGTTGATGATCGGCCGCGACCGGGTGGTGGCGCTGGAGACGCCTTCCCAGATGTGCTCGGCACGCTGGGACAGGCAGAACGTGGCGGCCTTGGGGGTCTGCAGGATCTTGCCGGCGCCGCAGATCAGCTGGCGGGTCACCAGGAACGGCAGCAGCACGTCGGAGATCCGGGAGAACTCCCCGGCCCGCACGATCAGGTAGTTCTCGTGGCAGCCGTAGGAATTGCCGGCCGAGTCGGTGTTGTTCTTGAACAGGTAGATGTCGCCGCCGATGCCCTCATCGGCCAGCCGCTGCTCGGCGTCGATCAGCAGGTCTTCGAGTACGCGTTCACCCGCGCGGTCGTGGGTGACCAACTGAATCAGGTTGTCGCACTCGGCGGTGGCGTACTCGGGGTGACTGCCGACATCTAGATACAACCGAGCGCCGTTGCGCAGGAACACATTCGAGCTACGTCCCCAAGACACCACCCGGCGGAACAGATAGCGCGCCACCTCGTCGGGCGACAACCTCCGATGGCCGTGGAAGGTGCAGGTGACACCGAACTCAGTCTCAATGCCCATGATTCTGCGCTGCACGTCATCGAGCGTACTGGTTGAACCAGCGCGGCGGGGCTCAGTGCAGCTGGTGGCGTGGCGGTCAGGCCGGTGGGTTGACCGGGGCCTCGACGTTTTCCAGCACCACTTCGGCGACCTGGCGCATGGTGGTCCGCTTATCCATGGCCGCGCGCTGAATCCACTTGAAGGCCTCGGGTTCGGTGAAGCCGTGCACCGTCTGCAGCACGCCCTTGGCCCGCTCCACGAGCTTTCGGGTCTCCAGCTGCTCGGACAGGCTGCTGACCTCGCGCTCCAAGGCGGTGATCTCCTCGGCCCGGCTGAGCGCCAGCTCGATCGCCGGGACCAGGTCACCGGCGGTGAACGGCTTGACCAGGTAGGCCATCGCCCCGGCGTCGCGGGCGCGTTCGACCAGGTCGCGCTGGCTGAACGCGGTCAGGATGACGATCGGCGCGATCCGCTTTTCGGCGATCTCGGAGGCCGCATCGATTCCGTCGCGGCGCGGCATCTTCACATCCAGGATCACCAGGTCCGGTCGCAGCAGCTCGGCCAGCTCGACGGCTTCCTGTCCGTCGCCGGCCTCGCCCACCACCTCATAGCCCTCTTCGCGCAGCATCTCGGCGAGATCCAGGCGGATCAGCGCTTCATCCTCGGCGATCAGCACCCGTCGGGCTGGGCGTGGGCTGCTGTCGGACGTGGGCTCGGTCATCCCCCTATTCTGTCGTGGCTGCCGGCTGGGGCAACCCCGAGGGGCATCGTCTAAGGTAGGAAGCCGCGCGTCAGCGCAGGGCCCTCGTATCCCAACTGGCAGAGGAAACGGATTCAAAACCCGTGCAGTGTGAGTTCGAATCTCACCGAGGGCACCACGAATAAGCAGTTCGGAGCGGTTCAGCTCCCGACACGGTCGGCTCTGCAAGCCGGAACAGTCCGCACACAGTCCGCAGAGCGCTAGACTGTTGCTATGCAAAAGCGCAGCTCACGGGGTCGCGCTCGCGTTGAGGATCGGTGGCACCGGCCCCGCCGGAAGGGCGAAGAACCCCCCGCCGACGGCCCTGGCTGCTGGTGTCTGGACCCCAAGCATGGGCGGCCCGGCACGCTGGTGACCACCGCCCGCCACGGGCAGGGTCGGCGTTGGCTCACACGATGGGTGGATAGCGACGGACACGAGGCTTCCAAGTCTTTCGACCGCAAGGCAGACGCGGAACGCCACGCTGCGGGCGTAACCGCCGACCTAATGACTGGCACCTACGCCGACCCGAAACGCTCGGCGGTCACCTTCGCAGCCGTGGCCGAGGCATGGCTCGCTGCCAAGCGGGCCGCCAACCGCGCACCCAAGACCGTGGCAGGATATGACGGCCTACTCGATGTCGTGATCCTGCCCAAGTGGGGTGACGAGCCGTTGCGGGACATCAGCCACGAACGACTACAAACATGGTTTACATGGCTGGCGACCGATCCCGCCGCGCGTAAACACCCAAAACGGGACGCCGAGGGCAACGTAGTGCCGATGGGACTCTCCCCCGCCCGCGTGATCCAAACCCACAACGTGGTGCATCAGGTGCTCGGCTACGCCGTGCGGGCTAAGTATCTGGCGGTCAACCCGGCGGACGACATCGAGCTACCGGGCAAGCCAACCGGCAAAGAACTTGCGCTGACCCACGAACAAGTGCGGCGGCTTGCGGCCGAGATCGCCAGCGCGCCGGTTCGGCAACGCAGCGACACCCGCCCGTCGTTGACCCCGCTTGATGCAATGGTGCGGTTCCTGGCGTATTCGGGCCTGCGGTTCGGTGAGGCCGCCGCGTTGCGGGTTGGCGACGTTAACCTCGATGCGCGCCGCGTGAACGTGTTCAGGGGAATCACTGGCGTTCGCGGCCAGGGCCTTGTTGAGGGCGACACCAAGACCCACCAGCGCCGCCCGGTACCCATCTTGACGACAGAATGTCTTGATGAGCTGCGGCTGGCGGTGGCGGGCCGCGACCCCGACGAGTATGTGTTTCCCGGCCCCGACGGCGGCGCTATGACGGTCGGGTGGTTTCGGGTCCGGTTCGACAAGGCTGTCGAGAAGCTTGGGCTGACCGGTGCGACCCCCCACACCCTGCGGCACACGGCCGGGTCGTTGGCGCTGGCATCTGGCGCTTCGATTGTTACCGTCCAAAAGCTGCTGGGGCACCGGAACGCCACCACCACAATGAACGTCTACAGCCACATGCTGCCCGATGACTTTGACAACCTCGCCGCCGCGATGGACAGCGCCGCGAAAGCAGTCGGTCGCTAATTCTGTTGTACTAGTTCACAATTCAGTTATTTGCTGACGGGCACTAACGGCGATCCGCTGGTACAGTCGGATCGTGAGGGACTGAGCCGCCCCCGATCATGCTCAGCCCCGCCGGTTGATTCCGGTTCATTCCTAATCAATAGGGGCAATACGTGTCCGAAAGACTGACACTCCAAGAAGCATCCGAATACCTCAACATCCCGCCGAACACGCTGCGGTGGTGGCGCACCGTAGGCACCGGCCCTAAGTCATACAAGTTGGGTGGCCGCGTGTTCTACGACCGAACGGATCTCGACCAATGGGCGGGCGCTGGAAAGTTAGAAACCGCGCGGGGCGGAACTCAATTGTGAGCTATCAACACATTGCATAGATATCCTAGACGATGCGTTCCGCTCAGAGTGAAATCGGGCCATCAAGGGACAATGAGGGCGTACGGTGGCCGGTGGTAACGAACGGAAATTGGCTGAAAGGAACGTATATGACGGACAGTGGCGGTGTCGAAGTGCAGCTGCCCGGCGGTAATTCTATTGAATACCCGGGCGGCCGGTTCAATGTAACTGAGGGGGCTGTACTGAAGGTTTATGAAGCGACCGGACAGAAGACGTATTACAGTCCTTCTGGGTGGTTGTCGGTGACTAAAACCTAACCCTAGCGGCTAATAGTCGAAATCAACGAGGTGGGGGCAGAGAAGGATTCTGCTCCCATCTTTTTGCTTTTCGCGCCCACCGTAGGCGCTGCTCCTGACCTGATTGCCCTCCAGGGCAGTCTTGCCCCCATATGGGCTAGGGCGGGCACTTGGGTTACCACACTTGCGAACGTTCCGGCTCTAGCTTGGACGTTCCAGTAATCACCAATCGGATAGGCGCCCCGAGAGTCTCTGGCGTGTACATCGGGCCATCTCGGGGTATGCGAAATTTTCCCCGTCTAACGGATGTCTCATCCCCGAGGGTTAGTCGTGGGCCTATTCGGTTGTCCTAACTAAATAAAACCTAACACGCAATTCCTCACATTCTGCCGTTGCAGAAAAACTGCGTGCTAATATAAATACAGCGGAACGAATAGCTTTAAGTGAAGTGGTTGGAAACCAATGGAAACTTGCCGAGGCTGCGGTCGAACTAGCACCCTGGCCGGTAACGTGCTCAGATTCCTGCAGCAGACGCCGGGGGTGGTCCGCGCCAACCAGGTAGCGGAACACTTCAACATTCCGACATACCAGGCAAGCGTCATTCTGTGCCGACTCGCTGACAGGGCAATGATCACCAGGGTTCGCCGCGGGGCCTACTCCGCCGATCCCGAACTTCAGCGCCGTGCATTGCTAGACCAACTTGAGAAGCTCACCCCGGCATGACCGAACCGCATCCCTTGGCACAACTGGCACAACTGGCCGAGCCGTGCCCCTGTCGTCGCTGCCAAGACGAAGCCGACGAAGCCGCCCGAATCGCGTGGCGGGAGGAAGTGAATTGAACGCCATCCTGTTGCAGCCCGACCCCGACACGGTGGCCGTGTCCCTGCATCCCCGGCATGAGTCCGCCGACGTGGTGTCTATTCGGTTCTCCGACGCCGAGCACGGCGGGTATCTGATTGCGGTGAGTACCGAGCTAGCCGAGCACCTGGCAACCCTGCTGGCGACTGCCACCAAGTCACCCCGGATCGGCGCACACGCCGACCAGCTGAAAGCAGCGCAGCGGGAGGGCCGCCAAATTCGCCCGTCGCGGGCCGCACCAGATCGCAGCCATGACCTTTGACGCGTGGCGCTACTGGGCCATCACTGAGGACGGCCAACTGGCCGCCCCACACGCGGGCGACCCACTACCAAAGCAACGGGTACCTGCCAGCCCAATGCAACTTGCATCCCCGACCCCGGCCATCGGCTGCCGCTGCGGTGTCCACTTCCACCAACGCCGCGGTCTACCGGCCGCTATCGACAAGTTCGACCTACTCACCGGTGAGTTTGCATTCACGGACGGCGAGGCCACGCCACCGATATTCGGCGATGCTTGGCCGTTGGTTCGCAATGGCTTTCAATGGACGACGTATACACGCGCCTATCGGGCCAGCTGCTACCGAGTGCAGACCATATACGCGGATGCCCAGCTCGCTTACGACTTGCCGGTGCGCCCACTGTCTGAGTTGCCCCGGTGACTGCCGACCTGGCGCGGCCCTGCATCCGGTGCGGCGAGCCGTCAACCACCACCCGATGCGCCGACTGCTACCAGCCACGAGACCGGACCAACTGGAATGAGGCCAGCGCAGCAGATCGAGGGTATGACAATGCATGGCAGCGACTCTCGGCACGGGCGCGCCGGTTACAGCCGTTCTGCACCGACTGCGGCAGCACTGACCACCTAGAGACCGACCACACCCCGACTGCATGGCGGCGCCACGCATTAGGGCTCCCAATTCGCATGTCCGATGTCGCGGTGGTTTGCAAGCGGTGCAACAACCTACGAGGCCCAGCACGCGGACCACGTTGCACAAGGGTTTGCTAGCACTACCCCGACAGTTTGCTGGAATCACACCCCGACGGCCCAGGTGGAGCCGATCGCGCCTTCGCCGGGACCTCGTCAACAGCCCGTTCGTCAGACGTCCGAAACGCGTTGTTGGACAACATAACTCAGCCTGAATGTCAGGGGGATACCCCCCGAGGGTATCGAAACATACGGAGCGAGCGAAGGAACCCGGCCGAATTAATTACGACAGTCTATCCTTTATGTATAGATGAGCTAGTTAGCTGGAATAGTTGCCATTGGTCAGTATGGCCGCCAAGCGCGGACCTAAACCGCCGAGAGTGCTTGACCCGCTGGACTTTTCGTCAAGCGGTCCACTTAGCGTGCAGTTCCGCGAATTTGCTTGTCGTTACTTGTGTTTCGGCGGCGGCGAAGCGATGGAACCCCGCGACTGGCAGGTGGACATCGTATCGCAAGTGTTCGACCCGCAGCCCCGCCCCCGGTTAGCGGCGGTCGCTATGCCGCGCGGCAACGGGAAGTCATCCCTTGCAGCAGCGCTAGCGGTCTGGGTGCTGATGACAGGCAGGGGCGCATCAGTTGACGTGGTGGCCGTAGACGAGCGGCAGGCGGGCCTGGTGTTCGGCATGGCGGCCAAATTCATCGCCCGCAACCCCGACCTGGAATGCCGCGTAACCGCCTACAAGGACCGCCTGGTTGTTCCTGGCACCGAGTCAGAGATGTCCTGCTTGCCAGGGACTCCGGCGGCTCTTGAGGGCCGGAACCCCACGTTGTGCATCGTTGACGAGGGCGGGCGGGTCGCCACCGAGGCTTACGAGGTTGTGGCGCTGGCCAGCGGCAAGCAAAAAGAGTCAACGGTTTTGGTGATCGGCACGCCAGGCCCCCGGCCAGACAACGTGCTGGCGGGGTTCCGGGACCACGCCCGGACCCATCCCGACGACACCTCACAGGTGTACGTAGAGATCGGCGCCGCCGGTTTCGAGGACCACCCGACTGACTGTCAGCACTGTTGGGAGCTGGCCAGCCCCGCGCTAGATGACTTTCTGTTTCGGGACGCGCTGGCCGCCCTACAGCCGCCGAAGATGACAGAGAGTCACTTCCGGCGGGTCCGGTTGGTGCAGTGGGTTACCGATAACGAGAACCCGTTTGTGACTGCCGATGTCTGGGATGTGCTGGGCACTGGCGAGGACGTGCCGGACGGTGCCGAGGTAGTCATCGGCTTGGACGGCAGCCATTCCCGCGACTGCACCGCCCTCGTGGTGGCGACTGTCTCGGCCACCCCGCACGTCGCTACCTACCGGCTATTTCGGCCCGAGGACAGCCCCGACCACCGGATTGACGTTCTAGCTGTTGAACAGGCCATTAGGGACGCCTACCAGAGATGGAACGTCACCGAGGTGGCCGCCGACCCCCACCGCTGGACCCGCACCTTGCAAGTGCTTGCAGCCGAGGGCATCCCCATCATGGAGATCCCCCAGTCGGGGCGGCGGCTGACCGCCATGACCACCGCCTTGCATTCCGCCATCGTGAACCGCCGCATGACCCACAGCAGCGACGCAGACCTACGCGAGCACGTTCTAGCGGCGTCGGTCGTGGATACCGCAGACGGCGGCCTCAAGTTGGGCAAGGTCAGCCGATCCAAGGATGCCCCGCGCATTGATCTGGCCGCCGCCCTGGTGATGGCCTACTCGCGCGCCACCTGGCTAGCGGGCAAGCAAAAGAAACGATTCCGAGTGATTACCCGATGAATGAACTGTTGCACGATCTGCTGGCCGAACTCGACGCGCCGCAACACCACTACGACACCCTGAGGCTGTATGCCGAGGGCAGGCAACCACTGGCGTTCCTATCCGCCGAGTCGCGCAAAGCGTTAGACAACCGGTTGTGTCGGATGTCGGTGAACATTCCGGCGTTGACGGTATCGAGCCTTACTGAGCGGTTGAGAATTACCGGGTTCAGTGACCCGGTTGCATGGCACGCCTTTGTCGCCAATGACCTAGATCAACTGGCCGCGCAGGTCCACGCCGATGCACTCACCTACCGACAGGGCTTCGTGCTGGTCTGGGCCAAGGACGGGCGACCCACCGCAACAGTTGAGTCCCCGTTTGAGTGCGCGGTGATCCGTGATCCTGCTGACCGTTCGGTGTTGGCCGGGGTGAAACGGTACTCAACCAAACGTTCCACCGAGGCATATGTGTACCTGCCGGATCGGGTGGAGCACTGGACCGCACCCACACCCAACGCGGTGGTTGGCGGGTTCCGTCTAGTGGAGACGATTCCTCACACCCTTGGGGTGGTTCCGCTGGTGCCGTTCGATAACGGCCGTAGCGAGATTGAAGACTTACGAGACCTCACCGACGCGTTGGTGAAGGTAACGCTGGACATGGTTATTGCATCCCATGCCGCCGGGTTTGGGCGGCGGTGGGTTACCGGCGTCGAACTCACCGAGAAACCACGGCTTGACGCTGGCGGCAACCGGGTGGTCCTGGACGGCGAACCGGTCGTGGACACGACCACACCGTTTGACGAGGGTTCGAGGTCATGGGCGATTGCCGAGAATCCCGAAACCAAGTTCGGCAGCTTCGCCGAGGCGGCCCTATCGGGATTCGAGACGGCCGTGCGGGTATTGGTCTCCCAGATTCAAGCCGTCTCGGCGCTGCCGTCTCACTATCTCGGGGTATTGACTGCACAGCCATCGTCGGCGGACGCGCTGCGGGCCAGTGAGGCATCTCTGACCGCACGCGCCGAGTCCAAACAACTGCTGTTCGGGCGGTCGTGGGAGCAGGTGGCCCGCCTATTGGTGGCGGTCTCAACTGCCACCGACCCGGCCGCGCTGCGGGTGCAGTGGGCCGACGCGGCTACCCGTTCTACGGCGCAGGAGGCCGACGCGGTGGTGAAGCTGGTGCAGGCCGGAATCCTGCCCGTCTCTTACGCCCTAGCCAAGCTGGGCTATTCCGACGATGAGGTTGTGGCGATCCGCTCGGCCCGACGCGCAGACACCCTAGACGGCATCGGCTTGGACATCGGAGACGACGCCGTTGCTTAAACCCGCCGACAAATACCAGGCCGAACTTGAGAAGCTGGCCGACTCCACGGCGCAGGCCGCGAGGCGTGCCGCCAACCGCCGCAACGTCAGCAAAGCTGCCAGGGCCACCAACGTGGCTGCCATCGTCCAACGCGGCAATGCCCAAGCGTTGGCGCTGGCCGAAGCCTTCACCCAACGCCAGCTAGAAAATGTGACGGGTCGGGCCGTCCCCGCTAAAGGGTTGCTGCCTGCCGACGACTCTGACCGGCTACTCAAAGCCGCGAAAACCATCCTCGAAGAACCCGACCCCCTGGCCCGCATTGAACGGTTGGGCGCGTCTGAGGTTCTCTACACCGCGCAGGGTGGTGTTGAGGAATCTCTGACGGGCCGCAATCGGAGCCGGGGCGGGTATCTCGGTTGGATCCGAAAAATGGAGTCCGACCCATGTAAGCGGTGCGTGTGGTGGTCGCGCAATGGGCGGGTGTTCCCGCCGGATCACCACATGCCACGGCACCATTCGTGCCGCTGTGTGCAGGAGATTGTGCTTGTCCCAGTGAAACCACTCCCTGTTCGTAAAAGGAAGAAATCGAAGTGACAGAAGCCGGCCCAGATTCAACACAGTCCGACGAACCCGACGACGGCGAGGTAATTACGCCCGAGCCGGAATCGGGTGCAGCAGAAGCCGATACAGAGACATTCTCCCGTGAGTACGTAGAAGGGTTACGCCGGGAGAACGCCAAGTATCGGAGCCAAGCCAAAGGCAGCGAAGAACTACGCCACCAACTGCATGACGCCCTGGTGCAGTTGGACGGGCGGCTGGCCGACCCCACCGACCTGGCTTACGCCGATGAACACCTGGACGACATCACGGCGGCCATCACTGACCTGATCGAACGCAAGCCGCATTTGGCGCGCAAGCCATCCGGTGATGTGGGGCAGGGTGTGCGGACGGATATTACTGCTCCGAAAGACTTTTCAGGGCTATTCCGATGATATAATTAGTGTAGCTACGCAACGTTCTGGTGACGTTAGCTGCTCCGCCCCGGTGGCGTTGAGAGTCCCTAACACTTTTCACCGCAAGGCATTTCACTAATGGCAGTTCTAAATAGCAATCTGGCCGGTGCATGGACACCTGAGGCTTACGGCCAACTGATTGATCAGGTTATCGCAGCTAAAAGCATTGCGTTTCAGGCGGGCACGCTAGTGTCCACCACTAACGAGTCGATTAGGTTCCCAATGCTGACGGCCGACCCGGCTGTTGGCTGGTATGCGGAAAACACTCAAATCTCGCTGACCGATCCGTCCACGGATGAGTTGGTTGTGACGCCAAAGGCCGTTAAGGGCCTGACGCAAATCTCCACCGAGGCAGCCGAGGACAGCAATCCCGCTGTTGCCGATCAGGTTGGGCAGGCCCTGGCCCGGTCCATCGCCAAAAAGATTGACGCGGCGTTCTTCGGCAACACCGTGACCAACGGCCCCAAGGGCCTGCTTTCGCTGACCGGTCTGAACGTGGTGGACACCGGAACCGTGACCCTGGACAGCCTGGACCCGTTCCATGAGGCCAAGGCGGCGGCGCTGGCAGACGGTGCGACGCTGACACACTTCCTGCTAGCCCCTGATGTGGCCCTGGCCCTGGCTAAGGCAAAGCAGACCGACACCAGCAACGTGGGCCTGTTCGATTCCGTCAGCGACGGAACCACTTTGGCGGGCGTCACGGTACTGGTGTCCACTGACGTGGCAGCCGGGAACATCTGGGGCGTAGACGCCAGCCAGGTTCTGGTGGTCCAGCGCACCGGTACCACGGTCACCCGCTCGTTTGATGCGGCGTTCGATTACGACGCCGTGCAGGTGCGTGCAACTGCCCGTGTGTCGTTCGGGTTCGTCAACCCCGCCGGTGTGGTTCGTCTCTACGACGCCGCCTAATGCCCACGGGCGACGATCTAGCCGCCTACACCGGCACCCCGGTATCGGCTGCGCAGGCAACTGCCGTGATCGGCGTGGTTAAGGCCATGGTGTCAGCGCACACCCGTGGCGTTGGTTTCACCGATGGGGAACCGAACGATGAGTTGTCGTCGGTGATCTTGTCGGCGTCGGCACGGCTGCTGATGAACACGGCGGGTCTGCAGCAGGAGGCTATGGGTGCGTTACAGGTCCGCTACGGCGACGCGTTCGGTTTCACCCTGCCCGAGCTGATGGTCTTGAACCGCCATCGAAGGCGGGCGACCTAGAACCACGGGGGCTGGTCGGTTCCACTTACCCTGACATACTCACGTCCCCGGACCGTTAGGGAAACAGGCTGATGGGCTTTCCCTGACCGGCAGTGCCCCGTCCCGCAAGGGCCGGGGCACTGTCCTTTTGCTACTAGCGCACGAACATCTATTCGATTTCGAATGGATCGCTGGCGACATAGTAGCTATCAAAATCTCCCGACATTCCCATGCGGCTATGCCAATCTCGGGTGAATGCGATGACCGTATCGCACGCCCACCGAGCGCTTTTAGCCGATAGCGGCTTATGGGGAAACCATGGCTGCATATGTGCCGGGTAAGCAAGATCTGAAGTAATCTTCGACTTTAAGATCTTATCCAAGTCAATGTCTTTACCGTGCTCGCGCCACCTTGGCTTGAAGTGGACAAGCGCATTTCGAAATTCAACCAGTACCTTCACGGACTCAAGCAGATCCGCATGCTCGGGAATTCTATCCCGCCCACTTAGGGTGAGTGCTGTCTGAAATTTCTTTACTATGCCGTACCTACGTTCGGCGTTCTTATCGCCTTTCCAAAGCCTGCGCATCTCGGCAAGTGCGCTATCAGGAATATTGGCGGTTAGGTGGTTCCGCTCCCCATCTGCAGCGTCCTGCCAGACTGAGCCAATGAACGCGTCTAGGAATGCAACGGCGGCAAGTACCGTGTTGGTTGCGTGTGAAAGTCGGCAACGGTCGAGTTCGGTGGAGACACCAATCCGGTCCTCGCGCAGGCGGCACAGCTCTGATTCCCTCCGAGCCGTCCACAAGTGCTGCGAGGCTAGATAGTCTCGTATCCGCACCGCAGGGACTCCACCGGTGACCACCAGCATTGCTGCCTGTGGCTGGATCGTTACGTCACCACCTCCCTGTTCCGTCATGCCAACCCACCTATCACGCGGATACTGCTTGACCGGAAACGTCATGGGCTCCCACAGTGCGGCCTTGGCGCACAATTTCGGAAGGTCCGGGTTGCTACCAGCCCCCGGGTGTCCCGCTGGGCCAGGATCCGGGCCGGTACTTCACGGCATAGCGCCCCCCTTGCAGGACCGAGATTTCAACCTCAACGCAGCGCCCGCTGTAGTCCGCCAAGAAAAAGGGGGTGTCGGTCTCGTAGTACCAGGACTCAGGCCCTCCCGTGATGGCGTCTCCCGCCACCTTGGCGTACTCGTCATTACTGGTCTTAGCCGTGAAATAGTTCCGTCCGCCCCCTACGTTGTCTCGTTGCGGGGCGATCTTGCCGAACCCCGGCACATGGACCCAACCGGTTCCCTCCTCCACCTGCCATGCGTCGTCCACCGGTTGATCCTCCTTTTTGTCGAGCTGTCACCGCTGGCTACTCCGGACCACTGAACGAGGGGCGGATGCGGTGATAGGGGCGGCGACCAGGGCGATCCCCAGTCAGCATTCGCAGCCGAGCCCGTCGTTGTCGCGGTCCAGCTTCGACTGGTACTTGTCAGACGTAGCAGGAATGTCGCAGTCCCCGTTTTGCCGAGCTTCGGTGCAGTTTCGGTACGGAACGACCTCGGCGGTGGCCACCGGCGTCATGGGCGTTGACAGGATGCCCGCTGCGGCAGCGAGGATGAGCAACGTTGCGCGAATCATTCCGAAGACCTCCATAGCGTTACCCGTGCGTCTTGCCTAGCGGATCATAGAATCGGGTCAGGCAGGACCGGATCGGAACGGCTGGATTCAGCGAGGCCGCCTGGCGTCCAGTCCGCAGGCAGTCCGCACGATCCTCACCGAGCGCCGTCGACCGCCATCGCTTCTCGGCAGTCAATCGGCTTGCGCGCGTGGCACATTGCCACCAATTTTCGGCGATCCCCGCTAACCCCCGCCAAACACCATTTGCCCAGTTCAGCGCATATTTCACCATTTCAAAACCCGTGCAGTGTGAGTTCGAATCTCACCGAGGGCACCCATTAACTTGACACTGGACATGCAGGTCAAGAGCTTATTTCACCGGACGTCAAAGTCTCCGCGACCGCCCGTGACTACAAATTGACTACATCCGTTGGAAACGTGACCCCGGCCAGACGTTGATCGTGGGCATCGGCGACGGCCTCGGCGTCCCTGTCGAACAGGTCCGCGTAGGTGTCCAGCGTCATTGCTGCGGACTTGTGCCCGAGCATCTTTTGCACCGCCTTGACGTTCGCGCCGGCTGACACCGCCAGCGAGGCTGCGGTGTGCCGGAGGTCGTGCGGCGTGATCCGCGGGAACACCGGCGTGATGGGATCGCGGTCCGGGTGCGCCTTGAGTTCGGCGGCTCGCGCCTTGTCGGCGGCGGCGATGCACCGGGTCACTGCCCCTTCGAACCATGTCCTCGCCCCTGGCGACTTCGCGTAGCCGCCCCCGGCCGCCGGGAACACAATCCCGTCGCGGCCCTTACCTCGGCAGGCACTCGCCAACGGCTCGGCGAGGAAACGAGGGAATGGGATCGACCGGCGTTCGTGCGTCTTGGGTGTGCCAACCTCGATCACACCACCGACGTTCACCGCGTTGCGCCGGACGTGCAATCGCCGGCGCAGAGTGTCGACGTCGGCGACGTGCAGCCCGGCAAGTTCGCCCCACCGCAGGCCGCAATAGGCCAGCACCAAAACGATGACGCCCTTATCCGGGCCCGACTCGACCGCCAGCGCCATGACCTGATCATCGGTCAGGTACTCATGCTCGCCCTTCACCTTGCGCGGCAGCTTCACCCCGCGGGCCGGATTGGTCAGCAGGCGGCGATCCCGCACCGCGTCGTCGACGATGCCCGCCAGGACGTTGAACGCACGGATCACGGTCACAGGCCCCGCCGCCCGCTTGATCACCTTGCCGTCAGCGTCGGTGATGTCGCGGCCCATCGCGGCGACCCACGCCTGTATGCCGCTGTGTCGCAGATCGGCCAGCTTGACGCCGCCCCACTTGGGCTCGACGTGCACCCGCCACGCGACCTCCTCGACGCGGCGGCTCGACGGCTTGAGATGAGTCCGGCGGGCCAGCCAGTCGGGACCGAGGTCGCCGACGGTCACCTTGGCAGCGGCGGGGTCGACGTACTCACCCCGCATTTTGCTGACGTGGGTCGTCGCGGCGAAGTCCTCAGCGTCGCGCTTGGTTTTGAAGCCCCGTGCACCGGTCAGTTGGTTGTCGGGCGTGCGGTACTGAACCCGCCACCGCACCGCACCCGATTTGGTCGTGTACTTGGTCGTGCTGGCCACGTCACGCGATCCCTTCGCCGTTCCACAATGCCGTACAGCGTAGGCAAATAGGTTCACCCACAGCACAATTCATTCCAGATTACGTAAGATCAATCCTTTACAAAAGACTACATCTGTGGTTACTGTTTCGCTCTAGGTAGGGATTGCACCCGCCGCCGAGTTCTCTAACGCCGGCGAGCGAAAGGTGCCAACCCGCATGACATCTCCCACCACCCTTGATCCGCTGATGACGCCGCAACAGGTGGCCGACTATCGCGGTACCACCGTTGCCGTGCTCGGCCAGGAACGACACAAGGGCATCGGCCCGAAGTTCATCCGCGACGGCCGACGCATTCGATACCGCGCCAGCGACATCAAGTCGTGGCTCGACGAGAACACCGAGACGCCGCGCACCCGCTAAGCCGGGACCGGGCGCGGTCGCTCCCCCGCGGCGGTTCCCCCGACGCCGGCTATCGCGCCCGGTCCCTTTGGCGCATCCCCTCTGAACTCCGCCCCGCCGACCCCAACGCCACAACTAACGCCAGTCCATCAGGAGAGAAGGAGCTACCAATGAATGCACCCGTGACCCCGCTGCCGGTAAAGCGCCGCCGCTGGACCTGGCCCGACTGGCCCGCCGGCCTCTACGAGGATGCCGCCGGCCACCACTACGACGGCGAGTACCTGGACCGTGCAACGCTCGACCAGTGCATCACCGCCTTGGCGCGGTACTACGTCGCCCCGGCGATGTTGTTCGACCTCGCCACCGAGGGCACGCTGAACCTGGCCCGGCCCGACATGGCCGGCGTGGTCGCTGCGGCGTGGTCCTGCACCAGGATTCCCGAGCGGGCACTGCCTCGCGTCGATTGGGTGGACCTGTTCCGCGCCAACGGCTACAGCCTCAACGGCAGACACGCCGAGTTGCCCGTGAGGGCGCCACGGTTGTTCCGTGGTTGCGTTCCGCAGTGGCTGCACCTTGGCGGCAACCGCCGCGTGGTTGAGGTCGACCCCAGCGGCCTACCTGCCGACCCGTACGCCGAGATTGTCGAGTCCATCGACACCCGTATCGGTATGGCGTGGACGACCCGCTTGGCCACCGCCCGCCGGTTCGCCGATCACCGCCAGCACGCTTACGCCATCACGGACGGGCAGGTATTCGCTACCTCCGTAGCGCCCCGGTATCTGCTGGCGGTCGTCGGTGATGCGGTGATCGTTGACCCTGCGGGCCTTCGCGTCGATGAACTTGAGTCGATCGAACTCAAGGCTGTGGCCCGGTGACCACCAGCACCGCCACGAATCGGGCGCGCATGGTCCGCCAGCGGTCCCGGCGGCTCGGCCTCCGAATGGTGCAGCGCGGCACGGCGATCACGCTCTACGGCGCCGAGGGCGAGATCACAGCCAAGGGCGATCTCGCGACCATCGAGGCCTACCTTGCCGCCCACGCGCAGCACCGCGCGTCGGGACCGGCGCCAGCGCGCACACCCGTGGCGTGGCAGGAGGCGATCACGGCTTACTGCACCCACCTTGCCGCCGCCGGCCAGTCGATCCGTACGGTGGCGGCTCGGCGTAAAGCCTTGGCGCGGTTGGGTCGCGAGCTGGGGTGTGCGCCCGCCGACGTGACCGCCGAGACGCTCGTGGGGTGGTTCGGCCGGCAGACCTGGAAACCGGAGACCAGGCGGTTCTACCGCGCCGCCGCACACGGTTTTCTCGCATGGGGTCACCAGACCGGCCGTGTTGCGGTCGACCTCGGCGACGCGGTGCCCGCCGTGCGGATACCGCCGTCGGTGCCGAAGCCGGTACCCGACGGCGCCTGGCGGACTGCACTGGCCGCAGTTGGGCCGCGTGAACGGCTCATGCTGCGCCTGGCGGCCGAGGTCGGTCTGCGCCGCCTCGAGGTCGCCCAAGTGCGCGTGAGCGACCTGGAAGACACCCATATCGGGCCAGCGCTGCGCGTGCTCGGCAAGGGCGGACGGACGCGGGTCGTGCCGATCAGCGACGACCTGGCCACCGCGATCCGTCGCGGCGCGGGGGGCCACACTCCAGAGCTCGCCGCGTTCGGAGCCGGTGACGGTTACCTGTTCCCTGGCCAGGAGGACGGGCACCTGAGTGCCCAGCACGTCGGCAAGCTGGTCACCGCGGCGTTGCCGGCAGGCTTGTCGATGCACAAGCTGCGGCACCGCTTCGCCACGCGGGCGTTCCGGCACGGTGGTCGAAATCTGTTGGCGGTGCAACGTCTGCTCGGGCACTCCAGCGTGGCCACGACGCAGCGTTACACCGCGGTGGACGACGACGAGCTACGCGCCGCCGCGTTGGCCGCGATCGACGCGACGGGTCAGTGATTGCACCCTGCTTTGCAACCATCAGCACCCCGGCGCAACCAATTACGTCAACTGGAGGAGGCGACCGCACCGATGACCACCGCCACTGTTCCCCGTCTGCTCACCGAGGCCCAAGTGTCCGAGATGACCGGCCTACCCGTCGCATCGCTGAAAACCGAGCGCTGCCGGGGCCTTGGGCTGCCCTACGTGAAATTCGGCCGGCGGGTCCGATACCGGGCCGATGACGTAGCCGCCTACATCGCCGCCAACACCATCACGCCAACCCCTACTGCCGCCGCCGCTGAATAGTCCGCAGAAACAGCAGCACCGCCCCGAATCTGAGTTGGCCTCTGGGGTTCGGGGCGGTGCTTAGCCATCCAGGAGGATGAACGTGTCTCAGAGTACCGTGCAGGCGAGCACCCGTGCAGAATCACCAGCGGCTAATCGTCGCAACGGTCATGAGCCCGAACCGAATCCGTTCGATACACCAGCGGCTAACGCAGCACAGCGTGCCCGGTCAGCAACCGCCGCAGCGACCGCGGACCGGCTGACGCGCTGGAAGTACCACCAGTTCGCGCTCGACACTCTGCCGCGCGGGCAGACATGGGCACGCGATCTACATTGGCGAATCGGATGCCGGAACGCAGAGCGCGATCGCCGGTATCCCCCAGTGCTGCGCGTCACCGGCGCGGAAGTAATCAAAGCCGGCGCTTCCGACGCGCAGATTGAGGCACTGCGCAGGTTGGAACCTACTGAGATCGGTGCCATTCGGGAGCGCGAAGCCACGGAACACGAAGCCGAACGGCAGCGCATCCGCGAGGGTGCCCGCAGAATCAACGCGGCCCGCGATTGTGCGGTCGCGCCGCCCGCGCCGGTCAGCCTCGCCGACCTGCTGGGACAGCCCGACGACGAACAGACCTACCGGATTGCGGACCTGTGGCCCACGGCCGGCCGCGTGTTGCTGGCAGCGCCGTACAAGGCAGGTAAGTCGACCTTGGTCGGCAATGTCGTTCGCGCCCTGGTCGACGGCGGCCAGTTCCTTGACCGGTTCAACGTCACTACGGTGCGCAAGGTCGCGCTCATCGACACTGAGCTCGACACGGGGATGTTGCGCCGCTGGCTACGCGACCAGGGCATCCAAAACACCGGGGCGGTCTCGGTTGTCCCGCTGCGCGGTGCGTTGTCGACATTCGACCTCACCGATCCAACAACCCGGTCACATTGGGCGCGTCAGCTCGCCGGGGCCGACGTTGTGATCCTCGATTGTTTGCGGCCCGTGCTGGACTCCCTCGGGCTGTCCGAGGACAAAGACGCCGGCCGGCTACTGGTGGCCTTCGATGCGCTGCTCGCCGAAATCGGCGCTACCGAGGGCCTGGTGGTCACCCACATGGGTCACCAGAACGAGCGCGCCCGCGGCGACTCGCGGTTGCTCGACTGGCCTGATGCGCTGTGGAAGATCGTCCGCGGCGACGACGCCGACGACGGCACCCGCCGGTCGTATTTCTCCGCGTTGGGTCGTGATGTCGACGTGGCCGAGGGTCTGCTGGACTACGACGCCGCAACACGGCGGCAGACCTATTCGGGTGGCAGCCGCAAGGATTCCACCGCCCTAGCGGCCATGCCTGAGCTGATGGACCTAGTGCGGCGCGAACCGGGCACGCTGTCGAAGAACGCAGCCGTTAAACGTCTGATGGAGGGCCAGCGCATCTCGCAGAAGGCAGCACGGGCAACCATTGACAAGGCGATCAGCGACGGCGCGATCATCGCCACGCCCGGCCCGCGCAATTCCTTGCTTCTTGCGCCAGCACCCGGTGATCCTTTCGACCTACCCGGCCCACCAAGCCGAACCGATGGGGTCGAATGATGGCTAGTTCGTCAGTTCGTCACAGTTCGTCAGAACTAACTGACGAGGTGCCCTCATTTGAGTTCGTCAGTTCGTCTATAGGTGACGAACTGAACTCAAAGGTGCGAACTGGCGGGGTGAGCGAGCGCGGCAGCGTGACGAACTCCAACGGTGACGAGCTGGAATCCCCGACCGCTGCGGTGCCGGTGATCCCGTCGAGGGGCGGACAAGCTGCCAGGTGGGGCGGTGTGGCTGCGAAACCGGTGCCGCATCCCGCGAGGTCTGGCAAGTGCACCCCTTGTTACCAGAATGCACACCATGGCCTGCCGAAATACACTGAACTGCAACAGGGTTAATACGTCAATCGTCGTCGGATCACGCTGTTCAGCAAGGGGTTTCGCGTGGCACCGGTGATGCCGCACCGGGACAGCCGAGCCCGGGCGGAGGCTGCGCTACAGCTGCGGGCCAAGCGTCTAACCTGGCAGGAAATTGCCGATGAGCTGGGGTTTCGGTCTCGGCACGGTGCGAGGTCAAGCGTTGAACGGTTGCTCGGGCGGCGTTCGGCTAACCCTCTGACCAGGGTCGTCGACCGGGAAGCCAGCGCTGAATCGCTGCGGATGCAGGAACAGGCACTACAGCCGCTGCTGGACTCGGCAGTCAGTCGCCACGACGCCGAGGTGGCGGTGAGCCTGTCCCGGGAGCTGCGTGCTCTGGTATCCGACCGAGCGAAGCTGACCGGGATCAGCGCCCCGCAACAGGTCGACGTGAACGTCGCCGTCTCGTCGAGCGCGATCCTCGCTGACGCCAAGCGTCGACTGCTCGCCATCGACAACGTGATCGAAGCGGAGGTGATCGAA
Source organism: Mycolicibacter sp. MU0102 (assembly GCF_963378105.1). NCBI lineage: Bacteria > Bacillati > Actinomycetota > Actinomycetes > Mycobacteriales > Mycobacteriaceae > Mycobacterium > Mycobacterium holstebronense. The sequence continues at coordinate 2,342,928 of NZ_OY726398.1, forward strand.
GCATGACGGCAGTGACCAAGCGGGATGCCGTGTTGGCAGCGGTCGGGCTGGCCGAGGACATCAACGCGGGCAAGATCGCCCCGGATGAGTTGGGCCGCGCTGCCGCCGAGGAGTGCCGCGAGCTGTTCGGCGTTGTGGTCGGCCCCGATGATCCGCTCTGGCCGCTGCACGTCGACATTGCCCGCCAGGTGCTCGCGCTCAATGGTGTGCCCGCCGGCGAGCTGGCCGAGTGGGCATCGGTGGCCCGCTTGCGGGCTGAGCGCGTCGCAGCGGCACTAGAACCGCCGCCCCCATCCGCTGACCCCGGCGGGTCGGGATCGCCGGACAGCGAGCTACACGGCCCCGAAATCGGGCCGAACCACCTTGCCGCACAGGACAATGCAGACCCCGATAGGCATTCTGATAAATCAGGAGACAACCGTGACAGACCCAAGTAGCACGCCGAGCACACCGGCCATGATTGCCGACCTCGAACAGCTCGACGCCGAGATTCTGGCCGCCATTGCGGGCCAAGGTGGTGGGCCGGTCGCGTGGGCTGAGATTCGGGCGAGCCTGCCACGGCGCTATCGACCGTGGCAGGTCATTAGAGCGCTGTGCCGGTTGCGCGCGGAGGGCAAGATCGACGCCGACAAGTACGGCGGCGCCACTCTCGTCGTCCTCGCCCCGTGAGTACCGCCGCTATCCGCACGCTGGCTGCTGCCCGTGTAGTCCAGGCGGTGCGAGATAGGCGGCGACCTGCGAACCCGGCTGAGCTGGGCAAGCGGATCGTTCCCGGCTACCGGATCACCCCGGCCGTTGCGATCATCAGCGCCGCGCTGGCCGACGCGATCGACCGCCCCGACCAGCGTGTCATCGTCACCATCCCGCCACGGGAATCGAAGTCGACCACGGTGGCCGTGGTCGGTACTGCGTTCGCGCTGTCCCGCAACGCCGATGAGCGGATCATCCTGGCGAGCTATGCCGACAGCCTTGCGTGGGAGCACAGCCGTTCGGCGCGGGCGCTGATCGCAGAGCACACCGACCTACTCGGCGTCGAACTGTCGGCAGATAAGACATCCGCCGGCAGGTGGACAGTGGACGGACACGACGGCGGGCTGTTGGCGGTGGGCATCGGTTCGGGCATCACCGGATTCGGCGCCGGGCTGCTGCTGGTCGATGACCCGCACAAGAACGCGCAAGACGCCGACAGCGCCGCCAGCCGTGCCCGCGTGGTGGCTGAGTTCCGGTCAACGCTGCTGACCCGTGTCCATCCCGGCGGCAGCGTTGTGATTATCGGCACCAGATGGCACGAAGACGACCTGATCGGGCAACTACTCCACGACGAACCCGACCGCTGGACCCATATCAACATTCCCGCCGTGGCCGAGGACGGCATACCCGACGTACTGGGCCGACCGGCTGGTGTCGCGATGACCTCGGCGTTGGGCCGCACCGCCGAACAGTTCGACGACCTGCGTCGCTCGGTGGGGTCGCGATCCTGGTACGCCCTTTTCCAGGGTGTCCCGTCATCGCCCGAGGGCGGGCTAGTCAAACGGGAATGGCTTGAGCAGTGGCGACTGCCGGCCGCACCACAGCACCCGGTCAAGATCGTGGTGGCTGTCGACCCCGCCGACAGCGGCGAGCGGGACGCCGCCGGGGTCGTCGCGGCCTGCCTCACGGCTGACGGCCAGGTCGCGATGATCGCCGACGTATCCGCTCACATGACCTCGGAACAGTGGGCCAGGGCAGCGGTCGATCTGGCGGTCGACGTGGGTGCATCCGAGATTGCGGTTGAAGCGTTCAGTTCGGGCACGACCTACGTTCGCGTGGTGCGGGAAGCACTAAGTCGGGCGCAGGTCGACCGATTCATCAGAGTCAGCGGGTGGCCGCCGAAGGGCAGCCCGCGCCGAGGTGATGCGGTCGCCCGGTCGTCAGCCCTGCTGCAAGCACTGGAGGTCGGCACCTGTCGATTGGCCGGCCAGTTCCCCGAGTTCGAGGACAAGGCGGTGCACTGGCAGGCCAGCCAACACCAGCCCGACAGCCTGGCCGCGCTGGTAATTGCTCACGACCTATTGGCGCCCATCGCCGGCCAGCTCATCACGTTCGCCCCGCCCGTTGAGCGCGGCGAGAACCGGCCGCCGCCGGAATGGATGACCCGCAAGGTAGGTGGCACCGATCGCTCGCTAGTTCCGGGCCTCACGGGCGATCGAAAGCCCGCCGGCCAGAACAGCCGCCCACAGCTCGCGCGCTCCGTGCGCGGCGGTGGCTACGACCCAATGGCCTATACGCGACCGACCCGCCGCACCTGGTGATGCGACGGGTCAGTTGATTGGGTGCGTCATAGCCCAGGGATGCAGGCCATCATCAGGGTTATCGGCCCCCGAATCCGCCGCCGCCGTGGGCGAGGGCGGCCGCTCGACGGGTGCGAATGTCGGCCGGTGGCGGCACCGAACAGAACCCACGCGAACATCGCGGCGAGGATGACCCAGAGCATCATGCGACCGCCTCGGCCTCAGCCAGCTCGGCGCGTTCGGCGCGCAGTCGTTCGGCGTCCTGCCCGTGAATGACGGCCCGGATCGTGCTCGGGTACCACCTGGCGCCGCCGCGCGCAGTCGGTACGCCCTCGGTGTTGAGTCCTGCAGCAAGGGCGGTGAGCGATTCACCGCGTGCACGCCCGTCGATGATGCGGGCAACGACGGCCAGCGGGACCGAAGACGGACCCCCAAGCCTCACGCCTTGGGCACGTTTGACTGCTAGCGCTGCCTTGGTCCGGTCGGAGATCAACGCGCGTTCGAGTTCGGCCACGCTGCCCATGATCTGCGTCTGAAACCGGCCGGCCGCGCTACTGGTGTCGATCGTGCCGTCGACCGAGACGACGGCACCGCCCGCGGCCTCGACGCGGTCGATCACTTCGAGCAAGGTCCGCAGACCACGGGCCACCCGGTCAGTCTTGGCCACCATCAACACTGCGGCTTCGGCGTCCTCGATGGCCTCGATAGCAGCGGCAAGGCCGGGGCGGCACTCCACACCCTTACCACCGCTGACCCCCTCATCGGCATACCAGCCGATCACTTGCCATCCGCGGCGGTCAGCCTCAGCGGCGATGGCTGCGCGCTGCGCCTCCAGACCGGCCCCGCTGGCGACCTGTTCATCGGTGCTGACTCGGGTGTAGGCGATGACCGAACCGACCGGGGCGGTGCGACGGCGACGCGGGGCGGTCATCGGGCGGCCTCGATGTCGTCGTGGTGAGCCACCGCGGCGCCCGCCCGTCGAGCCGCGACCTTGACGGCCTGATCGACCGTGGCGCACCGCGCAACTGAATAGGTGGTGTCACTGCGCCAGACCTCCCACGGATCGCATGACCGGTGGCAGGTGATCAGGTACGTGCCGCGCGGCCCATCGACCGCGTACTGTGTGCGGCCCATCGGGTCGACGTAGGCACGGGCGGGGGCCGGCGGGGCTGACAAGGTACGAACGTTCTCTGTAAACATGCCCTCATCATCCCGTCCCCGATCGTTCGATGCACGCGAAACCAGTTGGAGCCCAACCTATCCCGTACTCACCAAAAATTTCCGGCTCGAATGGCCGCATCGCTGCCCGACTGCTTTGCACCCTGGCGGAATACCGTGCCGCCCATGAGCTCACCGACCACCGTTGAACCCTCGCTGCGCCCGCCGTCTAGCTGGAAATCCCGCCGGGCTGCCCTGCTCTCCCACGGCGCTGCGCTCGATGACTCCGAGATTCGGGAGTGCGACCAGGCACTTGCCTACTGGCGCTGCCGGCGGGTCATCGACGCCGAGCGCGGCCAGCTCCACCCTGACCACATCCCGGCCCTTGCCGACATGCTGCGCCACGCGCACCCGGCGGTGTCGGCATGAACCTGGCCGCCCTCACCCGCCGCCGCCCGGCGCAGTCCGCGACCGAATCCCCGGCATCGGGAGCACCTTCGCCGGCCCCGTCACAAGATGAGCAGCGCCGGCGCCGCCGGGCCTGGCTTCGCGTCCACTACTCGGGCACCTTCGATCTCAGTGCCGAGGTCGCCGCCATCGTCATACCGCTGGCCGATGAGATGACTGCGCTCCCCCGGCCGGTGGCGATGCGTTTCGAGGTCGACGAGATTGCGGACACGGTGCACGAGCTGCTTTCAGCGGTGGTCGGAATGCTTGCCGAATCTCGCCAGCTCGACAAGGCCGCCCATGCCCGCACCGCACAGGCCGCGCGCGACCTGGCCCAACGCCCACGCGAGCCGCAGATCAACGACAAAATGCTCATCGCCGGCACCTGGGCGGCGCTGCTGATCGACCACGTTTCGCCGCACGCTGACGATTTCGCCGCCTACTTGGGCCGTGCGGTGCCACCGAAAGATCCGCGCCTTACCGGGCCATCGGCCAGCGAGCGGCTGGAGTCCGCACTTCGGGTGCTCGACTCTGCCGCTCTGGACCTGCAGCGACGACTCCCGAAAGTCGCTGCTCGCCAGGCACTGCCAAGCATCGAGGACGTGAACGCCGCCAACAAAGCGCGCCGCGAGACTGCCCGCGCCGAAAAGACCCTGACCAAGATGAGAGTCGCCCAATGACCGCGAGCACCGGATTCCGTCCTATCGAGTTCGAGGCACCGCTGGCCGAGCCCGCGCCGGGTGGGCTGGAAGCCGCGACCCGCTGGGCAGAGTCGGGAGCCGACGAGGCCGCCCGCTGGCTACCCGCCGGAGTCCAGTTCGAGCAGCGCACCCACCGCGAGCCCGGCTCGTTCGGCGTCTGGGGTGCCGACTGGTGTGCCGACCCCGACGACCTCACTGCCAACGATGTGAAGACCGGGCCACCGTCCTCCGACGACAACCCCGACCCGTTCGTCGCCATGACCGTTTGGGCATTCGACCGCCTGCAGCAATGCGGCAACTTGAGCGAGTTCGACCGCGCGCGAGCCATCGAGCGGGCGCGGCAGACGTTCGCGATTCGGGCGCCGATCGCCGTTGAAACCGAATTCGCCACCCGGCTGCTGACCGATACCGCCACACCGACCGACGTGGCCGACATCGTGACAGCAGTGGGTCACCTCGATCAGGCACTCTCGACAATCGGAACTGTCGGACTCATCCATGCTCGCGTGGGCCTGTTGGCGGTGGCGGTAGATCGCCGAATGGCTGTGCCCGAGCCCACCGACCCCGGCGTGCTACGCACACCGGCCGGGCACCGGTGGGTGTTCGGCGCCGGCTACGCGACGCCACTCGGTGACACCCTGATTGCCACCAGTCAGACCTACGGCTGGCGCGACCCGGTGCAGGTCCGCACCGCTACCAGGCTGGCCGAGACCCAATTCATCGCCATCGCCGAGCGTTCGGTGGTCGTGGGCTACGAGGCCAGCATCGGCGCCGCCACGATTGGAACCACCCCGTGACCGCGGTGGCCGAGCCACCCGCCGGAACCTGCTGGGACTGCGATGGGCCGTGCCTGAGTTGCAAGGGCAGCGAGCACGGCTGGCGCTGCCGTACCTGCTGCGAGGCGTATCTCGATACCGGTGCAGCCAAGGCCGCGGCTGCCGACGCTCGCATCCGGGCCAAGCAATTCGCCAAGTTCAGCGAGGACGGGCGGCGCGGTGGCGGTGGACTGGCTTCGGGCCGCACCGTCACCGCGTCAAGTGACGCCACCACTATGACGACGAGTACCAGGAACCGACGATGACCTACCGACCTCCCCTCCAGTTCTCCGATGCCGACTTCCAACGCTGCTACGCCTCTGTCCACGAAGCGGGCCATGCGGTCGCCGCGGTGCTGCTCGGCGGCACTGTGCACCTAGCCACAGTGGACGGTCAGCCCCGCACCGAGTACGACGTGCTACCCGATGGTGCCCGCGCCGCCGTCGCCTACGCGGGGCCCTGGGCCGAGGCCCGATTCAAGGCCAGGGGCCGGCCCGGCTTCGCCGACGTTGAACGGGAGCTGCGCGCCAACCCATCCGACGATAAGACGCTGTGTGCAGCAGGCGGGCCAGCGGCGACCGGCGGTGTCACCACCCTGTTGGAGCGGCATTTGTCGGCGGTGAAGGCAGTGACCACCGCATTGTTCATCGACGGCACGATCGGCCACGCCGCCGTGTGCACGGCCCTGGGCCTGTCCGACGGAGGCGGCCCGGGCAGCTTCGAGCTGGCGAACATGCGCGCTGGACTTCGTGGGGCGCCGACAGCTACCTAGTCACCGGTATTCGGCGGGATTGGACACAGCTCCGACAAATCCCCGGAACCGTCGACCAATTGTGGCCAGCGTTCCGCTATGACCTCTGCGCGAGTCGCATACCCGACCGAGAACGTTCCCGCCTCGTTTCGACGCTCACCGACGTATACGCCAATCACCCGCCACGGATCACGCCGGAGGGATACTGGCGCTCCAGAGCAACAAGAACCCGCGGGGTTGCTCAGTTCGTAGAAATTGCGCCCCGGGACGGCGTTGATAGGAATTTCGGCAGTGATTCGCCGCCGGACGTGGCCAGCTGAGTACACCAGCGGCACGTTTAAGTCCTTCCGTCCCTCAACAAATAGATCATGGCGCACTTCGTCGGGATAACCCCACAGTGAGTACTCGGCCGATGCGGTGTGGTGGGCAGCGGTGATCTCATAGGGCGACGCATAGTCCCCCGGGGCCAAACGGAACAGTGCTACGTCCTCGGTGGGATGCGGCTCTACCGCCAAGATTGGGGCGCTTCGTAGGCTCGTCTGGTCATCGCTGAAGATTGCCACGAGCGGCGCCCGCCATTCCGTGGCTGGGACTGGACCCCACGGGTCGGGAATCGGCGCGCGGGTAGTCAGAGCCAATGCGACATGCCTAGCTGTAATACCTAGCCCGTCTCCCCCAGCTATCAGGAAGCCAGTCCCCTCAACGGATTCGGCCCGTAATGTGTGCTGACCATTGACATCGAAGACGCCGATCATTAGTGGTAAGACGTAGTCGGCAACTAGGGGAGAATTCATCCGTGTATGAATCGTATTCATCGTCAGCGATTCTGCCGCCTGCTAGCCCTCGGCGACGTTGGTCTCGCGATGGTTTGATTTGGCTGGGGGCTCGTCTGGGATGCCCTCCAGAAACGGGAAAGGTCTGCCCGCCTCGTCTGAAAAGCCAATGACGACGCCGATTGCCCGGTCCATGGCGGCAAGCAACGTGTCGACGAATCCCTGATCAATGACGACCGGCCCAGGTGACTCTCCGGTGTCGTCCTGCGTCTCGTAGGAGAACGACAACGGGATGGCGGGGTGAATCCAGTATGAGGAACACCGTGGTTCGCCGTCGTTGCTGACACCGGACAGTGACAAAAAGTACCCGCGCCCATCAGCGAACCGTCGATTCGTCGCTGCCTGCAGGTGGGCTAGCAAGCTGTTGCCCGGGCAGCTAAGTGGTACTTGATTCGCCCCATAAAACACGACGCCCATGCCATCCTCGATCTGTCGTCCGCGGACTGGGCGGGGCCGACGCCACCGCCCGTTTGCCTGGCCGATCCTAGGGCGCAGCTACCGCTGATCCGAACATTTGTTCGGCGTGTCTCGCGCGGCTTGCTCACTCCAGCCAACATGTCGCCCAGACCAAGGGAACGCGCGTTCGGCGTGACTACATATTGACTACATTCTCAGATCGTCGTGGCTAATCCAGATTCATCACGATTCATCTCGAAACTAGCCCTGAACTGCTTTGTTGCGGATCATCCGCAGGTTGCAGCAACGGCGATTTAGAGTTCGAATCTCACCGAGGGCACCACGAATAGCACCAACATTCCTGCAGCTCATGAGGTTCGAGCGCCATCGCCGCCGACCTATAGCCGATTATCGTCTGGACAGTCTTGGCGTTCGCGCTGGTGGGAGGCCGACGACGCCGCCGTGTGCCGGAGGTCGTGCGGAATGATCCGCGGAAACAGCGGCGTGACCGGATTCTCGGTCAGCCGTCGATGTGCCCGGGTTGGCCAAACGGAATGCTGTCCGCGTCAATCGTGACGCATTTGCCAGTTTCCGGGACGTAGCCACCGATGCCGCCCTGGCCATTTGAAAATGAAAAGGAAGAGGTGCGCCAGCAGCGCCGCCAGGTGCCATCAGGCCGAATCGGCTCGTCACACCATTGAGTAGTGCCGAAAGCGTCCGATTGGCAACGCGTAGCTGGGTCGCCGGCGATACCGGGATCGGCTGAGGCTGCCGGCACTCCAACCACCGAATAGGCCACCGTGGCGGCTCCTACCAACACCATCCGCATCCATCCCACGAGCAGCACCCTATTCATCGCGGCCGATTTCGGTACTCGAAATCACCATCACGGCACTGGTCCTGCAATTTGCCCGCGAAGCCTAGCCACGGGTCCCGAACGATTCGCCATTGTCGCCCCTACCGACACCGCCGAACCTAGACTCGGGCACGCCGCGACAGGGCAGCCGAGGAGGGCCATTGAGGAAATCCGTGCTGGGTGTGCTGGTAGTGCTCCTGGGCGTGTCAGTCGGCTTTCTGTTGTGGACGTCGAACCACGCGCAGCAAAACAAGCACGTGCCGGCCAAGGCTCGCGGGCAATACGAGGACGCGTCATCGGGCCACGACGGCGGCGTCGGCGGCAACCTCCTGCAACGAGACCCCCTGCAAGAGCTTGCTCGCGAGCCCAGCTACGACGAGTGCGAGTCATGTCATCTGCCGTTTGTGCCGTTTTTCGGGACGCGGGCCGGGTTCAACTGCGAAATCAATTACCGGCGAGGCGAACTGCCCGATGCGGCTTACTGCATGTCGGTGAATCCGCCGCAGCACGTGTCTATGGGCGCCGATGGGGAGTTGTCGATCTGCCGCGACAGCGTCAACTGCTTGTCCAATCCCCCGTTCGATCAACCGATTCTTCCGTTCGGCCAGAGCGCGGGTGCCGGACCGTTCAACTGCCAGTCCGAAGCCACCGGCGTGACGTGCACTGTGGACTCATCGGGCCGCGGCTTCGTGATCTCAAGTGCGGGGATCGAACCCGTCGGCTGAGGCGCGTCAGCGCGGCGAATACATGATCACGCCCACGCCGATCAGACAGATCAGCGCACCCAGGACGTCCGCGCGGTCGGGCCGGAATCCGTCGAACGCCATGCCCCATGCCAGCGAGCCGGCGACGAACACCCCACCGTAGGCGGCCAGGATCCGGCCGAATTGGGCGTCGGGCTGCAAGGTGGCGACGAAGCCGTAGAGCCCCAGAGCGATCACCCCGGCGCCGGCCCACAGCAGGCCGCGGTGCTCCCGCACTCCCTGCCAGACCAGCCAGGCCCCACCGATCTCGGCGATGGCAGCCAACACGAACAGCGCGATGGAACGGATCACCATGAGCGCTGACCCTAGACGCAGGCCCCCGACCTGGTGAAACCGCCGACGGCCCAGTTCAGCGGATTAGGCTGTCGCTTGTGTCCGTCAAGCGGTTCCTCGCGGTGCCGGCCGAGGCTTCCAGTCCCTACCGGCGCACACACTGCATACCGGCCCGCACGCGCCATTACGCGGCGCGGCTGTCGCAGCGGCTGCGGATCCTCAAGTTGTCCGCTGGACTCGCGGCGCTCATCAGCGCGGGCTGGGGAATGCTGGAGATCTGGGTTGACCCGGCCTACTGGTGGATCGGCGCGATCAACCTCGTCGCCGCGGTCGCGCTGGCCCTGACCCCGCTGCTGTATCACTATGGCGAACTCATCGCGCCGCTGACCTTCGTCGCTATCGCCTACTCGACCACCGCGGTCGTCTGCTGGGTGGTGGGCACCGGGTCGGGGATCCAGTTCTATTTCCTGGCCTCGGCATCGATCAGCGTGCTGATTCTGGGCGTGGACCGGATCAAGCTCGCCGCCGTGGTGGCCGGCATCGGTGCCGCGCTCACGATCGCCCTGCAGTTCCTGGTTCCGGCCGACAACCTGCACCAACCGGAATGGCTGCACAACCTGTCCTATGTGCTGGTGGTGGTGTCGGCCTGCTTCATGGTGGTCGCCACGGTCTGGTTCGCGCTGCGCGAGATCTCCCACGCCGAAGCGGCGATGGAGGCCGAGTACGAACGGTCTGAGGCCCTGCTGGCCAACATTTTGCCCACGGCGGTCGCCGACCGACTCAAGAACCCGGCGGTGGACGTGATCGCCGACAGCTACCCCGACGCCTCGGTGCTGTTCGCTGACATCGCCGACTTCACTCGGCGGGCCAGCCAGACCGACCCGGGCCAACTGGTCGGGTTCCTCAATGAGCTCTACAGCGGGCTGGACCGGCTGGTGGATCAACATGGCCTGGAGAAGATCAAGACCAGCGGCGACTCCTACATGGTGGTCAGCGGCGTTCCCGACCCCAGACCCGATCACCTGCATGCGCTGGCACGGCTGGCGCTCGACATCGCCGCCACCGTCGCAGAGCTGCGTGATCCGTTGGGCCGGCCGGTGTCGTTGCGGATCGGCCTGGCCACCGGGCCGGTGGTGGCCGGAGTCGTCGGCAACCGCCGGTTCTTCTACGACGTGTGGGGCGACGCGGTGAACCTGGCCTCCCGGATGGAGTCGACCGGCGCTCAGGATCGCATCCAGGTGCCGCAAGCGGTCCACGAACGCCTCAACGATGACTTCGTGTTCGAGGAGCGCGGCGACGTCGACGTCAAAGGCAAGGGCGTCATGCGGACCTGGTTTCTGGTCAATGCCCGTCCGCCGGCCTCGCACGGTCCGGCGCCGCGATCGCTGTCCGCGACTCCAGCGGGCTGACCGCACAGATCGGGTGGTTCGGCCGGTTTCGGTAGGGTGCCGAAGCAGGTCGTCCCCCAACGCTGAGGAGCGCAATGCGAAGGCTTTTGGCCGTGCTCGGTTCGCTGGCCGGTCTGGCCACCACCATCAACGGGTATCGCCCGCTGACCAAGCGCGGTTATCCGTCGCTGTACGCGTTCGCCTTCGGCCTGTTCGCCTCGGAGCTGCCGTTGCAGCTCATCGCCGGACAATCCACGGCGTTGGCGGCGGTCAGCCGGCGGCTCTCACCGCGGGTTCGGCGGATCAGCTGGCTGCTGTCGGCGCTGTCCTGGCTGGGCCTGTTGGGGCTGAACTATGCCGGGCGGATGGCCAATAAGCGGTTGACCGCGGCGCTGGACGCCGAACTGGGTGCGGGACGACGCACCGAAAGCCGGGACCTGTGGAAGCGGCCGGGCCCGGACGCGGAAATCGCCAAGGCACCCGGCGTGGTCCGCATGATGCGGGTCTACCAGGACTACGCCACCGACTCCGACATCCCCTACGGCGAGTACGGCGGCCGCAACACCCTCGATGTGTGGCGGCATCGCGACCTGCCCCGCGACGGTCGCGCGCCGGTGCTGTTGCAGATCCCCGGCGGCGCCTGGATGGTGGGAAGCAAACGCGGCCAAGCACATCCGCTGATGGCCCACCTGGTCGAGCGCGGTTGGGTGTGTGTGTCGATCAACTACCGGCTGAGCCCGCGTTCCACCTGGCCCGACCACATCATCGACGTCAAACGGGCACTGGCCTGGACCAAAGCCCACATCGCCGATTACGGCGGCGACCCGGATTGGGTCGCGGTGACCGGTGGCTCTGCAGGTGGTCACCTGTGCGCCCTGACTGCGCTGACCGCCAACGATCCGCGTTTCCAGCCGGGTTTCGCCGACGCCGACACCAGCGTGCGGGCGGCGGTGCCGTTCTATGGGATCTACGACTTCACCGGTGAGACCGGATTGCATCCGTTGCTGACCCCGGCTTTGGGGGCCTACGTGTTCAAGCAGAGCCGGCGGCGCTTCCCCGACACCTACCGCGACGCCTCCCCGATGACGTACTTGTCTGCCGACGCGCCACCCTTTTTCGTGCTGCACGGAACCAATGATTCGTTGGTGCCGGTGGAGCAGGGCCGCGCATTTGCCGACCGGCTACGGGAAGTCAGCACGAGCCCGGTGGTCTATGCCGAGTTGCCTTTGGCTCAGCACGCTTTCGACATCTTCGGCTCGCCCCGGGCTGCGCATACAGCGGTCGCCGTCGAGCAGTTCCTCGCCGAGGTCTACGCGCGGCAGACCACGCAGATCATCTCGGGCCGCTGAGGCGGCCAATACCCGGCCGGAACGCCGCATTTGTGCCAGACTTCGGCCATGGAAACATCGGTTTCGAGCCTGCTGCCGAATCTGTGGAAGTCGACACTGGTGTCTGGTGTCATGGCCCTCGTCTTGGGCGTGCTGGTGTTGGTCTGGCCGGGCCGGTCCATCATCGCCGCTGCTGTGCTGTTCGGTGTGTATCTGATCGTCACCGGAATCGCGCAGTTGATCTTCGCTTTCAGCCTGCCCGTCATGTCCGCCGGCGGACGGGTGTTGCTGTTCCTCAGCGGCACCGCGTCGGTGATTCTGGCGGTCCTGTGTTTCCGGCACTTCAACTCCGACGAAGAAGCCCTGGCGGTGTTGCTGCTGGCCATCTGGGTCGCGGTCGGCTTCATCTTCCGCGGGGTGGCGACCGCCGTGGCGGCCATCAGCGACCCGGCGCTGCCGGGCCGGGGTTGGCAGATCTTCATGGGCGTGGTCAGTCTGCTGGCCGGTCTGGTGACACTGGCCTCGCCGTTCGCCTCGCTGTGGGTGCTGGCGGTGGTCGTCGGCAGCTGGCTGATCGTCATCGGAATCGTCGAGATCGTCACCGCGCTCAAGATTCGGAGCGCATCCCACAAAGTCGCTACTGCGCTGTCGGCCGGGTAGCGGCGACAGACGGCCCGCGGCCTGTTTACCCAGTCGCGGGTACCCTTGGGTCCTGACCTGTTTTGACACCTGCCTGAAGCTCTGATCTGGAGTCTGCTCAATGCCCGAGTCCGGCATGCCCTCGCTGTCGCCTGAGTCTCAGCAATCCTGGCCGTCGCCCGGTCCCAGCTATCCCCCGCCGCCGGGCTACGGGTATCCGGCGCCCGGGCAGTACCCCGGCTATCCGCCGCCTGCGGCGCCGCCGGTGCTCAAGAACGGTGCGGGCATCGCGGCCCTGATTGTTGCGATCGCCGGCATCGTGACCGCGTTGTCGGTGATCGGTGGCGTGGGACTGGGCCTGGCGGCCATCGTGCTCGGACTCATCGGTCGCGGCCGGGCCAAGCGCGGGGAAGCCGACAACGGTGGTGTCGCACTCGCCGGGATCGTCTTGGGTGCGCTGGCGGTGATCGCCGGTATCGGCTGCATCTTCGTCTACGTCGGCATTTGGCGGACCGCCGGCGCTGGTGACTACGTGGCGTGCATGAGCAAGGCCGGTTCGGACACCGACGCCCAGCAGCAGTGCACCGAACGATTCCGCGAGCACTTCGAGAACACCTTCGGCAGCGGTGCCGACGCCCCCATGGTGCAGGAGGAATCGGACTCCGCGCTGATGCCGGCCTAGCGGGAACTGCTAGCGCGGCGAAGCCGGGCGAAGCAGGTTCTCGCCATCGGCCTAGCGCTTCGAGCTCGGGAAGTACTTCAGCACGCCTTCTTGCGTGACGGTGGCCAGCACTTGTCCGGATCGATCGAAGAAGTGTCCGGTGCCCAGCCCACGGGAGTCCGCGGCCACCGGTGACGACGTCGCATACAGCACCCAGTCGTCGAACCGGATCGGCCGGTGAAACCACAGTGTGTGGTTGGCGCTGGCCGCGAAGATCCGGTCGAAGCCCCATGACAGACCGTGGGTGGTGATGATCGAGTCGAGCACCGTGGTGTCCGACGAGTAGACCATCATCGCGGTGTGCAGCACCGGGTCCTCGGGGATCACCCCGTCGGCCTTGAGCCAGACCCGGTTGTGGCCCAGTTGGCCGCCCTTGTCGCGCATCACCCAGGCCGGATCGTTGGCGTAGCGCCACTCGACCGGGTGCGGCGCCTTGACGAAGCCCGGGACGACTTCCTCGTAACCGGTGAGCAGCTCGCGCAGCCGCGGCAACGACTCGGGCTCGGCGACCGTGGGCGCCTCGACGCTGTGCTCCAGCCCGCTCCCGGCGGAGAGGTAGGAGACCATCGACGTGGCGATCAAGGTGTCACCCTGCAGCGCGTCGACCCGGCGATTGGCGAACCGGCGTTCGTCGCGCAGCCGGTGCACCCGGAATTCGATGTCGCGGGCCGGATCACCACCGTTGATGAAGTGAACCGACAGCGCACCGGGCGGCAGGTGCTCAGCGACGGTACGGCTGGCGGCGACGAACGACTGGGCCATCAATTGACCGCCGAACGTGCGTATCGGCGTCTTGCTCGGGTGCGTTCCGACGAAGACGTCGTCGTCGACACTCTTGAGATCCAGTACGGCCAGCAGTTCCTCGAGATCCGTGTTCGGCTCGGCCGGCACTAGATGTCGTCCTCCCCGAGACGGTGCACGTGGATCATGTTGGTCGAGCCCTCGGTTCCCGGCGGGGCACCCGCGACGATCACCATCAGATCACCGCGCTCGTAACGCCCCAGATCGAGCAGCGCCTTGTCCACCTGGCGGATCATCCCGTCGGTGGTGTGTGCCTGCGGGACGATGAAAGTCTCGGTCCCCCAGGTCATTGCCAACTGGCTGCGAATCTCGGGCAGCGCGGTGAACGCCAACAACGGCAGCGGGGTGTGCAACCGGGCCAGCCGTCGCACGGTGTCACCCGATTGGGTGAACGCCACCAATGCCTTGGCATCCAGGCGTTCACCGATCTCGCGTGCCGCGAACGAGATCACGCCCCGCTTGGTACGCGGCACGTGCGTCAACGGCGGTGCCGCCGTGGAGTTCTGCTCCACCGCACAGATGATCCGGCTCATGGTGCGCACGGCATCTAGAGCGTGCTTGCCCACCGCGGTCTCCCCCGAAAGCATCACCGCGTCGGCGCCGTCGAGCACCGCGTTGGCCACGTCGGAGGCCTCCGCCCGGGTGGGCCGGAAGTTCTCGATCATCGACTCGAGCATCTGGGTCGCCACGATCACCGGGCGGGCGTTCTCGCGTGCCACCTGGATGACGCGCTTCTGCACCAGCGGCACCTCTTCGAGCGCCAGTTCCACGCCCAGGTCACCGCGAGCCACCATGACCGCATCGAAGGCCAGGACCACGGCCTCGAGGTTCTCGATGGCCTCCGGCTTCTCCATCTTGGCGACCACCGGGACGCGACGGCCGACTCGGTCCATCACCTCGTGCACCAGTTCCACGTCCGACGGCGAGCGCACGAACGACAACGCCACGATGTCGACGCCGAGCTCCAGCGCGAACTCCAGGTCCTCGATGTCCTTCTCCGACAGCGCCGGAGCCGAGACGTTCATGCCGGGCAGCGAAATGCCCTTGTGGTTGCTGACCGGACCGCCCTCGGTGACCGTGCAGACCACGTCGTCACCGTCGATGTGCTCCACCACCAGACCGACCTTGCCGTCGTCGACCAGCACCCGGTCACCCGGAGCTGCATCAGCGGCCAGCTGCTTGTAGGTGGTCGACACCCGGTCGTGGTCCCCGGGGCAGTCGGAGACGGTGATCCGCACCGTCTCGCCGTTGGCCCAGTACACGGGTCCGTCGGCGAAGCGCCCCAACCGGATCTTGGGGCCCTGTAGGTCGGCCAGCACACCGACGGCCCGCCCGGTCGCATCCGAAGCGGCACGCACCCACTCGTAGGACAACTGGTGGTCTTTGTGATCACCGTGGCTGAAGTTCAGGCGAGCCACGTCCATGCCCGCGTCGACTAGGGCCCGGACCATCTCCGCGGAGTGAGTCACAGGGCCAAGAGTGCAGACGATCTTTCCGCGTCTATTCACGGCGCCAGCATAGTCGGACCGGCTGAGCCGGCTCCCTCAGGAATGGTTGCCGCTAGCGAAAAACCGTGTGACGCACGGGTGCGGCGGTCGATCAGCTGCCGTCGCGCAGCGGTCGACCCTGTTTGTCATGCACCCGCCCGGTCAGCATCAGGATCGCGTCGATGACACCCCAGACGAACGGTACGACGATGCCCAGCCCGTAGGTCGTGACGGTGGCCAACACACCGATCAACAGCTGGACCAGGCCCAGCCCGGTCTGGCCCAGATACATGCGACCGAACCCGAGGAATCCGAAGAACCCCAACAGCTGCAACAGTGCGGCGGTGACTTTCGCCTTCGGTGAATAGGGCTGGCCCGTGCGCGGATGACGGCCGTAGGGCGCCCACACGTCCGGGTAGCCCGGATACGGCCCCGGATAGCCCGGCGGTGGCGGGTAGGGCTGTCCCCCGCCCTGCGGCCCCGGTGGGGGCCACGACGGAACGGTCATGTCTGCAGCATGCCAGAAATGCCGGGTACGGCGCCTGGCCCGCGGTCAGTGCTGGTCAGCCTCGTCCGAGGCGTCCGGTTCTTCTGATTCGTCGGACTCGTCCGAGTCGTTGTCGGCTTCGACGGCTTCGGGTTCGTCGGTCACTTCGTCAACGGGATCGTCGGGGTGTTCGGCGTCGTCTGAGTCGTCGGATTCTTCTGCGACGTCGCTGTCCGGTTCGGAATCAACCGCTTCGTCTTCGTCGGCATCCGGCGCTGCTTCGGGCTCGGCCGACTCCTCGGCTGGGTCCTCCTGGGCGACCTCGGGCTCCGGGGCGTCCTCAGCGTCGCCAGCCGGCTCGGCCTCGGCCTCCTCCTCGTCGCTGCCGTCCTCGGCCTCCTCGTCGGCCTCGTCGGCGTCTTCGACGGGGGTCTCCTCGTCAGCCTCGGTGTCGTCCTCGGCTTCCGGCTCGGCGACCACCGCGTCCGACTCTTCCTCGTCGGTCGCCTCGGGTTCGTCGTCGCCGGCTTCGCCGGTTTCGTCGGTGTCGGCTGAATCGGATTCGCCGGTAAGCCTTTTCGGCACCCGAACCACTGAGCCGACGCCGTTGGCGACGCCGGCCGCCGCCAGCTCTTTGTCGTCGGACTCGTCGTGCTCGTCGTGCACTTCGTGCGGCTCGGCTTCGGACTCGGGCTCTGCCTCTGCCTCAGTGTCCTGCTCGGTGGACTCCTCGGGTTGCCAAGCGCGACGGATGGCTTCGGGATCTTCTCGGCCCTTGGTCGCGAGCAGGATGTACACCACCGCACCGATGAAGACGAACGTCGAGGTGAATGAGTTGACTCGTATCCCGGCGATATGGGTCGCCGCATCGTCACGGAGCAGCTCGATGCCGAACCGGCCGATGCAGTAGCCGGCGACGTAGAGCGCGAACAACCGTCCGTGCCCCATCCGGAACCGTCGGTCGGCGTAGATCAGCACGAGGAACACCACGAGGTTCCACAACAATTCGTACAAGAACGTGGGCTGGACGATCTTGTAGAGCTCGCCGGTCGACACGCCGTCGAGCAGGTGTGGGTCGCGAACCCCGGCGGCGTCTTCGCGCCAGAAGATCTCCAGACCCCACGGCAGCGTTGTCTCCCTGCCGTAGAGCTCCTGATTGAAGTAGTTCCCGATGCGCCCGATGGCCTGCGCCAACACGATCCCGGGGGCGACGGCATCGCCGAACGCCGGCAGTGAGATCCCTCGGCGCCGACAACCGATCCACGCGCCGACCCCGCCGAGCGCTACCGCGCCCCAGATCCCCAGACCGCCGTCCCAGATCCGCGGCGTCGCTTCCCATCCGACGCCACCCTCGCCGAAGTAGGTACGCCAGTCGGTCATCAGGTGATAGAGCCGACCGCCGATCAGCCCGAACGGCACCGCCCACAGCGCGATGTCATAGATGACGCCCGGTTCGCCGCCACGGGCCCGCCACCGGCGATCACCGAGCAGCAGGGCGGCGACGATGCCGATGATGATGCACAGTGCGTAGGCCCGGATCGGCACCGGTCCGAGGTGCCAGACACCGCGCGCAGGACTGGGAAAATAGGTGAGCCAATCCAACGTCATTGGGTGGAAACCTTTTGACGCACACCGGAAGCAAGCTCCTGCGTCAATGCTCGAAGCTCGGCCAGACCATCTGCGAGTGCGGTGACCAGCGCCGAACCGACGATGACACCGTCGGTGTAGGCACCGATCTCGGCGGCTTGCGCGCCCGAGCGCACGCCCAGTCCCACGCCGACGGGGATGTCGGAGACCTCGCGAACCCTGGCCACCAGCTCCGGCGCGGCGTTCGACACCGTGTTGCGGGCGCCGGTGACACCCATCGTGGAGGCGGCGTAGACGAATCCGCTGGTCGCTTTGACGGTCTCGGACAGACGCTGCGGCGTCGAGGAAGGCGCCACCAGGAAGATCCGATCCAGCGCGTGCTGTTCGGAAGCGGCCAGCCAGTCGTCTGCCTCGTCGACGATCAGGTCCGGGGTGATCAGACCCAGCCCACCGGCTGACGCCAGGTCGCGAGCGAAGGCGTCGACGCCGTAACGCAGCACCGGGTTCCAGTACGTCATCACCACGGCGCGTCCGCCGGCCTTGGTGATGGCCTCCACTGCGGTCAGCGTGTCGCGCACCCGCACCCCGCCCTGCAGGGCGGTCTCGGTGGCGCGTGCGATAGTCGGGCCGTCCATTCCGGGATCGGAATAGGGCACGCCGACTTCGATGAGGTCACAACCGGATTCGACGAGGGTGGTCAACGCGGCGATGGAGCCCGGCACGTCCGGGTAGCCAGTCGGCAGATAGCCGATCAGCGCGGCGCGGCCCTCGGCACGGCACGCGGCGAACAGCGGGGCCAGCCGGTCGCCGGAGTGGTCGCTCACGACCCGTCTCCCGTCTCGTCGAACAGGCCGAACCACTTGGCCGCGGTCTCCACGTCTTTGTCGCCCCGACCGGACAGATTGACCACGATGACCTTGCCGGGTCCCAGCTCGGTCGCCAGCTTGAGCGCTCCGGCCACCGCGTGTGCTGATTCGATTGCCGGAATGATTCCCTCAGTGCGGCAGAGGATTCCGAAAGCATCCATCGCCTCGGTGTCGGTGATCGGCCGGTATTCGGCGCGGCCGGTCTCACGCAGCCAGGCGTGCTCCGGGCCCACACCCGGGTAATCCAGCCCAGCCGAGATCGAGTGCGATTCGATGGTCTGACCGTCCTCGTCCTGCAGCAGGTAGGAGAACGAGCCCTGGAAGGCACCCGGTGAACCGCCCGCGAAGGTCGCCGCGTGCCGCCCGGTGTCCACACCGTCGCCGCCGGCTTCGAAACCGACAAGGCGAACAGCGGGGTCGTCGATGAACGCGTGGAAGATGCCGATGGCGTTGGAGCCGCCGCCCACACACGCCACCACCGCGTCGGGCAACCGGCCGGCCATCTGCTGAATCTGCACACGCGTTTCCAGCCCGACGATCCGCTGGAAATCGCGCACCATAGCCGGGAACGGGTGCGGCCCGGCTGCGGTGCCGAAGCAGTAGTAGGTGCGGTCCGCGTTGGTGACCCAGTCGCGGAAGGCCTCGTTGATGGCGTCTTTGAGGGTCTGCGAACCCGATTCGACCGAGACCACTTCGGCGCCCAGCAGCCGCATCCGGGCCACGTTGAGTGCCTGGCGGCGGGTGTCGACGGCGCCCATGTAGATCACGCACTCCAGGCCGAGCAGCGCGCAGGCCGTTGCCGTCGCAACGCCGTGCTGGCCGGCGCCGGTCTCGGCGATCACCCGGGTCTTACCCATGTAGCGCGCCAACAGCGCCTGACCCAGCACGTTGTTGATCTTGTGAGAACCGGTGTGGTTCAAGTCTTCCCGCTTCAAAAAGATGCGGGCTCCCCCGGCGTGCGCAGTCAGGCGCTCGGCCTCATACAGCGGTGAGGGCCGGCCTGTGTAGTGCGTCTGCAGGTTGTCGAGAGTGTCCAGGAACTCCCGATCGTTGCGCACTTTGTCGTACGCCGCGGTGACCTCTTCGATGACCGCCATCAGCGCTTCGGCGACGTAGCGGCCCCCGTAGACGCCGAAGTGCCCGCGGGCATCGGGCTCGTGGCGGGACGGCTCAGCAATTCCGGCGCTGGCACGCGGAATGCTCGGCTGCGCGGTGTCTGACATTTAGCGAGCCGGCTTCGGGCAGGACGGATGCTTACCCGCACTGACCAAATCGGCAACGGCAGCCCGCGGATCACCACTGGTGACCAGTCCCTCGCCAACCAGGACGGCGTCCGCGCCGGCACCGGCGTAGGCCAGCAGGTCGGCAGTGCCGCGCACCCCGGACTCGGCGATCTTGACCACCTCGGTGGGCAGTCCGGGCGCGATGCGCGCGAAGCAGTCGCGGTCGACCTCCAGCGTGGTCAGGTCACGCGCGTTGACGCCGATCACCTTGGCCCCGGCGGTCAGTGCCCGGTCAGCCTCTTCTTCGGTGTGTACCTCGACCAGAGCGGTCATGCCCAGCGACTCGGTGCGGTCCAGCATCGATTCCAATGCCTGTTGTTCCAGTGCCGCCACGATCAGCAGCAACATGTCCGCGCCGTGCGCCCGGGCCTCATGAATCTGATACGGCCGCACGATGAAGTCCTTGCGCAGCACCGGAATTGACACGGCGGCACGCACGGCGTCCAGGTCGGCTAGTGACCCGTTGAATCGGCGCTGTTCGGTCAAGACACTGATAGCCCGGGCCCCGCCGTCGGCGTACGCGCTGGCCAGATCCGCCGGGTCGGCGATGGGCGCCAGCTGGCCCTTGGACGGGCTTGCCCGCTTAACTTCTGCGATCACCGCGATGCCGGGCTCACGTAGCGCCGCCATCACGTCGCGAGGTGGTGGCATGGCCTCGGCGGCGGCTTTGACCTCCGCCAGGGGCACGGCAGCCTCTCGGACGGCAAGGTCGGCGCAGACTCCCTCGATGATGGAGTCGAGGACGGATGCCGAAGTCATGCCTGCCGTTTCCTCTCCTGCGTCCGAACGGACCTTCGTCGAAGACCTTTATCGAAGGGTAACGACCGTCGCTGCCCGCGGTGTCACCGGCCCTCGCCGTCCGGGCCGCAAGCCCGGTCATCGGGTTCCCCGGTAGGGTCGTGGCCCTCATCAAGGGCGTCCCACATCATTCGCTCCGAGATCTCCGGGTCACCCTCGCCCCCGAGGGCGAGTTGCTGCGCCTGCGCGCGGCGCGCCGCGGGTGCGGCGTATCTGGTGACGGCGACAGCGTGGTGGGTGGCTGTACGCATCAACAGGACCGCCGCGGCCAGTGTGCACAGTGCTGCTGCGAGGCTCACCACCGCTCCGGTGAGATGGCGCTGTGTGCTCAGCAGCGAGGTCAGCGGGACCTCGGCGATGTCCAGGGCCCGCAACGTGACATCGCGGACCACACATACGCTGATGGCCAGATAGCCGCTCGCCAGGCTCACCACGGCCAGGACCACCGCCAACACCCGCATCTGCCAGCCGCGCACCGCCATGGCGGCCACAGCGGCAGCCAGACACAGCAGTGCCAGGGGCACCAGCGCCGTCGACCACTGCGCCCCGCTGACCGTGATCTGTTTGGGCTGCCCAAGCCCGTCGGACGAGTCGATCAGCACCCAGGGCAGGCGCGACGCGCCCCAGAGGCCGCCGGCGGCCGCCACCAGCAGCAGCTGAGCCGCCCGCAACGCGCGGTTGTGAGGACGGCCTTCGTCCTCAGCCATCGGTCCCCGGCGGCAACAGCGATTCAGCGGCCGCGATCGCCGCCAGCACTGCGCGGGCCTTGTTGGAGGCCTCGGTGTATTCGTAGGGGCCGTTGGAATCGGCGACGACGCCGCCACCGGCCTGGACATACGCCGTCTCATCGCGCATCAGAGCGGTGCGGATAGCGATTGCGAAGTCGGCGTTGCCGGCGAAGTCCAGATAGCCCACGACGCCGCCGTAGAGGCCGCGACGGGTCTTCTCGACCTCCTCGATCAGTTCCATCGCACGTACTTTGGGCGCCCCGGACAAGGTGCCGGCCGGAAAGCACGCCGTTACCGCATCCAGTGCGCTGCGGTCCTGGGCAAGCTCGCCGGTGACGGTGGAGACCAAGTGCATGACGTGGCTGTAGCGCTCGATGTGGCTGTAATCGGAGACCCGCACAGTGCCTGGAATGCATACCCGGCCCAGGTCGTTTCGGCCCAGGTCGACCAGCATGAGGTGCTCGGCGATCTCCTTCTCGTCGTTCAGCAGATCCTTGGCCAACAGCTGGTCTTCCTCCTCGGTGGCACCCCGCCACCGGGTTCCCGCGATCGGGTGCGTGGTGGCGCGACCGTCCTGAACGGTCACCAACGCCTCGGGGCTGGAGCCCACAATCGAAAACGCCAGATCGCCGGCGTCGTCGGGGACCTGCAACAGGTACATGTAGGGGCTCGGATTGGACACCCGCAGCATTCGGTAGACATCGAGCGGGTCTGCCGACGTCGTCATCTCGAAACGCTGCGAGGGAACCACCTGGAAGGCCTCACCGGCCTCGATCTCACCGACCAGCCGCTCGACGATCTCCCCGTACTCCTCGGGGGTGCGCTGCTCGCGGTAGACCGGTGCGGGTCGCTCGAAGGTGGCCACACTGGACTCCAGCGGCTGCGCCAGCGCCGCGGTCATCACGTCCAGCCGCGCGATTGCGTCGTCGTAGGCGTCATCGACGCGTTCGCCGGTGCCGTTCCAGTTCACCGCATTGGCGATCAGGGTGATGGTGCCCTCGTGATGGTCGACGGCGGCCATGTCGGTGGCCAGCAGCAACAGCATGTCGGGGAGCGCCAAGTCGTCAACGGCCAGCTCCGGCAGGCGCTCCAGCCTCCGCACCATGTCGTAGGTGAAAAAGCCCACCAGACCACTCGACAGCGGCGGCAGGCCTGGGATGGCAGCCGTCTCCAGCAGGGTCAGCGTGTCACGCAGGGCCTGGAGCGGGTCTCCCCCGGTGGGCGCGCCCTGAGGGGCCGTGCCGAGCCACACCGCGTTGCCTTCGCGCACCGTCAACGCCGACGTGGTGCCGGCGCCGATGAACGACCATCGTGACCACGATCGCCCGTTCTCGGCGGACTCCAGTAGGAACGTGCCGGGGCGGTTGGCCGCCAGCTTGCGGTATGCCGACAGCGGCGTCTCGGCGTCGGCCAGTACCTTGCGAGTCACCGGGACCACCCGGTGCTCAGCCGCCAGTGCCCGGAAGTCCTCCCGGGAGGTGACCCCGGCCCTAGAAGTGCTCGTGGTTTGCACGCCCACATCTTCCCAGAACCAGCGTCGGGGGCACGCTCAGCCCTATCACCGCCACCACGTCCGTTGCCGGAGTAGCCTGGCCGCCATGAAAACCGGTGACACCGTGGCCGACTTCGAGCTCCCCGACCAGACCGGGACCCCGCGCCGACTCAGCGAACTGCTGTCCGGGGGGCCGGTGGTGCTGTTCTTCTACCCGGCGGCCATGACGCCTGGCTGCACCAAAGAGGCCTGCCACTTCCGCGACCTGGCCGGCGAGTTCGCCGCCGTCGGGGCCACCCGGGTCGGCATCAGCGCCGACGCGGTGGCCAAGCAGGCCAAATTCGCAGACCAGCAGGGTTTCGACTATCCCTTACTCTCCGACACCGAGGGTTCGGTGGCCACTCAGTTCGGCGTCAAGCGCGGCATGCTGGGCCGGCTGATCCCGGTGAAGCGGACAACCTTCGTCATCGACACCGATCGCACGGTACTGGACGTGATCGCCAGTGAGTTCTCCATGGACGCCCATGCCGACAAGGCGCTGGAGGTGCTGCGCGCGCGACGGACCGCCTAGTGACAGAGGGTCATTCGGGCTTGCGGAACGTGTAGACCTGGTACTGAAGAAGTCCGAGCCGAGACAACCGGTTCATCCAGCGGGTACCGACAACCATGGTCTTGCGGATTTCCGCTGATTCGTGCGCGCGGAAGAATTTCAGCAGGAACGGGTATGTCGGCAACGTCTGCTTCCGGATGTTGCGCGAGGACTCGAGGCGTAGTCCGGAGCGCGTGCCCATGGTCTGGTAGGACCGCAGCGGGACACTGCCGAGCGTCCCGTAGGACTTGGCGATCCGACTGCGGATCGCCATCCAGATCGGAGTCTTGCCGAAGAACATCGCGATCGGCACGAAGTCCGACACGGCGAGGTAGCCGCCCGGCTTGAGTACCCGCGCGGCCTCCACGAGGAACTTTTCCCGAGACGGAAAGTGGAAGATGCATTCGACTGCCAGGATTCGATCAAAAGAGTTGTCCTCGAACGGCAACTGGCAGGCGTCAGCTTCGAACCAGGAGATGGTGTTGCCGGCGGCAGGTGTGCTCACCGCTGTAGCGGCAGCAAGCTGGCGCGGGTCGATATTTACGCCAGTGAGATCCATGTCGGAATGCGTCGCATTGATCTGTCGGATGGTCCCGCCGAATCCACAGCCGACATCCAGCAGCCTTTGCCCGTCGGCAACCCCTCCGGCCTCCAGGAGCACTCCGTTCATCCGCTCCATGGCCGCGATGTAGTCGGCCAGGGTGCCATCGGCGCTGCTGGGGGTCTCCCAATAGCCCCAGTGCACCTGGTCCTCCCACAGTTGGCTCAGTTCGCCACGGGAGGGTCGATCGTCGATCAGGAGGTCAAAGTAGGGCAGGTCGGGCATCGGCGGACGGTATCACGGACTTTATTTGCTCAGCGAGTTGGAGGAACGCCAGGACCCCTTGATAAGCTGCAAATAATAAACGCCATAGCTAAGTCACTTCATTTGCTGGTAGCGGCTCATTCAGGGGCTGTTCCAGCCTTCGGATGCGGCTGCTGGAATCGCCGCGAACCACATCGCCAGATTTGCCCAGCAGCAAGGCTCAGGCCTGCTCCGAGTCTGATCGCTTGACCACGCTCATCCGGTCGCGGCGAATGGCGGATTCGATCCGGCTCTGGATCTCGCTGAGTGCACCGACCACGTCCCCGCGCACGTGAATCAGCTGCATAACCTCGGCGTCCGTGCGCTCCATGATCAGCTTGGCTTCACGCTCTGCGGTGGCGATCAGAGCCGCCGCTTTGAGCCGGCTGTCCTTCTCGGTGTTGGCGATCTGGGTCTGCGCCTGCTCCCACGCCGCACTCACCTGCTTGGAAAGCTCGCGTTCACTCTCACGTCTACGGCGCTCGCTCTCACGGCGACGCCGCTCGTCCTCGTCAGCGAGACGCTGCGCTGACTCGCGGCGGGCGCGCTCGGCTTCCTCGGTTTCACTGATCAGGCGAGCGCACTCAGCCTGCGCGGCGGACAGCAGCTCTTCGGCCTCGGCTTTGGCCTCGGTCAGGATCTGCTCGCGGCGCAGCGAGGTCGATTCCTGGAGTTCGGCCAACGCGGCGCTGGCCGCGGCACGGTCCTGGCGTGCCGCCTCCAGCTCGTCGCGCAGGTGACGGGTGAGGGCCTCGGCCTCTTCTTCCGCCATTGCCTTGGTGCGCCGCGCCTCATCGGAGGCAACCCGCATCATCCGTGCGATTCGGTCGGACATGCCCTCTACCGAATCGATCGGGCCAGACAACCGGGCAATGTCCCCGCGCAGCGCCTCAATCTCACTACGCAGTCGAGTCCGATCGTCGTCGGCACTGGCAAGATCGCGCTGCGCCTCGGAAAGCTGCTCTTCCAGTGCGGGGATGCGCCCTTGCAGTGCTTCGAGTTCTTCGTTCAGCCGCTGGATGTACTCCGTAACTTGATTTCTATCCAGACCGCGGAGCTGTGTGGTGAAGGTGGGAAGTTTTGGCTCGTATGCGGAAATCGCTGTAGTCATCGCGGGCTCCTAAGCAAGGTCTGTCTCGTCGGTGAGCTGTTGGTCGGGGGCGGTCGGGGTGAGCCGGTTGGTCGGGAGAAGTTGCTGAAACCTGCTGCCCCAGGGATCGTCCCCATCTGAGCCGCGAACCCGGTGCGAGGCTACGGTGACTGCCCGTCCCTGCCCGGTCGGCTCGGCAGCTTGGTCCAGCTCGTTGAACTTGACGTAAAAGTCCCGCAGTTGCTCGGTGATGATCGAGCGAACCTTTATCAGCTCCTGCAGTTTGGCCTGGGCCGCGGTCTGTTGCGCTTCGATATCAAGCCGAACCTGGGCCAGCAGTTCCGCCGCGGTCCTCTCAGCCTCACGAACGATGTCGGCGGCTTCCTGGCTGGCCTGCTCTCGCAGACTGGCAAAACCTGCCTCCACCTGGCCGGCCTGCTCCTCGAGGCAGGTGCGCAGCGCGACAACCGTCTCATGTTCCCGCTGCGCCTCGGCGACGATCTCAGCGGCACGGTCATGAGCGTCATTGCGAATCCGGTCTGCTTCCGCGGCCGCCGACGACAGGATCGAGGTCAATTGATCACTCAGATTTGAAATATCGCCGGGGATGGCCCGTGCGAGTTCGTTGTATTGCGCCGAGGTGGAGGCGAGCTCGTGCCTGGACTTGTCCACTTGATCGCCCAGCGTGGCAATCCGTGACTCGCTGCGGTGGATCAGTGCATACAGCTCCGAGAGCTCCTGCTCTTGGGCCTCGGAGTGCCGATAATTGAGCCGTTCCATGTCTGCAGAAATCCGCGCGTAGATGGCGGCAGCCTGGACGTCCACGCGTTGGCTCATGATCTTCGCTTGGTCCGCCGTCACGGGGACACTATATATCTAGAAATTGACGCGGGGGAAGGATCTTCAAACACTGTCACGTAAGTCTTTGTAGCCCTATGGGTTTGCGGTGAGATCACAGTGACATTAACTGATTTAGTCAGTCAACGGCAGGCCTTCCGGCGGCGGTGCAACGCGTTTGAGGGTCGCCGCCAGATTGGTGAATGATGGTTCCGGCTCGTACTGCCGGCGGCGTGCCAAGCATTTTCTTCATCCCTAGCTGGGCATTGCAAGGAGGCGGGGCGAATCTGGGTGAACCGATGTGAATCGTCAATTCTTATAGTTCCGTGACGCACTAGACAGGTGCATTTTTATTGCCTACCTAAGTATCTGCGTGCGACCAATGAATGCCGCGAGGAGGCTATCGGCCACTCAGTCCGCGGGCCCCAGCAGCAAGTCAGCGTCGAAGCAGCTGTGGTCGCCGGTGTGGCAGGCGCCCCCGGTCTGATCGACCGTCAGCAGAACGGTGTCGCCGTCGCAGTCCACGCGCACCGAATGGACGTACTGCGTGTGGCCGGACGTCGCACCCTTGATCCACTGCTCGTTGCGCGAGCGCGAAAAATAGGTAGCCTCGCGGGTTTCCAGCGTGCGGGCCAGCGCATCGTCGTCCATCCAGGCGACCATGAGCACGTCGCCGCTGCCCTGTTCCTGAACCACCGCGGCAAACAACCCGTCGGTATTGCGCTTGAGCCGGGCAGCGATAGCCGGATCCAGTTGTGTCATCGTCCGCTGCCCCTCCTCATCGCACCACAATCCCCTCAGCCGACATCGCGGCCTTCACCTGGCCGATGGTCAGCTCCCGGAAATGAAACACACTGGCGGCCAAAACCGCATCGGCACCCGCGGCCACCGCGGGTGCGAAATGCTCAGCCGCACCGGCTCCCCCGCTGGCAATCACCGGCACGCTCACCGCGGCGCGCACCGCGCGCAGCATGGCCAGATCGAATCCCGCCTTGGTCCCGTCGGCATCCATCGAATTCAGCAGGATCTCCCCCACGCCGAGTTCGACGCCCCGGACCGCCCATTCGACGGCATCAATGCCCGTTCCCTGCCGGCCGCCGTGGGTGGTGACCTCCCATCCGGAGGCGGTCGGTGCCGAACCGGCGGGGACCGTACGGGCGTCGACCGAGAGCACGATGCACTGCGAACCGAACTGGCGGGACAGTTCCCCCAACAGTTCCGGGCGGGCGATGGCGGCGGTGTTCACCGACACCTTGTCCGCGCCGGCCCGCAGCAGTACGTCGACGTCGGCTACCGTGCGCACCCCGCCACCCACGGTGAGCGGAATGAAGACCTGATCGGCGGTGCGTGCCACCACCTCAAGCATGGTGGCACGGCCCGATGACGACGCCGTGACATCGAGGAAGGTCAGCTCATCGGCTCCCTCGGCGTCATAGGCCGCGGCCAACTCGACCGGGTCTCCGGCATCGCGCAGGTTCGCGAAGTTGACGCCCTTGACAACCCGGCCGCCGTCGACGTCCAGACACGGAATGACCCGTACCGCCACATCGCTGCGCTTATCCATCGGTCCCAGCTTCGCCTCTTCTGCGTCCATGATCAGTAGTCCCCCGATGCGCCGACTTGCTTGAGGATGTCCACGATCTGTTCGTGTACGCCCGGTGCGGCGACCAGCGTCGATTCCGATCGTGCCGTCCAAGGGGCCCCGGACAGATCGGAGACGACACCGCCGGCTGCCCGCACCATGGCCACTCCGGCGGCGTGGTCCCAGATGTGGTCGCCGAAACTGATTGCAGCGCCAAGCGTTCCGTCTGCGACGTAGGCCAGGTCGATCCCGGTGGCGCCGTGCATCCGGGTCCGTGAGGTCACTCGGGTCAGGCCTTCGAGCACTGCGAGCCGGTAACGACCGGGCAGTCTGCCTCGCCACTCCACGTTGAAGGTGCCGATCCCCACCAGGGAGTGGGCCAGGTCGGCGGCCTCCAGCCGCGGCTGGGGTACCCCGTTGCGGATCAGCGGACCACCGGCAAAGGCGGTGTAGCGCTGGCCGGCGAACGGCAGCCACGTCAGCCCAGCGACCGGTTCGCCGTCGCACAGCAGTCCGAGCAGCATGGCAGCCATCGGCGATCCCGCCGCATAGTTGAAAGTCCCGTCGATGGGGTCAAGCACCCAGACCAGCGGGGAATCGATCGGGGGGCCGCCGAATTCCTCACCGTGCACCCCGATTCCGGTGGCGGACACCAGGGCCTCGGTGATCTGCCGTTCCAGGGCCAGGTCGACCTCGGTGGCGAAGTCGTTGCCGCCCTTGCGGACAGCCGAGTCGGCGCGGTGGCCGGCCAGGAACGGCTCCGCCGCGACATCGAGAATCTCCGACGCGGTCGCTACCAGCGCCTGAAGATCCGCGGTGTCCAGCGCCATGCCGAGCCTAGCCCCGCACCGTGGACAGCGCCTCGGGAAGAGTGAACCGGCCCGCATACAGGGCCTTTCCGACGATCGCGCCCTCCACGCCCCGGTCCACCAGCGTGGCGATCGCCCGCAGGTCATCGAGGCTCGACACACCGCCCGAGGCGATCACCGGGGCGTCGGTGCGGTCAGCGACCGCACCCAGCAGCTCAAGGTTGGGCCCGCCCAGCGTGCCGTCCTTGGTCACATCGGTGACCACGTAGCGCGAACAGCCTTCCCGGTCAAGACGTTCCAGCACCGGCCACAGGTCGCCACCGTCGGTCTCCCAGCCGCGGCCCCGCAGCCGGTGGGCACCTTCGGGGTGGCTGGGGTCGATCTGCACATCCAGCCCGACCGCCACCTTCTCGCCGTATTCGGCGATGGCACGCGCGCACCACTGCGGGTTCTCCAACGCCGCGGTGCCCAGGTTCACCCGGGCGCAGCCGGTCGCCAGCGCCGCCTTGAGCGACTCATCGTCACGGATCCCACCGGACAGCTCCACCTTGACGTCAAGGCGGCCCACCACATCAGCGAGCAGCTCGCGGTTGGAGCCACGGCCGAAGGCGGCATCGAGGTCCACCAGGTGGATCCATTCCGCACCGTCACGCTGCCAGCCCAGCGCGGCGTCCAGCGCCGATCCGTACTCGGTCTCGCTGCCGGCTTTGCCCTGCACCAGACGCACCGCCCTGCCGTCCACCACATCGACGGCGGGCAGCAGAATCAACGCATTGCTCACAGACGTACTCACAGTGCCTCCACCCAATTGCTCAACAGCGTCGCCCCGGCATCCCCGCTCTTCTCGGGGTGAAACTGGGTGGCGGCCAACGGCCCATCCTCGACAGCCGCCACGAACGGTACCTGATGAGTCGCCCAGGTCACCAAAGCCTCCGGACGGCCTTCCCAGCGCTGCGCAGCGTACGAGTGCACGAAATAGAACCGGGTGTCGGCATCCAAGCCGGCAAACAGTGTGCTGGCGGGTGCGGCGTCGACGACGTTCCACCCCATGTGCGGGATCACCGGGGCGTCCAGCCGGGTGACCGCACCCGGCCACTGGCCGCAGCCGACGGTGTCCACCCCGAATTCGACTCCGTGGGCGAACAGGATCTGCATCCCGACACACACTCCGAGTACCGGGCGGCCGGCCTGCACTCGTTCGGCGATGATCTTGTCGCCGTTGACCTGGCGCAGCCCGGCCATGCACGCCGCGTACGCCCCGACACCCGGCACCAGCAGACCGTCGGCATCGGCGGCAGCGTCGGCGTCGGCGGTCACCTCGACCTGGGCACCGACCCGCTGCAGGGCTCGCTGGGCGGAGCGCAGGTTCCCGGAACCGTAGTCCAGGATCACCACCCTGGGAGAGCCGCTCACAGGGCTCCCTTGGTGGACGGCACGCCGGTCACGCGCGGGTCGGGCTCCACCGCCTGGCGCAGCGCACGAGCGACGGCCTTGTACTCGGCCTCGGTGATGTGGTGCGGATCGCGTCCGTAGAGCACCCGCACGTGCAGTGCGATGCGTGCGTTCGACGCCAGCGTCTCGAACACGTGCCGGTTGATCACCGTGTGATACGGCGCCTGTGTTCCAGCAATGGTGGTGTGCATCATGTGATCCGGCTCCCCGGTGTGCACGCAGTACGGCCGGCCGGAGACGTCGACGGCGGCGTGGGCCAGCGTCTCGTCCATCGGGATGAACGCGTCGCCGAATCGGCGAATGCCCTTCTTGTCGCCGAGCGCCTCGCCCAGCGCCTGCCCGAGCACGATCGCGGTGTCTTCGACGGTGTGGTGGGCTTCGATCTCGACGTCGCCGCGGGCACGCACCGTCAGATCGAAACTGGCGTGACTGCCCAATGCCGTCAGCATGTGATCGAAGAACGGCACGCCGGTCTCGATGTCAACGATGCCGGTGCCGTCCAGGTCGAGTTCGACCGTGATGTCGGATTCGCGGGTAGCGCGTTGCACCCGGGCGCGGCGGGTCATGATTCTCCTAATAGCGGTTGGGCGAGTTCGGTGGCCGCAAGCTGCTTGCTGGCGGAGAGCAGTGCGTCGTTCTCCTCCGGAAGTCCGGTGGTTGCCCGCAGGTAGCCCGGGATGCCGACATCGCGGATGAGGATGCCAGCATCCAGGTAGCGCTGCCAGGTTGCGGGCGCGTCGGCGAACTGGCCGAACAGCACGAAGTTGGCGTCGCTGGGAATGACCCGAAATCCCATGGCGGACAGCTCAGTTGAGACGCGGTCCCGTTCGGCGATCAACTGCGCGACGCTGCCCAGGGTGTCGTCGGCGTGCCGGAGTGCGGCGCGAGCGGCGGCCTGGGTGACCACTGACAGGTGGTACGGAAGGCGAACCAGCAACATCGCATCGATCACCGCCGGGGCCGCGATCAGGTAGCCGAGCCGACCGCCGGCGAACGCGAACGCCTTGCTCATCGTGCGGCTGACGATCAGCTTCGCCGGGTAGTCATCGATCAACGCGATCGCGCTGGGCTGCGACGAGAACTCGCCATAGGCCTCGTCGACGATCACGATCCCCGGCGACGCTTCGAGCAGGCTCCGCAGATCCTGCAGCGGAATGCTCTGTCCGGACGGGTTGTTCGGGGACGCGACGAACACCACGTCGGGGTGGTGCTCGGCGATGGCGGCGCGGGCCACCTCGACGTCCAGCCCGAAGTCCGAGGTCCGGTTAGCGGCCAGCCACCGCGTCTGGGTGCCGTCGGAGATGATCGGGTGCATCGAGTACGACGGAACGAATCCGATCGCGCTGCGGCCCGGGCCACCGAATGCCTGCAGCAACTGCTGCAGGATCTCATTGGAACCGTTGGCGGCCCACACATTGTCCGGCCCCACCTCAACGCCGGTCTGGGCCGTCAGATAGGCGGCCAGATCGGTGCGCAGCGCCACCGCATCGCGATCGGGATAGCGGTGCAGCTCGGCGGCGGCCTCACGTACCGAACGTGCCACGTCGTCGATGAGCGCCTGGCTCGGCGGGTGCGGATTCTCATTGGTGTTGAGCCGCACCGGAACTTCCAGCTGCGGCGCACCATAGGGCGACTTGCCGCGTAGATCATCGCGCAGCGGCAGATCCGCCAGGGTGATCTGCGCGCCCGGGCGTGCTGGTGTGCCGCTCACTGCTCGAACCTCCGTCGAACCGCTTCGCCGTGTGAGGGAAGATCTTCGGCCGTCGCCAGCGCGATCACGTGTCCGCTGACATCTTTGAGTGCGGCCTCGGTGTAGTCCACGACGTGGATGCCGCGCAGGAACGTCTGTACCGACAGTCCACTGGAGTGCCGCGCACTGCCCGCGGTGGGCAGCACGTGGTTGGACCCGGCGCAGTAGTCACCGAGGCTGACCGGTGCGTACGGTCCGACGAAAATCGCACCGGCCGAACGGATTCGCGTCGCCACGGCCGCGGCATCGGCGGTCTGGATCTCCAGGTGCTCAGCGGCGTAGGCGTTCACCACGCGGATACCGGCGTCCAGATCATCGACGAGGACGATCGCCGACTGTGGCCCAGACAGTGCCGTGGTCACCCGCTCGCGGTGCACGGTGGTCTGCAGCTGGGCAGCCACCTCGCGGTCGGTGGCATCGGCCAACTCGGCGCTGGTGGTGACCAGCACGCTGGCGGCCATCTCATCGTGCTCGGCCTGACTGATCAGGTCCGCGGCCAGATGCGCCGGGTGCGCGGTGTTGTCCGCGAGGATGGCGATCTCGGTGGGCCCGGCTTCGGCGTCGATCCCCACCTGAGAGCGGCACAACCGCTTGGCGGCGGTGACGTAGATGTTGCCGGGGCCGGTGACCATGTCGACCGGTGCCAGCTCGCCGCCATCGGTGTCGGTGCCGCCGTAGGCCAGCAACGCCACCGCCTGTGCACCGCCGACCGCCCAGACCTCGTCGACACCGAGCAGTCGGGCTGCGGCCAGAATCGTCGGGTGCGGCAGACCGGCAAAGGCGGCCTGGGGCGGGCTGGCGATCACCAGGGACTCGACACCGGCGATCTGGGCCGGGACGACGTTCATCACCACGCTGGACGGGTAGACCGCGTTACCGCCCGGCACGTATAGGCCCACCCGCTCGACCGGAAGCCAGCGTTCGGTGACGGTGGCGCCTGGGGCCAGCGTGGTGGTGGTGTCGGTGCGCCGCTGATCGGAGTGGACCGCCCGGGCGCGGCTGATCGCCACCTCCAGGGCGGCGCGTACGGCGGGGTCCAATTCGGCCAGCGCGCGCTCCAGCGCCGCATCCGGCACCCGGATCGTGTCCGGTCGGATCCGGTCGAACGATTCGCCGAACTCCAACGCTGCGGCGGCCCCACGTTCGGCGATCGCCTCGACGATCGGGCGCACCTTTGGCAGCACCGCCTCCACGTCCACACCGCCGCGCGGCAGGGCGGCCCGCAACTCGGCCTTGGATAGGTCCGACTGTTCGGTGCCGCGCAGGTCGATGCGTGCCATCAGGCCGGTGTTCACACGGTCCATTGTCCCAGAGGGGCTCAAGTCAATATCGCAGCGCCAGCGTGACCCGCCGTGCGCCGGCTCGCGGCTAGGGTGGTGCGCAGTGTGACGTCGACGAATACCGATCGCCGACGTTCCCGCCCCGCCCCATGAAGAACGGAGTTGCCATGGCTTCCGACAAGGGTGCCGCTGACCCATCCACGCTGCCGGCGGTGTTCCCCGCTTGGGTGGATCGCCTGCAGATCAAGTATGTGAACCCGGTGGTCAAACCGCTGTCCAAGTTCATTCCGGGCACGTCGGTGATCACCCATCGGGGGCGTAAGTCCGGCAAGGCGTACCAGACGGTGGTGACCACCTACCGCAAGGGCAACATGCTGGCGATCGCGCTCGGTCACGGCAAGACCGACTGGGTCAAGAACGTGGTGGCCGCCGGCGAGGCCGATGTCCAGCTGTCCCGCCGACAGCTGCATGTGGTCAACCCGCGGATCCTGCCGGCCGGCTCGGGTGACAGCTCGCTGCCATTCCTGCTGCGGGTGCAGAACCGCAAAGTGGCGGTGCTCGTCACCGATATCAGCTGACACCGGCGCTACATGTCCTACATGTCTAAGCCGATGTCGAGCACCTGCACCGAATGGGTAAGGCCTCCCACGGCCAGGTAGTCGACTCCGGTGGCGGCGTAGGCGCCGGCGCAGTCCAGGGTGAGTCCGCCCGATGACTCCAGCAGTACACCGGGTGCGCGGGAGTCGCGCCGCTGCACCGCCATCTGGGTCTGCCAGACCTCGAAGTTGTCCAACAGCACCAGCTCGGGCCCCTCGGCGAGCACCTCGTCGAACTGCTCGAGCGAATCCACTTCGACCTCGCAGGGCACGTCGGGCGCTGCCGCCCGCACTGCCCGCAGCGCCGCGGCGACCGAACCCGCCGCGGCCACATGGTTGTCCTTGATCAGAGCGGCGTCGCCCAGGCCCATTCGATGATTCACCCCACCGCCGACGCGTACCGCGTACTTCTGCAGCACCCGCAGTCCGGGCAGCGTCTTGCGGGTATCGCGGATGCGCGCCGACGCGCCGGCGATTCCGTTGACGGCATCGACCCAGGCCGCGGTGGCCGTAGCGATCCCGGACAGGTGGCACACCAGGTTGAGCATGGTGCGTTCGGCGGTCAGCAGGCCACGGGTGTCGGCCTTCAGGCGCAGCACCGGTGCACCGGCCGGCAGCCGGGCGCCGTCGGCCACCTTGTCCAACACCTGGTAGCCGTCGGATCCGAGGACCTCGTCGAGCACCAGGAGCGCCAGGTCGACCCCGGCGATCACCCCGGGCGCCCGAGTGACCATGGCCGCTTCGGCGGTCACCCCGGCGGGAACCGTCGCGGCGGTGGTGACATCGGGCCCGTAGCGCAGATCCTCATCGAGCGCGCGGGCGATGACCTGGCGCGCCTCGTCGAGTTCGGTCTCGGACAGCATCACGATGCGA
This sequence comes from Mycolicibacter sp. MU0102, assembly GCF_963378105.1. Taxonomy (NCBI): domain Bacteria; kingdom Bacillati; phylum Actinomycetota; class Actinomycetes; order Mycobacteriales; family Mycobacteriaceae; genus Mycobacterium; species Mycobacterium holstebronense. The sequence continues at coordinate 2,377,499 of NZ_OY726398.1, forward strand.
CTCCCGCGGGTGTGTCGAGCGCGACAATCCCGTCGCGCAGCCGGATGGTGGAACTGCGGGCCTGACCGGGGTCAGCGGCCGGCCAGTCGGCCCGGTGGTGGCAGCCTCGGCTTTCGCCGCGCGCCGACGCCGCCGCCGCGACGACCCGGGCGGCCAAGGTCAGTGCGGCGTCCTCGACGCCGGCCCGGTCGGTGACCTGGCGTTTACCGGCGCCGGCCAGCAGCTCCTGCAGTCGGGTGAGACCGTGCGCGTCGCGGACCACCGAGGCGTAGCGCGACATCGCGTCCTGCAGTGTCTGCCGGTCCAGTGCCGTGTGCCGGGCAGGCTCGGGTACCGCGGCGTCGGACTGACCCACCGCGGCGGCGTGTGCCGCAGCCGCGGCGCCCGCGCGGTCACCGACCACCAAGCCTTCCAGCAGGCTGTTGGAAGCCAATCGGTTGGCGCCGTGCATCCCGGTTCGTGCCACCTCGCCGGCGGCGAACAGGCCGGGCAACTCGGTGCGTCCGGTCACGTCGGTGATCACGCCACCACAGCTGTAGTGCGCACCCGGAACCACCGGAATCGGTTGGCGCACAGGGTCGATACCGGCGTTGCGGCAGGCTGCGGTGACGGTCGGAAAGCGTTCTGCGAAACCGTCGATCCCGCGCGCGTCGAGATATGCGCACTCGTCGCCGCTCTCGCGCAGGCGCGCGTCGATAGCCCCCGCGACCACGTCGCGCGGAGCCAAATCCCCCATCGGGTGCACCCCTTCGGTGATCGAGGCTCCGCGGGCGTCGATCAGCTTGGCGCCTTCCCCGCGCACGGCTTCGGTGATCAGCGGCCGTCGCCCGCCGGTGGCGCTGCCGTTGCCGGCTCCGGAGAACAGCATGGTCGGATGGAACTGGATGAATTCCAGGTCGCTGACCGTGACGCCGGCCCACAGCGCCAGGGCCACGCCGTCGCCGGTCGCCCCACCCGGATTGGTGGTCGCCCGGTACAGGTGCCCCAGACCGCCGGTCGCCAGCACCACCGACGGGGTGTGGATCACGCCGATTCCGTCGGCATTGGCCACCAGCACGCCGGTGACGCGATCGGCGTCACGCAGGATCTGCAGCACCACCTGGCCGCAGCGAACATCGAGTTCGGCGGCGGCCTGGTCCAGGGCACGTTGCACCTCGGCTCCGGTGGCGTCGCCGCCGGCGTGAATGATGCGACGCCGGGAGTGTCCGCCTTCGCGAGTGAGCGCCCAGTTCCCGTCCGCGCCCTGGTCGAACACCGCGCCCGCGCCGGCAAGGTCGGAGACCGCGCGATAGCCGTCGGCCACGATCGAGGTCACTGCGTCTCGGTCGCACAAGCCGCCGCCGGCGGCCAGGGTGTCGGCGACGTGTGCCGCCACCGAGTCGTCATTGCCCGGCAGGACCACCGCGATCCCGCCCTGGGCGTAGTGCGTCGCCGTTGCCGCCGAGCCCGCAGCGGATTTGCTCAGTACCACGACCGCGCGCCCGGCGCGGTGCGCGGCCCGCGCTGCCGCCAGCCCGCCGACACCCGTGCCGATGACGACGACATCGGCCCGCTGCTGCCAGCTGGGACCAGGGGTCACTTGCTGACCGGGACGGAGTGTCCGATCGAGATCATCCGCTGCACGCTGCGGGCGGCCAGGCGCGCCGTCTCGGGGTCGACGTGGATCTCGTCGGCGCCCTCGGTCAGGCTGCGCAGCAGGGCCGCCGGGGTGATCATCTTCATGTACTTGCAGGCCGCCTTGCGGTTGACGGCCTCGAAGTCGACCTGCGGGGCAGCCTTGCGCAGCTGATGGATCATGCCGATCTCGGTGGCGACCAGCACCTTGCGGGCCCCGGTGCGCGCGGCCTCCTCAAGCATCCCGCCTGTGGACAGGATCTTGACCTGCTCCTCGGGGAAATGGCCCTCGCCGACCAGGTACAGCGACGACGTGGCGCAGCCGCACTCGGGATGCACGAAAAGTTCGGCGTCGGGGTTGGCCCGCGCCTTCTCCGCGAGCTCGTCGCCGTTGATAGCGGCGTGTACGTGGCATTCGCCGGCCCAGATGTGGATGTTGTCGCGGCCGGTGACCCGCTTGACGTGCTGGCCCAGGAACTGGTCAGGCAGGAACAGCACCTCGCGGTCCGGATCGATCGCGTTGACCACATCGACGGCATTCGAGGAGGTGCAGCAGTAGTCGGTCAGCGCCTTGACCGCCGCGGTGGTGTTCACGTACGACACCACGACCGCGTCGGGGTATTCGTCGCGCCAGGCCTGCAGTTCCTCGGCGGTGATCGAGTCGGCCAGCGAACAGCCCGCCCGGGTGTCGGGCAGCAGCACGGTCTTGTCCGGGGACAGGATCTTGGCCGTCTCGGCCATGAAGTGCACACCGCAGAACACGATGGTGTCCTCGTCGGCGGTGGCCGCGATCCGGGCCAGCGCCAGGGAGTCTCCGACGTGGTCGGCGATGTCTTGGATCGCCGGCAGTTGGTAGTTGTGGGCGAGGATCGTCGCGTTGCGTTCCTTCTTGAGCCGGAGAACCTCGGCCACCCACTCCTCGTCGGGTTCGATACCGCTGTAGCCGGCCGGCGAGTTCACGATGCGGTCGGCCAGGCTGCTTGCCTGAACACCGCTGTCGGTGAGGGTGGTCATGAGTGACTCCTTCTCAAAACAGGTTTTCGACTTATAATCGAAAACGTGGTCCATACTAGCACCGCGCACGAAGTGCTCACCGTGGTCTTCCAGGTTGGCGGGCTTGACCAGCGCCGTCCCCGACTCAACGTGCTGCTGTGGGAACGCGCACGCGAACCGCAGTCGGGGCGCTGGTCACTGCCCGGTGGCCTGCTGCGCAATGACGAGGATGTCACGGCATCGGCCCGTCGCCAGCTGGCCGAAAAGGTCGATCTACGTGAGATCGCCCACCTTGAGCAGCTGGCTGTGTTTTCCGACCCGGGCCGGGTGCCCGACGTGCGCACCATCGCCTCGACGTTTCTGGGCTTGGTGCCCTCCCCCGCCGATCCGGAACTACCGAGTGACACCCACTGGCATCCGGTCGACGACTTGCCGCCGATGGCGTTCGATCACGGCCCGATGGTGGCGCACGCACACAGCCGCCTGGTCGCCAAAATGTCGTACACGAACATTGGATTCGGCTTGGCGCCAACGGAATTCATCCTGTCGACGCTCCGCGACATCTACAGCGTCGTGTTGGGCTACCAGGTCGACGCGACCAATCTGCAGCGGGTGTTGGTGCGCCGTGGGGTGATCACCCGCACCGGTACCACCGCCCGTTCGGGGCGAAGCGGCGGCCGTCCGGCGGCCCGATATCGATTCACCGATTCCGAACTTCGCGTCACCGACGAATTCGCCGCGTTGCGCCCGCCCGGGTGAGTCGACTGGAATCTTAACGCCTTCTTAAGTAACAATGCCGGGATGGACGTCGACAGTCTGGCCCGCGAAACATCTGTCGAGTGGATCGGGCAGGCCCCGCACCAGCCGTTGCGATCGGGCGAACGCCCCTTGCCGGTGGCCGAGGATCCGTTCTATGAGCCGCCGGCCGGCTTCCAGCACGCGGTGGCCGGCACCGTTCTCCGCTCTCGCGACGTTGAGCTGGCCTTTTTGGGCCTGATCCCGCAGCAACTGCAGGCCACCCAGCTGCTCTACCGCACCGTCGACCGCAACAACGTCCCACAGGTGTCGGTGACCACCGTGGTGGTGCCCACCGACCGGGACCGGACCCGGCCGTGTCCGATCGTGTCCTACCAGTGCGCGATCGACGCGGTGGACGGTCGGTGTTTCCCGTCTTTCGCGCTGCGCCGCCGTGCTCGGGCGCACGGATCATTCACCCAGCTCGAGTTCGTGCTGATCGCAGCCATCCTGTCCCAGGGGTGGGCGGTGTCGATTCCCGACCACGAGGGCCGCTTCGGCCACTGGGGGGCACCGGAGGAACCCGGCTACTACGTACTCGACGCGCTGCGGGCCGCGCTGGGCACCGAACAGCTGGAGCTGTCCCCCGACGCCCCCGTGGGCCTGTGGGGCTATTCCGGCGGCGGCCTGTCCACGGCGTGGGCGGCTCAGGTCTGCGGCGACTACGCGCCCGACCTCAACATCGTCGGCGCCGCGCTGGGCTCACCAGTGGGCGATTTAGGCAACACCCTGCAGCGACTCAACGGCTCGTTCTGGTCCGGCCTGCCGGCCATCATGATCTCCGCGCTGGCCCGGGTGTATCCCGAACTCGACAAAGTGGTCGAGGAGCACGCCACCGTCGAAGGCCGTGCGCTACTGCACTCCCTGGAGGCGGTCACCACCGCGACCGCGGTGCTGCGCCTGCACCACCGCGCCCTGGACACCTTCATCGACCAGCCGCTGGAGCAACTGATCGAACACCCCGTCGTCCAGCATGTTTTCGACGACACCCGCCTCGGCGCCGAGATCCCGGCTGTTCCGGTGCTGATGCTGCAGGCCATCCACGACCAGGTGATTTCCGTCGACGACATCGACACCCTTGCCGACACCTACGCAGCCGGCGGCGTGCGGATCACCTATCACCGCGATCTGCTCAGCGAGCACGTGACACTGCATCCACTGTCGGCACCGATGGTGCTGGACTGGTTGCGGGACCGGTTTGCCAATCGGCCGTTGCCGCAGACACCGGTGAGCAGCGCCTGGCCGGCGTTGCTGAACCCCAAGACCTACCTCGGGCTGTTGCGCCTGGGTGTGGTCGCGGGCCGGGTCATCACCGGCGGGGCAGTGCGACGCCTTCCGCTGTGACGGCAGGCTGCGGTCGCCGCACCGGTTCTGGCGGATAGCCGCCGAGGTCATCGCGAGTGCTCCAGGTGGCGCACATGCCATACACCAGCACCGCGGTGGCGGCGGGCAACAGCAGCGAGGCCGCGATCTGCAGCGGCGTGTGTCCGAAGAACACCGGTGGCCCCTCGGCGACGTAGTGCACCCGGTGGTCGGGGCTCACCGGTGCGGCATCGACGTCGATAGTGCCGTAGCGGCGCTGTACCAAGACGGTGCCGGTCAGTACCGCCAGCGCTGCCCCGGCACTCAGACCCACCAACAGGCCGACGATCATTCCCGGCCCCCGATGCGCCCGCCACTGCCAGGCCAGAGTGGCGGCCACCACCGCCACCACGCTCAACAGACCGAGCAGCAGAAACGGCGCGATGAAGAAGTGTTCGGCCTCGTTGCCCAGATAGGCCTGCACCCGTTCGCCGCTGCGCGTCAGTGCCACCACCCCGTTGATCGGCGGGGCGACCCACGCCCACAAGGCGCCGACCGGCAGGCCGACCACGGCCAATCCGGCCGCGACGATCAGGTACGCGCGGCCGCGCGTGATCCGCGGGGCGCCGGGCGTCGTCACCGTTGGGTGTCCAGGTCGGTCGAATCGACCAGGCCGTGCCGTGAACACTTGGCCCACCAACCGTCCGGGCGGACCTGCACCATCATCCGGCGCCCGCAGGAGGCGCAGAATCGCGGCGGTTCCAGGCCCAACTGGGCCGCGGTGGGCAGCGATGCGCCGGCAGGGTCGTCGATCTGTACGCCGGTGTAGACGTTGTAGACACCGGCTCCCACCGGAACGGGCAGGTCGCGAACCATCACAGGGTGGCGTTGAGTGCCTTGATCGGCATCTGCAGGTCGTCGAGCAGTTCCAGGTCGGTCTCGGCCGGCCGGCCCAAGGTGGTCAGGTAGTTGCCGACGATGATGGCGTTGATGCCGCCCAGGATGCCCTGCTTGGCGCCCAGGTCGCCCAGTGTGATCTCCCGGCCGCCCGCGAAGCGCAGCATGGTGCGCGGCAGCGCCAGCCGGAACGCGGCGACGGCCCGCAGTGCGTCGGCGGCCGGCAGCACCTCCAGGTCACCGAACGGGGTGCCCGGGCGCGGGTTGAGGAAGTTCAGCGGAACCTCGTCGGGGTTCAGCTCAGCCAGATCGGCGGCGAACTCCGCACGCTGCTCCAGCGTCTCGCCCATGCCGAGAATGCCGCCGGAGCAGACCTCCATGCCGGCTTCGGCCACCATCCGCAGGGTCTCCCACCGCTCTTCCCAGGTGTGGGTGGTGACGACGTTGGGGAAATGCGATCGGGCGGTCTCCAGGTTGTGGTTGTAGCGATGCACGCCCATGGCAGCCAGCTTGTCCACCTGCTCCTGGGTCAGCATGCCCAGCGAACAGGCGATCTGGATGTCGACCTCGTTGCGGATCGCTTCGATGCCCGCGGCGACCTGGGCCAGCAGCCGCTCATCGGGCCCGCGCACCGCGGCGACGATGCAGAACTCGGTGGCGCCGGTCTTGGCGGTCTGCTTGGCCGCCTCGACCAGGCTGGGGATGTCCAGCCACGCGCTGCGCACGGGTGAGGAGAACAGTCCCGACTGCGAACAGAAGTGGCAATCCTCCGGGCAGCCACCGGTTTTCAGGCTGATGATGCCCTCGACCTCGATCTCCGGACCGCACCAGCGCATCCGTACCTCGTGGGCCAACGCCAGCAGCTCATCGAGGCGGTCGTCGGGCAGCTGCAGCACTTCGAGAACCTGATCCCGCCGCAACGCTTCGCCGCGCTCCAGTACCTGTTCCCGCGCCAGCGCCAGGATGTCGTCGGTCACGCGTGCTCCCCTCAAGACTTGAACGGTGTTCAGGTTAGGGTAGCGGGGTGCAGCTGCACAAACCTGACGTGGTCGCCGCGGCGACCACCATCCTGGACGACTACGGCATCGCCGATCTGTCGATGCGCCGGCTGGCGCGCGAGCTCAATGTCAGCCCCAGCGCGCTGTACTGGCATTTCGCCAATAAGCAGCAGCTGCTGGGTGCGGTCGCCGACCGCGTCTTGGCGCCCGCCTGCACAGACCCCGGGCCGGGCAGCTGGCAGTGGCGGATCCAGGCCGTAGGTGAACGCCTGCGCGATGCGCTGCTGTCGCACACCGACGGCGCCGAACTGGTGTCGGCGAGCATGGCGGCGGGCCAGTCCCAGGCGGCCACCGACATCCGGGCCCTGCTTGCGGAGTCGGCGACGGCGGCAGGCGTGCACCCGGATCAGGCCGGGCAGGTCGCCCGCACCGTCGTCTACTACGTCTTGGGGTTCACCGCCGACGAACAGTCCCGCCTGCAGTGGGACGCCGCCGGGGCTGCCGAGATCACGCCCGAAGCCGACCCGAGCAGCGCATTCGCATTCGGGCTGGGATTGCTGATCGACGGTCTGACGATGCGGGCCGGTCTCTCCGTCAGATGAGTAGATACTCGGTGCGCGCGTTGCCATCCCAGCGGCGCAGCCCGACAAATCGCCCGGTGATGTCGGAGCGGCCGGCGATGCGCTGGGCCCGGCCCAACTGGGCCGGACCGACCCGGCGGGCCAGCGTGGTGTGCGCCGTCCACTGGCCGGGCGCCACGTTGGCCAACGGGCCGGGTATCAGGTGGGGTGCGCATAACCGGTAGACCTGCTCGTGCAGCTCCAGCAGCGGCACCGTCGGCACCACCAGCCGTGCCAGCACCCCGTGCGAGCGGCCGAAGATCAGCGTCGCGCCAAGCGTGCAGTCGATCGGCAGCTGGTCGACAAAGGTGGCCAGTGCGGCGTCGACCTGCGGATCGATGCGCTGGGCGACCACCAGGGTGACGTGCGGTCGAGCGGCCGGGGCCTGGCTGGGCACTTCGGCCGCGGCCAGATCAGTCCAGATCCGCCGGACCTTGGTCTCGGTGTCGGCGTCGAAGACCAGCTCGATCGAGTGCACCATTGCTACCCCGCCAGGGTGCGCACCCAATCGGTGTCGAACGCCGCGGTACTCATCGCGGCGAACTCCGCGCCGCCCAGCGCGCCGGCTCCCGCCGGCAGCACGGCGCGTACCGGCGCCTGCCGGGCCAGCGCCCCGCGATTGCTGGTGGCAGCCGGGCCGGGCTGCGCCGGCCAGCTGCCGATCACCAATCCGGCGCACGACAACCCTTGTCCGGCAAGCGATTCCAGGGTCAGTGCGGTGTGATTGAGGGTGCCCAGTTCGGCATCGACCACCACGAGCACGGGAGCATCAAGGTCGACGGCCAGATCGCGCAGGGTGACGCCGTCGGCGGCCAACTCGACCAGCAGGCCACCGGCGCCCTCCACGAGGGTCAGTCGGCCCGGCCGGTCGGCGGTGCGGATCATGCCCAGCAGGTCTGCGCGGGTCGGCAGCGTCATCCCGGCCTGCTCGGCCGCGGCCGCCGGGGCCAGCGGCGCCGGGTAGCGGGCAGCGGCGAACAGTTCGCTCACCCCCGACAGCCGGCCGACTTCGGCCAGGTCGTCGTCGCCGTCGGCGGTGCCGGTCTGAACCGGCTTGCACACCGCCACGTCCAGGCCCGCCTGCCGGGCAGCGCCGGCCAGCGCGGCGGTGGCGATCGTCTTGCCCACCCCGGTACCGGTGCCGGTGATGACCAGGACGGTCATGACAAGGAGGCGGGATGGTCGCGCAGCACGTCGCGCAGCACCCGTCGCGCCAGCTCCAGATCGTCGGCGGTCAGCGAAGCCCGCGCGGTCAACCGCAGCCGCGACGTGCCCGCCGGCACGGTGGGCGGCCGGAAGCAGCCGACCCGGACTCCGGCGTCCAGGCAGGCGGTCGCGGCGGCCACCGCCGTCTCCGCGTCCCCGAGAATGACCGAGACGACCGCCGATTCCGGCTGATGGCCCAGCCCGCAGATCTGCGCCAGCACGCCGGCGTGCCGCAATACGTCGGCGGCGCGGGACGGCTCGGCGACCAGCACGTCCAGCGCGGCCGAGGCGGCGCCCAGGGCCGCCGGCGCCAGACCGGTGTCGAAGATGAAGGTGCGGGCGGCGTCGATGAGGTGATCACGAACCTCGATGGGCCCCAACACCGCGCCGCCCTGACTGCCCAGGGCTTTGGACAAAGTCGTAGTGATCACCACATCGGGCGCGCCGGCCAGCCCGACCTCGTGCACCAGTCCGCGGCCGCCGGCACCACGCACGCCCAGCGCGTGCGCCTCATCGACGATCAGCAGCGCGCCGTACCGGCGGCACACCTCGTGTAGCTGCCGCAGCGGGGCCAGCGCGCCGTCGGTGCTGAACACCGACTCGGTGAGTACCACGGCGCGTTCCTCGGTCCGGCCGGCCAGTGCGGCGGCCACCGCATCTACGTCACGGTGCTCAGTGACGACAACCCGCGCCCGCGACAGCCGGCAGGCGTCTACCAGCGATGCGTGACAGTAGGCGTCGGACACCAGCAGTGCCCCCGGGCCGGACAGGCTCACCACCGCGCCGAGGTTGGCGGTGTAACCGGAGGAGAACACCAAACCCGCTGGCGCGCCGACGAAGTCGGCCAACTGCTGCTCGAACTGCTGATGCAGTTCGGTGTTGCCGGTCACCAGGCGCGATCCCCCGGCGCCGCCGCCCCAGGTCTGCAGCGCCTCGACACCGCCGGCGATGACGGCCGGGTGCGTCGCCAGGCCGAGGTAGTCGTTGGACGCCAGGTCCAGTTCGGTGGCCACGACGGGCCGCACCCGCAGGGAACGTCGCAGGCCGGCCTGACGGCGCCGCTGCTCCACCTCGGCCAACCAGGCCAGTGGCGACACATCGGTGCGGGTCACGCGGCGCTCCCTGTGCGGTCTCGAGACGACTTGAACACTGTTCAGGCTAAGGCATGCACGGCGCCGACCATCGCGCTGCCGATCCGGGCGATCTCCTCGGGGGTACAGACGTAGGGCGGCATCGCGTAGATCAGGTTGCGGAACGGGCGCAGCCACACCCCGTGATCCAGCGCGGCCTTGGTGACAACAGCCAGGTCCACCGGCTCCCGGCATTCAATGACTCCGATGGCACCGCAGACCCGGACATCGGCGACTCCGGGCAGCTCGCGCGCGGGTTCTAAGCCGGCAGTCAACCCGGCGCCGATCTCGGCGACCGATGCGCGCCAGTCCCCGCGCAGCAACAGTTCGGTGCTGGCGACCGAGACCGCACAGGCCAGCGGGTTGGCCATGAACGTCGGCCCGTGCATCAGTGCACCGGCCTCGCCGCCGCTGATGGTGTGGGCGATCTCGGTGCTGCACAACGTGGCGGCCAGGCTGAGGTAGCCGCCGGTCATGGCCTTGCCGACACACATGATGTCGGGGCTGACGCCCACGTGGTCGGCGGCGAAGAGCTCACCGGTGCGGCCGAAGCCGGTGGCGATCTCGTCGAATATCAGCAGCACGCCGTGGCGGGTGCAGGCCTCGCGCAGGTCCGCCAGATAACGCGGATCGTGGAAGCGCATGCCGCCGGCGCCCTGTACCACCGGCTCTACGATCACGGCCGCCACCTCTTCGCGGTGCTGCTCCAGCTGCGCCTCGAACGCGGCGCTGTAGGCCGGGTCGTAGTCGCGGGGTACCTGCGGGGCGAACAGCTGGGCCACCAGGACATCGCGCCACAGCGAGTGCATGCCCCCGTCGGGGTCGCAAACGCTCATCGGGGTGAAGGTGTCGCCGTGGTAGCCGCCGCGCCAGGTCATCAACCGGTGTTTGGCGCCGCGGCCGCGAGCGCGCCAGTACTGCAGCGCCATCTTGACCGCGACCTCCACCGACACCGACCCCGAGTCGGAGAAGAACACCGTGTCCAGCCCGGCCGGGGTGATGTCCACCAGCAGCTTGGCCAGCCGAGCCGCGGGTTCGTGGGTGAGCCCGCCGAACATGACATGGCTCATCGTGCCCACCTGGGCCGTGAGCGCGGCATCGAGCTGCGGGTGGCCGTGGCCGTGGATCGCAGTCCACCAGGAACTCATCGCATCGAGCACGTCGACCGGTGCATCGTCGACGACCAAAGTCAGGTAGGCGCCCTGGGCGGCCAGCGCCACCGTCGGCGCCAGGGATTCGGCGCCGATCGTGCTGTATGGGTGCCACAGGTGTGCGGCGTCGATGGCGCTGATCTGGTCGGGACTCAACGCGGACATGCCTGACGACAGTAGTGGCCACCGGCGTAACCGTTGGGTCACAGGTTGCGCAATTTCTCCTCCGCGGCGGCTGACGGCGCGTAAACGCCGGTAGTCTCTGTGACAGAAGTGACGAGTGATACTGCCGTGAATATCGGCTGAGAAGGGGGTTGTTCCTGATGAAACGCGTCTGCACTACCGCGATCGCATTGGCGGCGGCCCTGGCCCCGGTGCTGACTGCCGCGCCTGCCTACGCCGACCCGCTGTCACAGACCGGTCAGAACCAGCTCGTCGAGCGGGTGATCCAGCGCGCGCTGTCGCAGCGCGGCGTGCCCTTCGTCTATGGCGGCGGTGACGTCAACGGGCCCACCAACAACGCGCGAGCCCGCGCTGCCACCACCCGCAGCTCCTTGACCGACATCACCGGCCGCGCCAGCCTCCCGAGCACCCCCAGCAATCCCCTGCTGCCGGGCAGCGTCACCCCGGGTCTGCCGGGTACGGCGCTGGCTCCCACCGGGGAGATCCCCGACACCACCACTGTCGGTTTCGACGCATCCGGCCTGATCCAGTACGCGTTCGCCGGTGCCGGCATCAGGATGCCGCGCACCTCCGGCGAGCAGTGCAGCGTCGGCCAGAAGGTCCCGCCCGCCCAAGCCCGCCCCGGTGACCTGCTGTGCTACGGCCCGGGCGGAACCCAGAGCGTCGCGCTGTACCTGGGCAACAACCAGATGATCGAGGGCACCAGCCCCGCGGTCGCGGTCTCGCCGGCGCGCACCTCCAACATGGTCCCCTACCTGACCCGGGTGCTCCCCTCCTGACCGACTCGGTCGACGTCACAACGCGCAGAATGCGGTTTCTCCAGGCAGATTAGGTAGATTGTCGGGCGATCATGATTGCCCTGTCTCCGCCCCGACCGGCAGTAACACCCGTTGCGGAACCCGCATCCGGGTCGGTTTCGGCCCCCGCGTCGACCCCCGTGATGGGCACCCGCAAAGAGGGCTTCTACCGTCACGACCTTGACGGTCTGCGGGGCGTCGCGATCGCATTGGTGGCGGTGTTTCATGTCTGGTTCGGGCGGGTCTCCGGCGGGGTCGATGTCTTCCTGGCGCTCTCGGGTTTCTTCTTCGGCGGCAAGCTGCTGCGGGTCGCGCTGAACCCGACCTCGTCACTGTCACCGGTCCCCGACCTGGTGCGGCTGGTCCGCCGCCTGCTGCCCGCCCTGGTGGTGGTGTTGGCCGCCTGCGCGCTGCTGACGATCTGGATCCAGCCGCAGACCCGCTGGGAGACGTTCGCCGACCAGAGCCTGGCCAGCCTCGGTTACTACCAGAACTGGGAATTGGCCCGCAGCGCCGCGGACTACCTGCAGGCCGGTGAGGCCGTCAGCCCGCTGCAGCACATCTGGTCGATGTCGGTGCAGGGCCAGTTCTACCTGAGCTTCCTGCTGCTGGTCTTCGGCTTCGCCTTCCTGTTCCGGCGCGTGCTCGGCAAGCACCTGCGTGGCGCGTTCGTCGTGCTGCTCACGGCGCTGACCGTGGCCTCGTTCTGGTATGCGATCGTCGCGCACCAGGCCAATCAGTCACTGGCCTACTACAACAGCTTTGCCCGCGCCTGGGAGCTGTTGATCGGCGCGCTCGTCGGCGCGCTGGTCCCCTACATCCGCTGGCCGATGTGGCTGCGGACCGTCATCAGCACGGTTGCGTTGGCGGCCATCCTGAGCTGCGGCGCCCTCATTGAGGGCGTGCGGGAATTCCCCGGCCCGTGGGCGCTGGTGCCGGTCGGCGCCACGGTGGCATTCATCCTGGCCGGGGCAAACCGGCAAGCCCGCCTGAGTACCAGCGCCAAAATGCCGTGGCCCAACCGGTGGCTGGCGACGGCGCCGCTGGTGAGGCTCGGCTCGATGGCCTACTCGTTGTACCTGTGGCACTGGCCGCTGCTGATCTTCTGGCTGTCCTACAGCGGGCATCGGCACGCAAGCCTGCTGGACGGCGCGGTGATCCTGTTGGTGTCGGGCGTGTTGGCATATCTGACCACCCGGTTCGTCGAAGATCCGCTGCGCTCCCGCAAGCCCGCCGCCCAGGCCGCCGCGCCGGTGGTGCGACCGCGGTGGCGCAAGCCCGCGGCCGGCTGGTGGCGGCGCCCGACGTCGGTGCTGGGCTCGACCGTGGTGCTGCTGGGGGTGGCGTTGACGGCGACCTCCTTCTCCTGGCGCGAACATGTCACGGTGCAGCGTGCCAGCGGCACCGAGCTGGTCAAGCTCAGCAAGGACGACTATCCCGGCGCCCGCGCGCTGCTGAAGCACAAGCGAGTCCCCAAACTTCGGATGCGGCCCACCATCCTCGAGGCCAAGAAGGACCTGCCGCGCTCCACTCGGGAAGGTTGCATCAGCAACTTCACCAACCCGGACCTGATCAACTGCACCTACGGCGACAAAGAGGCGACCCGGACCGTCGCGCTGGCCGGCGGATCGCATGCCGAACACTGGCTGCCCGCGCTGGACATCCTGGGCCAGCGGCACAACTTCAAGGTGGTCACCTACCTCAAGATGGGCTGCCCGCTGTCCACCGAGAAGGTCCCGCTGATCATGGGCAACAACGCCCCCTACCCGCAGTGCTACCAGTGGGTGGGCAAGACGATGGAAAAGTTGATCGCCGACCACCCGGACTTCGTGTTCACCACCGCTACCCGGCCGTGGAACATCAAACCTGGCGACGTGATGCCGGGAACCTACATCGGGATCTGGAAGCAGCTGTCGGACAACCATATTCCCATCCTGGGCGTCCGCGACACCCCGTGGCTGGTGCGCGACGGCGACCCGTTCCAGCCGGCGGACTGCCTGGCCTCCGGCGGTGACGCGGAGTCCTGCGGCATCAAGCGCTCCGAAGTGCTCGTCGAGCGCAACCCCACCCTGGACTTCGTCGGTAAATTCCCGCTGCTCAAGCCGTTGGACCTCTCCGACGCCGTCTGCGACAAAGAGATCTGCCGCGCGGTCGAGGGGAATGTGCTGGTCTATCACGACTCTCACCACCTGTCGGCGACCTACATGCGCACCATGACCGGAGAGCTCGGTCGTCAGATGGGTGCGGCAACCGGCTGGTGGTGAACCCGGCCATGCTCGGCGGCGGACGCCGGGAAAGCGGATAAGGTCGAGCGGTGTCGTCGGCTGAGTCGGGCCCTGAGCCCCCACCGGAGCCGTCCGCGCCCACGGTCTGGCCGGGAAACAGCTATCCGCTGGGCGCGGTATACGACGGAGCCGGTACCAACTTCGCGGTGTTCTCCGAAGTCGCCGAGCGTGTCGAACTCTGCCTGATCGACGACGGCGACCACACCGAGACACGGATCGCTCTCGATGAGGTGGACGGCTACGTCTGGCACGCTTACCTGCCCGGCGTCGGCCCTGGGCAGCACTACGGCTTCCGGGTGCACGGACCGTTCAACCCCGCCGCAGGCCACCGCTGCGATCCCGGCAAGCTGCTGCTGGACCCGTACGGCAAGGCCTTTCACGGCACCTTCGACTTCGGTCCGGAGCTGTTCTCCTACGACCTGGCCGATCCCGACAACGGTGCTGCGCCCCCCGCACTCGACTCGCTGGGCCACACCATGACCAGCGTGGTGATCAACCCCTACTTCGACTGGGCAGCCGACCGGTCACCGCGCACCCCGTATCACCAGACGCTCATCTACGAGGCGCACGTCAAAGGCATGACACAGACCCACCCGGGCATTCCGGCCGAACTGCGCGGCACCTACGCAGGGCTGGCGCATCCGGTGATCATCGATCACCTCAAGTCGCTGAACGTCACGGCCATCGAGCTGATGCCCGTCCACCAGTTCCTGCACGATCAGCGGCTGCTGCAGCTGGGACTGCGGAACTACTGGGGGTACAACACATTCGGCTTCTTCGCGCCGCACAACGAGTACGCGGCCAACCGTCAGGCCGGCGGTGCGGTCGCCGAGTTCAAAGCGATGGTGCGCGCATTCCACCAGGCCGGCATCGAGGTGATCCTCGACGTGGTCTACAACCACACGGCCGAAGGCAACCATCTGGGACCCACGCTGAACTTCCGCGGGATCGACAACGCCGCCTACTACCGGCTCGACGAGGACGACCTGCGGCACTACACCGACTACACCGGCACCGGCAACAGTCTCAACGCGCGTCATCCGCACACCCTGCAGCTGATCATGGACTCGTTGCGCTACTGGGTGACTGAGATGCACGTCGACGGCTTCCGCTTCGACCTGGCCTCCACGCTGGCTCGGGAGTTGCATGACGTCGATCGGCTGTCGGCATTCTTCGACCTGGTGCAGCAGGACCCGGTGGTAAGCCAGGTGAAGCTGATCGCCGAGCCCTGGGACGTCGGTGAGGGCGGCTACCAGGTGGGCAACTTCCCCGGGCTGTGGACGGAATGGAACGGCAAGTACCGCGACACGGTGCGCGACTACTGGCGCGGCGAGCCGGAAACCCTCGGCGAGTTCGCCTCTCGCCTGACCGGCTCCTCGGACCTGTACGAGGCGACCGGGCGGCGTCCCAGCGCAAGCATCAACTTCGTCACCTGCCACGACGGTTTCACGCTGGCGGACCTGGTGTCCTACAACGAGAAACACAACGAAGCCAACGGCGAGGACAACCGCGACGGCGAGAGCCACAACCGGTCGTGGAACTGTGGTGTAGAGGGCCCGACCGACGACCCGGCGATCCTGGCGTTGCGGGCCCACCAGGTCCGCAACATCATGGCGACCCTGCTGATCAGCCAGGGCACCCCGATGATCTTGCACGGCGACGAGATGGGCCGCTCCCAGCGCGGCAATAACAACGTCTACTGCCAAGACTCCGAACTGTCCTGGATGGACTGGACGCTGGCTGAACACAATGCCGACCAACTCGCATTCACTCGGGCGATGACCGCGTTGCGCGCCGCACACCCGGTGTTCCGGCGGCGCCGGTTCTTCGAGGGGCGGCCGATCTGCGGCGACGACGACGAGGTGCGTGATATCGCCTGGTTGACCCCGGCTGGCCACGAGATGACTCAGCAGGACTGGGGCAGCGAATTCGGCAGGTGCGTCATGGTTTTCCTCAACGGCGAGGCCTTGCCGGAACCGGATCTGCGCGGGCAGCGGATCATCGACGACTCATTTCTGTTGTGCTTCAACGCCGGTGAGACAGCGGTGGACTTCGTGACGCCCAATACCGAATACGCGCAGGTCTGGACCGCGGTGATCGACACCGCGCATCCGGCCGGCAGCGCCGACCTGGTGGTTGACGCCGGGCAGGCGGTGACGGTGATGGGACGCTCGCTGACCGTGCTGCGCAAGAGCCGGTGAGCTAAGCCGCCCGGCGCCCGAAGTAGCGGATGCCGGCGAGTTGCGGGATCCGATACGGGCTGCGGAGGCGGCGCGTCGCCTGCCCGCGTCCGCGCAGGTGATAGCGGCTCAGTTCGCGCCGCACCGAGGGCGCCAGCAGCGGCCCCAACACGGCGCCGGCGCCCAGCGCCAGGGCCAGCCCGGCCGCCAGCCCCAGTGAACCTCCGGCGTTGGGTTGCCCGTTGACCAGTTGCACGAAGCCCCGAAACAGGGTCAGCCCGGGAACCAGCGGGATGATGCCCGCCATGATGATCACCAGCGGCGTGACCCGCAGCCGGGGCGCCAGCAAGGTGCCGACCAGCCCGGTCGCCGCGGCGGCCGCGAACGAGCTCACGATCGCATTGGCCTGCACCAGTTGCAGTCCGAAGAACAGCAGCGTGGCGGTCGCCCCGGCCAGACCGGCCGCCAGTGCCGCCTTCAGTTGCGCATAGCCCGCAAGCGCAGCGGCGGCCGCCCCGGTGGCGCCCGCCAGTAGGTACACCGGAACGCTCAGTGCCGCGACCGGCATCTCGGGGTTCACCCGGACTTGCACTCCGAACGCCCCGCCGATCTGCACCGCGACCGAGACTCCGACCAGGATGCCGACCGACAAGAGCAGGATGTCCATGCCCCGCGAGACGGCCGTGAGTTGGTAGCCGGTGATGGCGTCCTGTACGGAGCCGACGGTGGCCAGCCCGGACAACAGCACCACGATGTTGGCGGCCACCACCGGTGCTACCGGGGTCCCGGCGGGCAGCCAGCCGACGGCGTGCAGGCCTATGGCGATCCCGGTGGCCACCGCGGCGGCGACAACCTGCTGGAACAGCAGTGGCAGCTGCCAGCCGTTGAGCACGCGGCCGATCCGGTCGATCAGGGCGGTGGTGACCGCCGAAATCAGGGCGACCAGCGGACCGGCGCCGATCAGTACGGCGAAGGCACCGGCCATCACCGCCCAGCCTGCGGTGGCCACCCAGCGGGGATAGGGGTGGTCGGCCCGGTTCACGATGTCCAGCTGTTGTTGCACCCACTCGGGATCGGGCGTGGTGTTCACGACGCGCTCGGCCAGATCGGTGGCCAGCTGCAGCCGCGTGTAGTCCAGTGAGCGTGACTGCACCAGATACATCGCGGTGACTGGGGCGCCCGGCACCCCGCGGGGCACCGATACCCGGATCGAGTTGGCCATGATGTCCACCTGGGTCTGCGGCAGCCCGTACGCGGTGGCGATGGCCAACATGCTCGAGGCGACGTCGGCGGTTCCCGCTTGTGAACCCAGTAGCAGCTGCCCGAATCGCAGGGCGATATCGAGCACCCGACGGACGTCGGTTTCATCCATGCGCATTGTCTCCGATGACACCATCACGGTCGGCTACCCGTTCGGCGCCCGGAGCTCACCTGCTGCGGCGGATCCGCGCTCCTACAGCAGGTAGCGATAGGCCGGAGAGCCAGGCTCCAGCGGCTCGACGTGGATCTCCGAGGTGCGCATACGGTCCAGCAGTCCGTCGAGATCGGCAGCCGACCCCAGCTGCACCCCGACCAGGGCTTCGCCGGTCTCCCGGTTATTGCGCTTGACGTACTCGAACAGCGTGACGTCGTCGCTGGGCCCGAGAACCTCGTCGAGGAAGCGCCGCAAAGCGCCCGGCTCCTGGGGGAAGTCGACCAGGAAGTAGTGCTTGAGGCCCAGGTGCACCAGTGAGCGCTCCAGGATCTCGCCGTAGCGCGAGACGTCATTGTTACCGCCGGAGATCAGGCACACCACCGTCGAACCCGGGGTGATGTCAGCCTCTAGCAGCGCGGCCACCGAGAGGGCGCCCGCCGGCTCGGCGATGATCCCCTCGTTCTGGTACAGGTCGAGCATCGCGGTGCAGACCGCACCTTCATCGACGGTGGTCACCGACACCATGTCACCGGCCCCGGACACCACCGCAAACGGCAGCGCGCCGGCGCGCCGGACGGCCGCACCGTCGACGAACTGGTCGACGTGGTCCAGGCTCACCAGCTCCCCCGCGGCCAGCGCGGCCATCATCGAGGCGGCGCCGGCCGGCTCGACGCCCAGCACGGCACTCTTGGTGGTTCGCTCGGCCAGGTAGGTGGTGATGCCCGATATGCACCCGCCGCCCCCGACCGGCACCACCACCAGGTCCGGTTCGGTATCGAGCTGGTCGAGTAGCTCCACCGCGATGGTCCCCTGGCCCGCCATCGTCCGCAGGTCGTCGTAGGGCGGCACCAGCGTCGCACCGGTGCGGGCGACATCGGCCAAGGCCGCCTCCGCTGCCAGGTCGTAGGTCGCACCGCCGACGATCAGCTCAATGAACTCGCCGCCGTGGTAGCGGATGCGGTCTCGCTTCTGCTTCGGGGTCTTGGCCGGCACATAGACCCGGCCGTGCACACCGAGCGACCGGCACGCGTAGGCGAATCCCTGCGCGTGATTACCGGCCGACGAACACACCACGCCGGCCGCGAGCTCGGTTTCGCTGAGCTGGACCAGCAGGTTGTAGGCGCCGCGCAGCTTGTAGGAGCGCACCGACTGAAGGTCTTCGCGCTTGAGATAGACGTTGGCACCGGTCAGCTCTGAGAGCCGGTCGCTGTACTGCAGCGGGGTGGGCGCGACCACGCCGGCAATTCGCTTAGCGGCCGCGTCGATGTCGGCCGCGGTCAACGGAGCCTTCAACGGGCCCTGCGCGGGGCCTGAATGGGAGCCACTTCGGTTCTGGCGCAGTTCGGCGGACACCGCAATATGGTGTCACCCAGCAGGGGGTTCAGCCCACCGGGGTCAGCACGAACACCGGGATCTGACGATCGGTCTTCTCCTGATACTCGGCGTAGTACGGAAACGCATCGACCGCGCGTTCCCACCACTGGGCCTTTTCCTCGCCGAATACCTCGCGAGCGTCGTAGTCGCCGGTGACGGGTCCGTCCTGCAGCTCGACGCGCGGGTTCGCGGCGACGTTGTAGTACCAGACCGGGTTCTGCGGGGCGCCGCCCAGCGACGCGACGATCGCGTACTCACCGTTGTGCTCGACCCGCATCAGCGGGATCTTGCGAAGCTTGCCGGTCTTGGCGCCGACCGTGGTCAACAGCACGACCGGCTTGCCTTTCATCTCGATGCCCTCGGTGCCACCGGACTCCATGTACTTCTCGGCGTTCTCGCGTGACCAATCCAAGGGGCTGGGTGCATATTCTCCGCTCAGAGGCATGCGGCCAGAGTAGCCCCGTACTACGACATAACAATCCGACCTGCAGATTTCGGCTGGCCTAACAATTGGTTATCGCGTACCGTTAAATGCATGACCACCGCCGAACGTTTCGGGCAGCAAGTGCCCATCGCCGGTGTGCCCTGGCCGGCCTACAAGCTGGTTGCGCTGGCCATCGGCCTGATCGCCCTGTTGATCGTCGGTGCCGCGACATCCAGCGCCGCGGCCGCGGTTTTGACCGCTGCGGGTGCCTGTAGCGCGGTGTGGCTCGTCTTGGGCTCGCAACATCCTTCGCGGCGCTGAGCGGTAGCTACTCGGGCTCGACAGTTGGGCCGTCATAGATCAGCACATCACCGGCAACCCGGGCTTCGGCGGTCGGCCGGTGGTCGCGCAGCTTGCCGTCATGCATCAGGTGCCGCACCTCGGTTCGGCGGACCAGTGCGAGGTAGTCGGCGATCAGCTTGCGATGACATCGCCACCAGACGGTCTCGGCGCACATCACCGCAACCTGTTGTCCCGCCGCTTCTGTCAGCAATTCATCGATTCCGGACTGGAAGTCCTCGCTGCGCATGTAGCCGGCGTAGGACCGAAACGAGTCGTTGCGCAACCCGATGTCGGGGCTTGGCCCCTTGACCCGTCGCCAGCCGCCGAGTCGCGGTTCCCACCGATAACCGATACCGGCTGCCGGCAGCCAGTGCTGCATTTCCTCCCGCGCGGTGTCGGGATTGCGCCGGCTTCCCGGAGCGCTGCGGACGTCGACCAGACTTTGCACACCGGCACCTGCGAGCAGCGCGGCGATCTCGGCCCGGTCCGCGGTGCCGTGGCCGAACGTGAAAACCTTTGGCGACGTGGCGTTCCCCCCCCCGTCAGACTGCGGCGGTCGGCGCTGGGTCTTCGGCGGCTCGGGGCTGATGTACTTGGGGCCCCGGGTCGTGGGCGTAGAGGCCTTCGATCTCCTCGGCGTATTTCTCCGCGATCGGCCGTCGTTTGAGTTTCATCGTCAAGGTGACCTCGTCGCCGCCGGGTTCCCATAATGCCGGCAGGACCCGGAAACGCTTGATCTGCTCAACCCGGGACAGCTTGGCATTGCCCTCGGCGACGCCCGCCGCGATCTGGGCGATCACCCCCGGGTCATCGGCCAGGGCCGACGGTGTTGCCGCCGACAGGCCATGGGCAGCGGCATAGGGCGCCACCGAGTCGGCGTCGAACACCATGAGTGCGGTGTTGTAGGGCCGGGAATCGCCGATCGTGACCATCGCCCCGATCATCGGGCAGGCCGCCAGGATCGCGTTCTCGATGTTCGCCGGCGACATGTTCTTGCCCGCCGCATTGATGATCAGTTCCTTCTTGCGGTCGACGACCCGCAGATAGCCCTCGGCATCCTGTTCGAGGATGTCGCCGGTGTGCAGCCACCCATCGGCGTCGATCGCCTCGGCGGTCTTGGCCGGCTCCTTGCGGTAGCCCCGCATCACCAGGGGTCCCCGCACCAAGAACTCGCCGTCGTCAGCGATGCGGCTTTCCAACCCCGGCAACAACTTTCCGACCGTACCCAGCCGAGCATCCCGTGGATGCACGGTCGTCGCCACGCAGCTGAGTTCCGACATACCCCAGACCTCGCAGATCGGAATCCCCAGGCCCGAGAAGAACGCGATGGTCTCCTTGGGAATCGGCGCCGCGCCCGACACCGCCCACCGCAGCTCGTCCAGGCCCACCTTGGCCCGAAGCACCGACAGCACCAGCTCGTCGGCCTGCGCCCACTCGCCGGCCAGCTCGGCGGAGACCGGTTCACCGGCCAGTTGCACCGCAGACCGTTTCGCCCCTACTGCCAGCGCCCACTGCAACGCGGCGCGACGATTGTCGTCCGATTCCCCCGCGACAGCGAATTCGATTGCCGCCTTGAGCTTCTCCCATACCCGCGGCACCGCACCCCAGATCGTCGGCCGCACATCCGGCAGGGCCGCACCGATCTGACGTGCGTCGGGCACCACGGTCACCTGCACTCCGGCGATCTCGGAGTTGTAGAGGCCCATCGCGCGGTCGGCGATGTGTGCCGAGGGCAGATACGAGGTGATCCGGTCCCCGAAGCGCACCCCGAGCACCGCGTCGAGGGCAGCCGCCTCGAACAGCAGATTGGTGTGCGTCATCTCCACCCCCTTGGGCATGCCGGTGGTCCCGGAGGTATAGATCAGCGTCACGACATCGTCGGGCTGCACTGCCCGCCAGGTGGATTCGAAGTCAAAGTCGTCGTCGGCGGCGGCCAGCAGCTCCTCGACCGACAAAGTGCCGTCCGGATGCCCGTCTACGCAGACGATGTGGTCGATCGCCGCTCCGCTGGCCCGGATGGTCTCGACATACGCCTGCTCGCACATCACGACTTTGGTGCCGGCATTGGCGAACAGGTAACCGAGCTGCTCGGCAGGCAGGGTGTTGTACACCGAGAACGACGTCGCGCCCACATGCTGGGCTCCGACCTCCAGCGGGTAGAACTCGATTCGATTCGCCATCATCAGCGACACCGTGTCGCCGCGCCGTACCCCGAGCCCGGCCAGCCCGGCCGCCACCTGGCGCACCTGCTGGGCGTAGTCACGCCAGGTCAGCGTCTGCGTATCGCCGACGGTGCGCAACGCGACCGCGTCCGGATCGATTGCGGCAGTGCGCTGAAAGGCCTCGCACAAGGTGGTCGCCGGCGGTGACTGCGTCATCTATTCCTCCTGCTCGCGACCGCTTCAGCGGCGACTGACTCGTTCCAGATATGCCATGGCCGATGCCTGCGATTCGGGATCGTGCACCGCAGTGACCAGCGCATCGGCGTCGTTCCAGCTGCGCGTGGTCCCCACCATGCCGTCGGTCACCGCGTTGACCTGCCGTTTGGTGCCGCCCAAGGTGAGCGCGGATTTGTTGACCAGCTGGCCCACCAACTCGTCGACCGCCGCGTCGAGGTCGGCCTCGGGTACCACCCGGTTGAGGAAACCGATCGCCTTGGCCTCGGCGGCACCGAACGGGCGGCAGGTCATCACCAGTTCCTTGGTGAGCGCCGGACCGATCTCGCGGACCAGCCGCGGGATACCGCCCCAGGCCAACGGAATGCCCAAATCGACTTCCGGAATCGAGAATCGGGTGTCCTCGGCGGCCACCCGCAGATCGCACGCTGCGGCCAACACGACACCGCCGCCCACACAGTGACCGTGTAGCCGCGCCACCGTCACCGCCCGCATGGCTTCGATGGCCTCGGCCATCCGGCGTCCGGCGTCGGCGGCTTCGCGCAGGGCTCCGGCCCCGTCGGCGGCGGCCACGAACGCGGCCAAGTCGGCGCCGGCAGAGAACGCCCGGCCGCTGCCGGCCACGACCACCACTTTGACCGCGGGCCGGGCGTCGAACCACCGCGCCGCGGCCACCAACTCGTCAAGCGTCACCGTGCTCAGCGGGTTGAGCTTGTCCGGACGACTCAGCGTGATCGAGCCGAGCGCACCGTCGGCTGCAACCGCGATGGTCGAGGCCTCCAGAGTTTCCGTGGCGGTTTCCATGGCGTCGACGTTAGTGGCGCCGCCCCGGGCGAGGCACGGGATTGCCATTACGGGCCGCTGCCGCCGACATCGCTTACGGTGAGCCCATGTCGATTGCCGTCCCCGAGTTCAGCCGCCTCGAGCAGACCGCCTTCCTCACGGCGTACGCCCGCGCATTGGACTGTCGGTCACCCGTCCCGATCCTCGGTGACGAGTTCTCCGACCGCGTCGTCGGCCAGATCGATTACGACTTCCCGGCATTCCGGATCCCGGCGAGCGTGGTGCGCCAAACCGCCCTGCGCGCCAAGATGCTCGACGAGCGCGTCCGCGCGTACACGTCGGCGCACCCCGATGCGGTGGTGGTCGACCTCGGCGCCGGGCTGAACGAGCCGTTGGCCCGGGTGAAGCCGCCGGCCGGCGTCGATTGGTACAGCATCGATCTGCCGCACGTGATCGCGCTGCGCGAGAAAGTGGTGCCGGCTCAGCCCGGGGAGCACGTTATCGCCGCCGACCTGACCGGCACGGACTGGACGGAGGGCATCCCGGTCGGTCGACCCACCATGGTGATCGCCGACGGTCTGTTCGCCTTTCTCACCGAGCCACAGGTCATTGCGCTGATCGCGCATGCCATCGATCATTTCGGCACCGGCGAGTTGGCGTTCAATGACTACGGCCGAGTCGGGCCGTTCAGCTGGCTGGGCATGAAGCTGGCACCACGGGGGATGTTCACCGTGCTACGCCACGTCTGGGCCAACCCTGGCTTCACCGACCCTCGCACGCCACAGCGGTGGGATCCGCGGCTGCGCCTGGTCGAAGAGGCCTGCCTGGCACACGCCGCCGAGGTGGATTCGTTTCCGGGCCCGGCTCGCACCATCACCCGCCTTGCCGGCCGATTCAAGTCAGTGGCCGGCAAGGCCCGGGTGCTGCGCTACAAGTTCTGAGGCGACGGGTTACAGGGTGCCCCAGGCATCGCCGAGGTACTGCGACGGATCGAAGTCGAGACTGGCGAACGGGTCGTTCGGAACAAGGTAGTCCGGCACCTCGGGGATCCACGAGTGGAACAGGCTGTTCCACAAGAACAGTGGGTCGTCGTCGCCGATCGTGATGTAGGCCGCCGACGTGAAGTTGCCGGGGTCGGTCACCACGGTGTAGTCGAGGTTTCCGGTCGACATGACCCAGTAGTTCAGGTCGTGCGGCCCTACGCCGTTGATCGTGAGGTTGGTGAAGTCACCGATGTTGACCGCGTAGATCGAGGAGCCGGACAGGTATCCGAAGTTGCCCAGGCTGCTCACGTCGAAGTCGGCGGGCAGGTTCGGGTTGGCTGCGAAATCACCGAATTGGTAGGCCCTGGTGGAGAAGAAGGAGTTCCAGTAGTCCTCGATCTTGATGTTGTACGTTCCGGCATCGAGTGTGTTGTCGCCGTCGGTGTAGGTGATCGTGTAGGGCTGGTCGCCCTTCCAGTCGGTGATGAACGGGCGGACGCCCTGGTATGTCCAGCCCCCGTCCAGGATGTCACCCATCACCATGCAGACGGCCCCATTGCAGGTCTCATAGGGCCCGCCATCCAGGAACGGGTCCCCGGCCGCGTTGGCGGTGGCCGCCGGAAGGACCAGGGCGGCGAACGCAGCGGCAGCGCCCATCCCCACCAGGTTGAGAAGACGACGCGAAACCCACATAACTGCCTCCGTGTTGTTCAAGCTCATACATCGCTGTGAATCACAAGCGCGCTAATCATTACGCCCGTGTTACAGCATAGACACCCTATGCTAATAGTACTCTTGGGTAAAGTTCGATTTTTTGAGCCAGCGCGCCCGTCGAAACCGGCTCCACACAGCCCTCAACAGTCTCAACCTCCCCCCGAGGCCACACGTGTTGTGTGAGAAGTTTCAGACGTTACATCAGTTATGCGGTGTTGTAATTCCGAACGAATCTCACCATTACGTTGAGATTTAGACTTTCGGTGGATGGATTCCACAGGTGCACGCATCAATGGACGGACAAGTGCACCGCATTCCCCACTCGATGACCGCGCGGGCGCGCGACAGCGACTCCAACTGGGCGTCGATCTCGGCAAGTTTCGCCCGCGCCAGCGCATGACTCGCCGGCCGCCCGGGGGCGTCGTCGGCGAACAGCAGCGCAATCTCCTCGAGTGCGAACCCCGCAGCCTTGCACAGCCCGATCACCTCGAGCCGGGCCAGCACCGCAGCGTCATAGCGGCGTTGACCGCCTACCCGATCCGGGGACTGCAGCAAGCCGATCCGCTCGTAGTAGCGCAAGGTGGTGGCGACGACGCCGCTGCGGGTTGCCACCTCGCCGATGGTCAATCGACCGGACATCCGCTCCTCCGAAAAACTTGACTTGAAGTCAACTCTAAGTTGTTCCCTGGTGGCATGCATCCCCAACTATTCGCAGAGCTAGGCGACGCCCGCTACGCGCTGTTGCGCACGTACCGCCGGGACGGTACGCCGGTGGACACCCCGGTGTGGTTCGCAATCGACGACGCCACCGTGGTGTTTCGGACCAAGATCGGACCCAAGACGCGAAGGATGACGGCGCGACCGGAGATCGAGTTGACCGCCTGCGACTACCGCGGCCGGCGCCTTCCCCGGGCGACGGCGCTGCCCGGCCGGGCAAGCGTGCTGTCCGGCGATGAGGCCGAAGCCGCCAACCGCACCCTGCACCGGCGCTACGGCTGGCAGTGGAACGTCGTGC
This sequence comes from Mycolicibacter sp. MU0102, assembly GCF_963378105.1. Classification (NCBI taxonomy): domain Bacteria; kingdom Bacillati; phylum Actinomycetota; class Actinomycetes; order Mycobacteriales; family Mycobacteriaceae; genus Mycobacterium; species Mycobacterium holstebronense. Next base: position 2,403,095 of record NZ_OY726398.1, read on the forward strand.
CGATGGTCCCGGTACCCGGTGTGACCAACGTGCATCGGGATCTGCCACTGCGGGACAAGTTGCGGCGGACCCGAACTCGAAGCCTGTGGCCGGACAGCGTGATCGTCCGGATTGACCCGCTAGCGCGGTAGAGCGGATAGCCGGCCTTCGTCGGTTACCCGCCCAAGCAGCCGGGGCCGAGCAGTGCCTTCAAATCCCCCATCAGCGCCGACGACGGCGTCACACGCAGTGAGGGATCCAGCTCCAGTACGGTGATGCGCTCCCCACTGATCAGCCGCAGCTGTACCTGCGCGGTGCCGGGATGGCGGGTCAACACCTGCTTGAGCGCACTGACCTTGTCCATGGTGCACTGGCGGGTCGGAAGGCTCACCGCCAGCGGCCGATCCGGGGCATTGGCGGAGAAGTCGGGCACCACAAGCTCGTTGGCGATCAACGAGATCCGGTCGTCGCGGATATTGAGCTTGGCGCTGACCAGCACCACGGCGTCGTCGGCGACGTCTGCGCCATACGCCGAGTAGGTCTGCGGAAAGAACATCACCTCGATGCCGCCGGTGAGATCCTCCAATTGCGCCGAGGCCCAGGGCAATCCGTTCTTGTTGACCCGGCGGTTCACCGATGCCAGGATGCCGCCGACCCGCACCTGGGTATCGGCGGCGACGTTGCCCTCCAGGATCGCCGGGATCTGGGTGTCGACCTGAGCGGCCAGCAGGTGTGCGATGCCGTTGAGCGGGTGGCCGGACACATACAGTCCGAGCATCTCTCGCTCCAGGGCCAGCTTGTGCTTGTCGGCCCACTCCTCGTCGGGCACCTTGATACCGAAAACGGCATCGGTTCCGGCGCTTTCGCCGTCTCCCCCGCCGAACAGGTCGAACTGGCCCACCGCCTCGGCCTTCTTGGTGCCCAACACCGAGTCGACCGCGTCGGTGTGCACCAGGAACAGCCCCTTGCGCGGATGCCCCAGCGAGTCGAAGGCACCGGCCTTGATCAACGATTCGGTGACCTTCTTGTTGCAGGCCGCGATGTCGATCTTGTTGAGGTAATCCGAGAAGTCGGTGAAGCGGCCCTTGTGTGTCCGGGTGGCTATCAGGGAGCCGACGACATTGGCTCCGACGTTGCGCACCGCGCCCAGCCCGTAGCGGATGTCTTCGCCCACCGAGGCGAAGTTCAGCTCGGACTCGTTGACGTCCGGCGGCAGCACCGTGATCCCCAGTCGGCGGCAGTCAGCCAGGTACACCGCGGCCTTGTCCTTGTCGTCACCGACCGATGTCAACAGGCCCGCCATGTATTCGGCCGGATAGTTCGCCTTGAGGTAGGCCGTCCAGTACGACACCAGGCCGTAGGCGGCCGCATGCGACTTGTTGAACGCGTACCCGGCGAACGGAAGGATGGTGTCCCACAACGCTTTCACGGCCTTCTCGGAGAACCCGTTGGCCGTCATCCCCTCATAGAAGCCCTTGTACTCGGCTTCGAGCACTTCGAGCTTCTTCTTGCCCATGGCTTTACGCAGCGCATCGGCCTTGCCCATCGTGTAGGAGGCGACCTTCTGCGCGATGAACATGATCTGCTCTTGGTAGACGATCAGGCCATAGGTCTCCGACAGGATGCTGCGCAGCGGTTCCTCAAGCTCGGGGTGGATGGGCTTGATGACCTGACGGTCGTTCTTACGGTCTGCGTAGTCGTTGTGGGCGTTCATGCCCATCGGGCCGGGCCGGTACAGCGCCAGCACCGCGACGATGTCGTTGAACTCGGTGGGCTGCATGCGGCGCAGCAGGTCACGCATCGGTCCGCCGTCGAGCTGGAACACCCCCAGGGTGTCACCGCGGCCCAGCAATTCGTAGGTGGCGGGATCATCGAACGGCAGGCTGTCCATATCCAGGTCGATGCCCCGGTTGGCTTTGATGTTCGCCAGACAGTCGCCGATGATCGTCAGGTTGCGCAGGCCCAGGAAGTCCATCTTCAGCAGGCCGATTTCTTCACACGACGGGTAGTCCCAGCCGGTGATGATGGCGCCGTCCTGCGGGCGCTTCCACAACGGGATCGCGTCGATCAGCGGCTCGGAACTCATGATCACCGCGCAGGCATGCACGCCGGCGTTGCGGACCAGGCCTTCCAGGCCGCGCGCTGTCTCGTAGATGGTGCGCACGTCGGGATCGGTGTCGATCAGCCCGCGAACCTCCGCGGCCTCCTTGTACCGCTCGTGGTTCGGGTCGGTGATACCCGACAGCGGGATGTCCTTGGCCATGATCGGCGGCGGCAGCGCCTTGGTGATCCGGTCGGCGATCGCATAGCCAGGCTGGCCGTAGTGCACACGGGCCGAATCTTTCAGCGCCGCCTTGGTTTTAATGGTGCCGAAGGTGATCACCTGGGCGACCCGGTCACTGCCCCACCGCTCAGCGGCGTAGCGCACCATCTCGCCGCGGCGGCGGTCGTCGAAGTCGATGTCGATATCGGGGGCCGACGGCCGTTCCGGGTTGAGGAAGCGCTCGAACAGCAGCCCGTGCGGAATCGGGTCGATGTTGGTGATGCCCAGCGCGTAGGCCACCAGCGACCCGGCAGCCGAACCTCGGCCCGGGCCCACCCAGATGTTGATCGAGCGGGCGTAACGGATCAGGTCCGCGACGATCAGGAAGTAGGACGGGAATCCCTTGCCGCAGATGACGTCGATCTCGTAGGACGCGCGATCGGTGTACTCCTGGGGCACACCCGTGGGAAAGCGTCGTTCCAGACCGGCCTGCACCTCGTGGCGCAGCCAGGACCCTTGGTCATGGCCCTCGGGCACCGGAAACACCGGCATCCGGTCGCGCGGCGCCCAGACATCGGCGTACGACTGCACCCGCTCGGCGATCAGCAGGGTGGAGTCACACGCCTCGGGCAGCTGATCGTCCCAGAGCGCGCGCATCTCGGCGGCCGACTTCAGGTAGTAGCCGTCGCCGTCGAACTTGAACCGGGTGGGGTCCGACAGCGTCTTGCCGGTCTGAATGCACAGCAGTGCCTCGTGGTTGCCGGAGGCGTCGCGGGTGACGTAGTGGCAGTCGTTGGTGGCCAACGTCGGGATGCCGAGCTTGCGCCCGACCTCCAGCAGCCCATCGCGTACCCGGCGTTCGATGGACAGCCCGTGGTCCATCACCTCCAGGAAATAGTTCTCCGCACCGAAGATCTCCCGCCATTTGGCGGCCGACTCCAGCGCCTCGCGCTCGTGGCCCAGCCGCAGCCGGGTCTGCACCTCCCCGGACGGGCAACCGGTGGTGGCGATAATGCCCTCGGCGTGCTCGGCGATGATCTCGGCGTCCATCCGCGACCATTTGCCGAGCTGGCCCTCGAAGGAAGCCAGCGAGGAGAGCTTGAACAGGTTGCGCAACCCGGTGGCGTTCTCGGCCACCATCGTCATGTGGGTGTAGGACCCACTGCCGGAAACGTCGTCGCTCTTCTGGCTGGGATCACCCCAGTGAACCCGGCGGGTGTCGAACCGAGACGCGGGGGCGATGTAGGCCTCCACCCCGATGATCGGCTTGATGCCGGCCTTGGTCGCCGCGTTGTAGAACTCGCTGGCGCCGAACATGTTTCCGTGGTCGGTCATCCCGATCGCGGGCATCCCCAAGCGCTGCGCCTCAGCCAGCATCGGGGCGATCTTCGCCGCGCCGTCGAGCATCGAGTACTCGGTGTGGTTATGCAGGTGCACGAAGGACCGCGACGATGAACTGTCCATAGGACCGCCAGTCTATTGCCGACCACCGACGCTTCTTGGGCGTGTCGGCACCCGTGTCTCTTCGGCTGTCGTTTCCCGGGACAGCGGCCGCCGCTGTGCACTACGTTGAGGTTCGGCGCAAGCGAGGAGAGACATACATGAGCGTGTACCGGGTGATCGACATCATCGGGACCAGCCCGTCGTCCTGGGAGAACGCCGCGGCCGAAGCGGTGCACCGGGCCAAGCAGACCATCGACGACATTCGCGTCGCCCAGGTCGTCGAGCAGGACCTCACCCTCGACGACAAGGGCGGGATCATCTACCGCACCAAACTGCGCATCTCGTTCAAGATCCGGCCGCCGAAGTCATCCAAGCCGGCCGACGAATCGAGTTAACGACCTCGATGTCAGGCAGCTTCGACGACTTGGTGGCCGAAGCCGCCGTCGCACCCGTCGACGGCTGGGAGTTCTCCTGGCTTGATGGCCGCGCCACCGAACAGCGCCCGTCCTGGGGCTATCAGCGTCAGCTGGCCAGGCGGCTTTCGGGCGTCTCGGCCGCCGTCGACCTGCACACCGGTGGCGGCGAGGTGCTGGCCGGGGTGGAGAAGTTGGCGGAGTTCACGAGCTTCCCCCCGACCATGGCAGCCACGGAGTCCTGGCCGCCGAATGCCGCACGCGCCACCGCGCTGCTGCATCGTCATGGCGTGGTGGTGGTGACGGTGCCGGACACCCCGCCACTGCCCTTCGGCGACGAGGCGTTCGATCTGGTCAGCAGCCGCCACCCCTTGGCGACGTGGTGGGACGAGATCGCGCGCGTGCTGCGGCCCGGCGGTCACTACTTCGCCCAGCAGATCGGGCCGGCGACGATGCTCGAGCTCAGCGAGTTCTTTCTCGGGCCGATGCCGGGCAAAGGTGCCCAGTACGAGCCGGCAGCGGTGCGTGCCGAGGCGGAGGCCGCCGGCATGGAGGTGCTCGATCTGCGGCTCGAGCGGCTGCGGGCCGAGTTCTTCGACGTGGGTGCGGTCATCTATTTCCTGCGCAAGGTGATCTGGACCGTGCCGGACTTTGCGGTCGAGGATCACCGGGATCGGCTGCGCGAGATGCACGAGCAGATCGAGTCACAGGGGTGCTTCGTCGCACACGCCACCCGGGTGCTCGTCGAGGCCCGCAAGCCCTGACACTGCGCTTCGGGCGTGCGCTCAGCGGTGCAGGACGTCCAAAGCGTGTTGCAGGTCGGCGGGGTATTCGCTGGTGATCTCGATGCGTCGCCCGTCGCCGGGGTGGGCGAAGGCCAGTGAGCGGGCGTGCAGCCACTGGCGTTCCAGCCCGAGCTTGCGTGCCAGCGTCGGATCGGCGCCGTAGGTGAGGTCGCCGCAGCAGGGATGCCGCAGGGCCGAGAAATGCACCCGGATCTGGTGGGTGCGGCCGGTCTCCAAGTGCACGTCGAGCAGGCTCGCGGCGACGAACGCCTCCACCGTGTCGTAGTGGGTGATGCTGTGCCGTCCATCGGCGGTCACGGCGAATTTCCAGTCCGGTCCGTGATGGCGCCCGATCGGTGCGTCGATGGTGCCACTCGACGGATCCGGGTGGCCCTGCACCAGGGCGTGGTAGCGCTTCTCCACGGTGCGCGCCTTGAACGCGCGTTTGAGTGCGGTGTAGGCGCGTTCGGAGATCGCCACCACCATCACCCCGGAGGTCCCCACATCCAGCCGGTGCACAATGCCTTGGCGCTCCGGAACCCCGGAGGTGGTGATGCGGTAGCCGGCCGCGGCCAGGCCACCGAGCACGGTGGGCCCGGTCCAGCCCACCGACGCGTGCGCGGCGACCCCGGGGGGTTTGTCGACGGCGACGATGTCGGCGTCGGAGTACAGAATCGTCATGCCCTCGACCTCGGCCGGGGTGTTCTCCAGCGGCGGCGGCGCCTCGGGCAGCCGTACCTGCAGCCACGCACCGGCCACGAGCCGGTCGGACTTGCCGGCGGCTACGCCGTCCAGTTCCACATCGCCGTTTTCGGCCAGGGTCGCCACAACATTGCGCGACAGGCCCAACAGGCGGGCCAGCCCGGCGTCCACACGCAGGCCGGCCAGCCCCTCGGGGACCGGCATGGATCGTTCGGTCACAGCCGCATCAGGCCTGCTCGTCGCTGCCGTCGCTGTCACCGTCGGCATTGCTGTCGACGACGCGGCGGCGACCCACCGCATCGAAGTCGAAGCCGAACACCGAGAGTGCCACCAGCAGGATCGCACCGCCCACCACGGCCGGGTCGGCGACGTTGAACACCGGCCACCAGCCGATCGACAGGAAGTCGACCACGTGGCCCTGCAGGTGCCCGGGCGCCCGGAAGAACCGGTCCACCAGGTTGCCCAGCGCGCCGCCGAGGATCATCCCCAACCCGATCGCCCACCAGGGCGACACCAGGCGGCGCGACATCCAGATGATGCCGAGCACCACCGAGCTGGCGATCAGCGTCAACACCCAGGTGTAGCTCGTGGCCATCGAGAACGCGGCGCCGGAGTTGCGGACCAGGGTCCAGGTCACGGTGTCGCCGATGATCGGTACCGGCTGGCCAGGGGTCAGCATCTTCACCGCGAGCACCTTGGTGACGACGTCGGCCAGCAGCACCACCGTGGCCACTGACAGCAGTAGCCCCAGCCGGCGGGGCGGGGCGGCGGGCTCCGTCTCAGGTGCCACGACCGGGTCCACCTCCGTCTCGGTCGAGTCGGTTGTCTCGTCAGTCACGCTCCCATCATCCCTTAACCCAGGTGCGGCATGATCGCGGCATGCTGTCCAAGCGCCTCACCGTCATCACCACCGGCGGCACCATCTCCTGCAGCACCCAGGGCGACGGGGCGCTGCGGCCCGCCCGCAGCGGCTCGGACCTATTCGCAGACACCGGCGCCGCGGACGTGACCGTGGTGGACCTGATGGCGCGGGACAGCTCGGAGCTGGGCCCGGCCGACTGGGCCGCGCTGCTCGCCGCGGTCAATGCCGCGGTGGACGGCGGCGCCGACGGCGTGGTGGTCACCCACGGGACCGACACCTGCGAAGAGGGTGCGCTCTGGCTAGAACTCGGCTACCGCGGGGACGCGCCCGTCGTGCTGACCGGGGCACAGCGCGGTGCGGACGCCCCCGACGCCGACGGGCCGGGCAACCTGCGCGACGCCCTGGCCGTGGCCGCGGATCCAGCGGCCCGGGGGCTGGGGGTGCTGATGTGCTTCGCCGGCCGAATACTGGCCCCGCTGGGGCTGCAGAAGGCCACCATCACCGGGCTGACCGGCTTCACCGGTCCACTGCTGGGCCGCGTCACCGACGGACAAGTCACGCTGTCCGGCGACAAGACTCGGCCCTACCTCGGTGCACCGGCCACTGTGCCGCGCGTGGATGTCGTGGCGCTGTACGCCGGTGCCGACGCAATCGCCCTGGATGCCTGCGTCGCCGCCGGTGCGCGCGGGGTGGTGTTGGCCGCGTTGGGGTCGGGCAATGCCACGACGGCGGTGATCGACGGGGTGCGCCGGCACTGTGCGGCCGGCGTCGTAGTCGCGGTGTCCAGCCGGGTTCCGGAGGGGCGCATCGGTGCGGATTACGGCCCCGGCCGGGCTCTGGTGGAGGCCGGCGCGGTGGTGGTGCCGCGACTGCGGCCGCCGCAGGCCCGGATCCTGCTGATGGCGGCGCTTGCGGCCGGGCAGCCCGTCGGCGACGTCATCGACCGGTGGGGCTGACCGATGGCCAGGATTCTCGCCCTCCTCGGTGCCGCCGTTCTCACCCTCGGGTCCGCCGCAGCGGCACACGCCGAGCCACCGCCCGGGACGGACGCCGTCGACGACTACCCCGTCGCCACCGGGCGGTACTCGTCGCCGACCGACTTCTACTGGGTGTTCTTCAGAACGCCGGACGGCCGCTCTTGCGGCATCGGCCCCAACGGCGGGCCGATCGGCTGCGATGCGGTGCCGATGGACGCTCCCGACGGCGCCAACCAGACCGTGCTCGAAGCCGGTGGGGTGCCGGCGGCCTACCGCCACTCGGACATCGCGGCATTCACCCGCGACGTGGATGTGCTGCCGGAGGGCCATCGACTGGAGAACTGGGGCTCCAGCTGTGCAGTCGGGCACCAGGGCACGGTGACCTGCAAAGGCTATGGCCAGCACGGATTTACCGTCTCCAGCGTCTACGGTGTGCTGTGGTGACGAGCCCGCACCACCCTAACCCGTGGAGGCCGCGTGTCCGCCCAACACACCTACACCGTGGATGTCAGCTGGACCGGCAATCACGGCAGCGGGACCAGCGGCTATAGCAGCTACGGGCGGGAGCACGAGGTGGCCGCCGAGGGTTGTCCCCCCATTCTCGGCACCGCCGACCCGGCGTTCCGCGGGGATCCGACCCGGTGGAATCCCGAACAGTTGCTGTTGGCCGCGCTGTCCCAATGCCACATGCTGTCCTACCTGTATCTGTGTTCGACCAACGACGTAGTGGTCGTCTCCTACCAGGACAGGCCGGTAGGCACGATGGTCGAGAACACAGAGGGCGGACACTTCACCACTGTCGTCCTGCAGCCGCGAATCGAAGTCGCCGACGCCGCGATGGTGGAGCGTGCCCTGGCATTGCATTCCGACGCCCACCGGATCTGCTTTATCGCCAGCTCCGTCAACTTCCCGGTGCTGCACGATCCGGTGGTGCAGGCACTACCCTGACGAGCTAGCCGAGTTCCTCCGGGCTGACGACGTAGTCCGGCCAGTCCAGGCTGGCGACCGGGTCGGCGCGGCTGATCGCTGGCTCATCGTCGGGAAACGTGCGGACCGGGCCGGGGCCTGAGCCGCGCGTCTCGAAACGGATCGTCATCACCCCGTGGCCGGCCCCCTGGACCCAACCATGACCGAGGTCAGGGTGGTTGACGTCATCCCCGACTCGCCACGAGATCGCCGTCATCGATGAAAGTGGTTCTTGCACAGTTACTTCCGGTGTGATGGCCGCTACGGCGGGAAATTCGAGATCCGGGAACAGCGACTCCTGGCGGACATCGGTCAGCCCGGAGAACCCCACACCGAGCAGCCGGATCGGGCCGACCTCCTGCGGATCGAGCAGCAGCCGGCCGGCGGCCGCCGTGAGCGCGGCGACGTCGGTGGTCGCGTAGGGCAGCGTGGCCGAGCGGGTCAGCACACTCATATCGGCCTTCTTGAGTTTCACCGTCACTGTGCGAGCGCCACGCCCGTCGCGCAGCAGCCTGCGGTAGGCGTGCTCACCGATCGGACCGATCTCAGCCCGCAGCTGCTCCAAGGTGGTCAGGTCGACGGCGAAGGTCGATTCGGCGCTGATCTGTTTGGCCTCAGCACGTTCGGCGACCCGCCGGTCATCGATCCCCCGAGCCAACCGGTGCAGTGCGGGACCGATGGTGGCGCCCAGAATGTCGGCGACTTCGCTGTCGGTCAGTGCGGCGAGCTGTCCGATGGTGTCGATGCCCAGTCGGTGCAGCTTCTCCCCGGCGACCGGACCGATCCCCCACAATCGGCGTACCGGAAGCCCGTCCAGCAGCAGCCGTTCCTCGGTGCGGCTGACGACCCGCACCCCGTTCGGCTTTGCCAGATCGGAGGCGATCTTGGCGATCTGCTTGCCCGAGCCCGCCCCGACCGACGCCACCAAGCCGGTCTCGTCGAGCACCCGCCGGCGAAGGTGTTCGCAGAACCGCAGCACCTCCGCGTCACTTGCGCCCGCCAGCTCGGCCGGTTCCCCGAACGCCTCGTCGAAGGAGAGCTGCTCGACGACCGGAATCACCGCACGCACGGTCTCGAAAACCCGTCGGCTGGCCATGCCGTACACGGCGCCACGCGGCGGCAGCACCACCGCCGGGGCCCCCACCAACCGGCGTGCCTGATGCATCGGCATCGCTGAGCGGGCACCGAAAACCCGCGCCTCGTAACTGGCCCCGGCCACCACGCCGCGGCCCCCGAGCCCGCCGACCAGTACCGGCCGGCCCCGCAACGTCGGGCGGGTCAATTGCTCGACGGACGCGAAAAACGCGTCCATATCCAGGTGCAGGACCCATCGGGCGTCCACGGGCTTAAGCCTATTGGGCGCTCCATCTTGCGGCCGAATCCGACTAGGGTCGAGTGGGTGCCGCGGGCGGTCAACAGCGCTGGCTGGCCGTCAAACCTGAGCCAGCGCTACTTCGACCCGCCGCCGCCCTTATTGAGCTGGTGCGGGCAATAGGTTTTCGCCGAGATCGCCGCGAACCGCGCTGCGTCGGCGACGGTCAGGTCGGGGTTGGCCTCAGTGACATCGTTGAGCAGCTCCAGACTTGTTTCACCGTTGGCCGCCAATCCGCAGAGCGCTTCGGCGGCGGCGACGGCCTGGGCCGGGTTGTCGAAGACGATCCCGACCTGCCGCAGCGACGTGATGAACTCCGTACTGTCGACCGAACTCACCTCTACCGCATCAGGATCGGCGTGTCCGGGTGCGGCGAGAGCGAGCGCGGCGGCGGCGACAATCGGGACGAACAACAGCTTCATGGGGGTCCTCCTGGGGCGGCCGAGATCGTGAGGCATCGGAGTCGCGTCAGCCGAGCGCGGACTGCGATCCGGCAAGCGCAATGTCCTCGTCGTCGAGGACGTGCACCGCGTGGATGCCTGGTTTCAGGGACAGCTTCGCGACAAGTTCGTCGAGGCCGGCCTGATCGACGTTCCAATGCTGCACCACGTCCGGCGTCTGCTGCAATTGCGCAATGACCTGATCGAGTGGAACAGGCGCCTCGCGGTCCTTGATGTTGGTCGACACCACGCGGGCGACCGGGGCCACCGTTCGGGTGGCCGGCGCGCCCAAGGCGCCACCGGCCGCACTGCCCAGGGCCGCCGGGGCGAGCATGCCCGGGACCGCTCCCGCCGCGGGAGCCGCACCCAGGGCGGTCGTCGGTAGCGAGGTGGAGGCAAGCTGGATCGCCGAGGTGGCGCTGGCCCAGTTCGGCGGTACCGAGAGCGCTCCCACGCGCATCGCGCTGCCCGCAGCGGCCCCCGCGGTGCGCAGCCCTGCGCTCGGGATCAGTCCGGAGCTGTGCAGTCCGCCGAGCGCCGACTTCGGAATCGCCGGGAGTACCGCCTTGTACCCGGACCGGAACTGGGTGATGCCCAGATTGGTACTGGCGTGAACGGCGTTGACCCATCCGGTCTGGCCACTGACGCCGTTGGCCAGGGAGAGGTGGCTCTCCCACAAGTTGTGGGTGTAGGTGGTGCCGGTGAGACCGTCGATCATGTTCTGCCAGCCGGTGTTATAGCCCGACGTCCACGAGTTGATCTCCTTGGTGATCAGCTGGATCAGGTCGGGTTCGGCGGTGGCGTCTGCGCTGCCCGCATCACCGTTGGTGGTCTGCGGTGCGGCGGTGAACGAGGTCAGATTCGTCGCCTCCGCCGAGGCACCGGCGTAGCCGAGCATGGCGGCCACATCCTGCGCCCACATCCGTCCGTATTCGGCTTCGACGGCGGCGATCGCGGTGCTGTTCTGCCCGAGGATATTGCTGGCCACCAGCGAAGCCAGCTGACTGCGGTTGGCCGCGATCGCCGGTGGCGGCACGATTCCCGCGAAGGCTGATTCATAGGCGGCGGCTGCCGCCGTCGCCTGGGCGGCGGTCTGCTCAGCCTGCGCTGCCGTGGTCGACAACCACGTCACATACGGCGCGGCTGCAGCGGCCATGGCGGCAGCCGCCGGCCCCTGCCAGCCGCCGCTGAGGCTTGCCAGCGCCGCCTGGTAGGAGGATGCGGCGGCGGCCAGCTCGGCGCCCAGCCCCGACCAGGCCGCCGCGGCGGCGAACAACGGGTCAGCACCCGGTCCCGAATACAACTGGGCGGAGATGACCTCTGGGGGCTGTGCTGCGAAGCTCTGAAAAACCATGAACGCGACCTGCTTTCGTTACTTCGCGATCGGCGGGATGACGATGACGGTGGCGGTGGTGGCGATGTCCGGTGCCGTCGGGTTGTTGGTGACGTGGGTGATGGCGCTGATCGCGCGGGTAGCGGTGGCGCCCGCGGCCTGACGTATCGGGGTGCCGATCGCGCGTCCGGCCAGGCTCGACAGCGCCATCTGGCCGGCCAGCATGCCCTCGCCGTTGACCGCGAGCGCCGGGGCGGCCTCGAGCACGCTGGCCTGCAGCGCCACGGTGGCGGTCTTGACCGCCGGAACGGCGGTGGCCCACGTGGAAGGCACCGACAGCGAGCCGATCAGCCCGGCCCGGCCCACCGCTCCCGACACCGCCGCCGGGACCGCGTGCGAGCCGCTCAGCAGCGGGCTGGCCAGCAGCGGCGACAGCGCGCCGACGATCGGTTTGGGGCTAAGCGTGCTGGTCAGGTTCCCGAGCCCGTTAGCCACCGACGGGATACTGATCGCCATCTGGTAGATGCTGCGCGCCGAGCTGGCGAGGTTGATGCCGTAGGGCCCGTTCGCCGTGCTGATCACGCCGGTGACGGTTTTGATGATCGCCTGGTAGTCGTCCACGATCTGGGTGGGCGTCAGCGGATTAGTGATCAGGCTCTGCAGGGCGTTCGGAATCTTGTTAAGCAGCTCGGACAAACTCGACTCCGCGCTGGAGGCGGCCGCCGACTGGCTGACCTGACCACTGCCGTTCGTCGTCTCCGGCGGGGTGTTGAACGGCTCCAGCTGGCTGGCGGTTGCCGACGACCCGGCGTAGGCGTACATCGCGGCCGCATCCTGCGCCCACATTTCGCCGTACTGCGCTTCGGTCGCCGCAATCGCCGGGGCGTTCTGTCCCAGGAAGTTGGTGGCCACCAGCGTTCCCAGCAGGGTTCGGTTGGCGGCGATCACCGGCGGCGGCACGGTGGCGGCGTAGGCGGCCTCATAGGCGCCGGCCGCCGCCGTGGCCTTCAGCGCGGTCTCCTCGGCTCCCACGGCGGTGGCCTTCAGCCAGGCCGCGTACGGGGCCGCCGCAGCCGACATCGTTGCCGCCGAGGGACCCTGCCACGCCGAGTCCGCCAGGTCGGCGATCACCGAGGCATACGACGTGGCTGTGTACTGCAGCTCGGTCGCCATCGCCGACCAGTTCGCCGCGGCGGCCAGCAACGGTGCCGAGCCGGGGCCGGCATACATTCGCGCGGAGTTGACCTCTGGCGGGAGTGCCCCGAAATCCATGAATGCCCTGCCCCTCTAGCCAAGTAATGAACGGACCCACCCGAGTTGCGTTACGCAACGGCTTGCCAGGTTCCTGGCAATTCGGGTGGGTCAGAGCCAACCGCAGACAACTGTTCGTATGGCCTGAAGGTTAATCGGGGACGAACAGGCCCTGAAGTCGCCGACGTGGCAGTTCAGCGCTGTTTCGCCGACGTTTCACCGGCCTCACCGGTACCGTCTGCGCACGCCGGCGGGAGGGTTTTTTACCACCGCAAACTGCATAAATGCTCGGATCGAGCTGTCAACAGCTAACGGCGCAGGCCCCGTCCACGGGCCGCCGTCGACCATAAGAATCTGGGCGCGAGAAACTCGGTCCTGGCCGAGATCGGAAATTTCTGCGGCTGGCCCCTCAGGCCTTGGCGATGGACACCCGCACGCCGTCCCCGATTTGCGCGGGGTCGGCGGGCTCGCCGAATTCGAAACTGGTCGCCAAGATCTCTCCTGCGATCAACTCGGCGTGATTCTGCGCCCATTCCAGCCGCTGCTCGGGCACCGCGATCACCACGCTGATCCGATCGGAGACCTCAAGTCCGCTGGATTTGCGCAGCTCTTGCAGTTCCCGGATCCGATCTTTGGCCCAGCCCTCGGCTTCCAGCTCGGGCGTCACGGCGCTGTCGAGTACCACCAGGCCGGCGCCGTCGGGCAGCGCCACGGTGTATTCCGGGTCGGCGGCCACGAGCTTGGAGGTGTACTCGCTCTCCAGCAGCACCACCGGACCCGCGCTCAGGGTCCCGTCGGGGTTGACGACGCCCTCGCCGGCCTTCACCGCTTTGATAGCGGCCTGGACATCCTTACCCACGCGGGGACCGGCCACCTTCGCGTTGACCGCGAGATCGAAGCGCCCATAGCGTGCGATGTCATCGGTCAGCTCGACGGCCTTGACGTTGAGCTCGTCGGCGATCAGGTCAGAGAACGGTGCCAGCCGCTGCGGGTCGTCGACGGCGACGGTGAGTTTGGGCAGTGGCAACCGGACCCGCAGCTGGTGCGCCTTGCGTACCGACGACGCCGCCGAACAGACCTCGCGGACCTGGTCCATCGCCGCCACCAGCGCGGCATCGGCGGGCAGATCGGCAGCCTCGGGCCAGTCGGTCAGGTGTACCGAGCGTTCCCCGGTGACACCGCGCCAGATCACCTCGGTGGTCAGCGGCAGCAGCGGCGCCGCCAGCCGCGCGGTGATCTCCAGCACGGTGTGCAGCGTGTCGATCGCGTCGGCGTCCTCGTCCCAGAACCGCTGCCGGGACCGCCGCACATACCAGTTGGTCAGCGCCTCGGTGAACTGTCGCAGTTGCTCGCAGGCGCCGGAGATATCGCAGACATCCAGGGCCTGTGTCAGGTCGTCGCGCAGCGACGCCAGCTTGGCCAGGATGTAGCGGTCCAGGACGTGCTGCGAATCGGTGCGCCAGACACCGGGTTTCGGCGCGTACAGCGTCAGGAAGGTGTAGGCGTTGGTCAGCGGCAGCATCACCTGGCGTACACCTTCGCGGATGCCCGCCTCGGTGACGATCAGGTTGCCGCCGCGCAGGATGGGCGAGGCCATCAGGAACCAGCGCATCGCGTCGGAGCCGTCGCGGTCGAACACCTCGCTGACGTCCGGGTAGTTGCGCAACGACTTGCTCATCTTCTGCCCGTCGCTACCCAGCACGATGCCGTGCGCCACACAGGTTTTGAAGGCCGGACGGTCGAACAGCGCGGTCGCCAGCACATGCATCATGTAGAACCAGCCGCGGGTCTGCCCGATGTATTCGACGATGAAGTCGCCCGGATAATGGGCAGCCTGCCCCCCGCCGCCGTCGAACCATTCGGCGTTCTCGAAGGGGTAATGCACCTGGGCATAGGGCATCGAACCCGAGTCGAACCAGACGTCGAGTACGTCGGAGATACGCCGCATCGTCGAACGGCCGGTCGGGTCGTCGGGGTTGGGCCGGGTCAGCTCGTCGATGTAGGGGCGATGCAGATTGTCCGGCCGCACCCCGAAGTCGCGTTCCAGCTCATCGAGGCTGCCGTAGACGTCGATCCGCGGATAGGCCGGATCGTCGGACTTCCACACTGGAATCGGGGTGCCCCAGTAGCGGTTTCGGGAGATCGACCAGTCGCGTGCACCGCGCAGCCAGTTGCCGAAGATCCCGTCCTTGATGTGCTCGGGATACCAGGTGATCTGCTCGTTGAGCTCAACCATCCGATCCCGGAACTCGGTGACCCGGACGAACCACGACGACACCGCCTTGTAGATCAGCGGGTTGCGGCAGCGCCAGCAGTGCGGGTAGGGGTGCTCGTAGGTCTCGTGGCGCACCAGCACCGCGCCGTTGGCCGCGGCCGGCCCGGTGCCGTTCTTCAAATCGGCGATGATCGCCTTGTTCGCGTCGAAGACGTGCTGGCCGACATAGTCCGGCACGGTGACGTCGAAGCGGCCCTTGGCGTCTACCGGAGTGACCGGGATGATTCCGGCCGGGTCGGTGGTGTTCTTGTCGTCCTCGCCGTAGGCGGGCGCCAGGTGCACGATGCCGGTGCCGTCCTCGGTGGACACGAAATCGGCGGCCAGCACTCGGAAGGCATTCGCCGAATCCATGAAATACGGGAACGGCGGCGCGTAGCGCATATCGAGCAGCTCCGAGCCTTGGTAGCTGCCCAGCACCTGCGCCTGTTCGCCCTCGCCCAGGCCCAGCTCACGCGCGTAGGCACCCAGCCGCGCCTCGGCCATCAGGTAGCGCCGCTCCCCCGCCGCGACCTGCACGTAGGTCACATCCGGGTTGACCGCCACCGCCTGGTTGGACGGCAGTGTCCACGGGGTGGTGGTCCACACCAACAGGTGAGCGCCCTCGAGCTCGTCGGCCCGTCCCCCGCCGACGATCCGGAACCCGACGGTCAGCGCCGGGTCTTGGCGGCTCTTGTAGACGTCGTCGTCCATCCGCAGCTCGTGGTTGGACAGCGGGGTCTCGTCGCGCCAGCAGTACGGCAGCACCCGGTAGCCCTCGTAGGCCAGGCCCTTGTCCCAGAGTTGCTTGAACGCCCACAGCACCGACTCCATGAACGGCAGGTCCAGGGTCTTGTAGTCGTTGTCGAAGTCCACCCAGCGGGCCTGGCGGGTGACGTAGGCCTGCCACTCGGACGTGTAGCGCAGCACCGAATCCCGGCAGGCCTGGTTGAACGCGGCGATGCCCATGGCGTCGATCTGTGACTTGTCGGTGATGCCGAGCTGGCGCTCCACCTCGAGCTCGGCGGGCAGCCCGTGGGTGTCCCAGCCGAATCGGCGCTCCACCTTGTAGCCGCGCATGGTGCGGTAACGCGGCACGATGTCCTTGACGTAGCCGGTCAGCAGGTGACCGTAGTGCGGCAGGCCGTTGGCGAACGGTGGCCCGTCGTAGAAGACGTATTCTTGCGCGCCGTCACGGCGGGCGATGCTGGCCCGGAACGTGTCATCAGCGGCCCAGTAGTCCAGGACGGCGGCTTCAGCCGCCGGGAAGTCGGGGGCGCCGGCGGCCGGCTTCGGATAGCTGCGTTCGCTCACGGTGTGTCGTCTCCCAAGGGCCCGGCCCGGGGACGACGCCGCGCGGTTGCGCGAGCGCCGCGGTACCACCCCGCTTGCCGCACTCCCGCCTGCGGGGCACGACCGCTCGATGTAAGGCTGTGACGGGCCGTCCCGTTCGGTTCTACTGAGCCGGCCCGGGGGCGGTGCGGCTGTTCTTCCGAAGGCTCCCCGGTGATGGCCGGTTCAATGCCGTTGACTCAAAGTTTAAACGTTGCCAACTTGTGGACAACTTTGAGGCTCGTTGACAACTTTGCGGCTTCTAGACTGTTGGACGTGGCATTCAGCCCGTCGTACGCCCGCGACGTGGTGCTGCCGCTGGCGTCGGCGGCCTACACCGTGATGTCCGGCGCTGCGCCCACGCTGCCGCCCGGGTTCAGCCAAACCGCCCTGATCAAAGCCGATCAGGCACACTTGGCCGCGCTGCCCGAGCAGCATCCTGCGACGGCGATGGCCAAGGACACCAACGTCTTTGGGTTGATGGGCCGCGACACCACCAGCGGCACCGCGTTCATCGCATTTCGTGGCAGCTCCGATGTGGCGGACTGGATCGCCGATTTCGACTTCATCCCCGCGCCGTATGCGCCGGTGGCGGGATTCGGCCAGGTACATGCCGGGTTCCAGGACATCTACGGCTGCGTCCGGGCCTCGATCGCCGCCAACCTGCCCGCGGCGACCACCGGGTGCAGCCAGATCCTCATCACCGGGCACAGCCTCGGTGCCGCCTTGGCTGTGCTGGCCGCACCGGATGTCGCGCAAGGAATGCCGCCGAACGCCCTCGAGCCGAGGCTGACCACTTTTGGTGGCCCACGCGTCGGCGTGCCCGACTTCAAGGCCGCGTTCGATGCAGCCATCGAATGCTGTTATCGCGTAGTGAATTTCCTCGACATCGTCCCCCTGGTGCCGCCCGCGCCGTATGTGCACGTGGGCGCCGAGATCGCCGTGGACAGCGGCGGTGCGATCGACATCGGCTGGCGGCACAGCCTGGCTGCGTATCACGCGGGCCTCTCGGCACTCATCGCCGCCGGAGCCTGACGGCTGGGGATCATGAGGGTCAGGCCGCTCCCCGCGCGCAGGTCCACCCTTCTGGCATCCGGCCGGCAGCAAGGAATTCGGCCACTTCTGCGGCCACCTCCGGTGCCAACCCAGTGTCGGCGGCCGGGTAGATCACCGGCTCCTCCACCTTGTTGTGGTCGGCCAGCTGGTCCAGCAGTCGGCAACAGCCGACCCGCAGGGTCGCGTGGTCGGCGCCGGCACGGGCCAGATCGTCGAGAGCGTTCATGGTGCGCCAGATCTCGCCGTGGCCTCGGATCATCCCGAAGACCGCCATCATGTGAGCGCCCCGGCTGATGGGCGGGAACAGCAGCTGCTCCTCCAGGTAGATGTGGCGTCGCAGCACAGCCAGCGTGGCGCTGAGGCCGTCGGCGTCGACGCTGCCGTCGTTCAGGCCCTCCAGGAAGGCTCTGATTCCGGCGTCGATCTGCAGATGCTCACGCTCCAAAGCGGCAGAAAGGGCTGCATCGGACATGTTTGGCGCTCCCCTCCGAGCGGTTCGACGACCCCGGCGGGCACCGTTGAACGCCGCGTCAGACCCCGCCAATGTTTTCTACAATCATGGCTCGTTTAAATCTAGCCCACCCGGCGGCACGCTGACCAGAGCTGGTTCGGCCCAGCTCAGTGGTCGTTCTCTTCCTCCGGCGGCTGGATCGCGGCCAGCACCTCGGTGGGCCGATCGTCGCCCGCCGACCGGCTGGACAGCTCCGGGAACGCCGTGGCGACCATGTCCTCGAAGGTTCGGTCGTGCGCGTCGGACGCGCCTGCTGTGGCAGCCGAGGCAGCCGGCACAGCCACCGGAAGCGCCCGCGCCGGGTGCTCCCGCACGTTCAGTGGCCACCAGAACCACCGCCCCAGCAGTGCCGCCATCGACGGCATCATGAACGAGCGCACCACCAGGGTGTCGAACAGCAAGCCGAGCCCGATCGTGGTGCCCACCTGGCCCACCACCCGCAGATCGCTGACGAGCATGGACGCCATGGTGAAGGCGAACACCAGACCGGCGGCCGTGACGACCTTGCCGGTGCCACCCATGGTGCGGATGATGCCGGTCTTCAGGCCGGCGCCCATCTCTTCTTTGAACCGGGCGACCAGCAGCAGGTTGTAGTCACACCCCACCGCCAACAGAATGATCACCGACATCACCATCACCAACCAGTGCAGGTTGATGCCGAAGATGTACTGCCACAGCAGTACCGACAGTCCGAACGACGCCCCCAGCGACGCCAGCACCGTCCCGACGATCACCACTGAGGCGATGAAGCTGCGAGTGATCAGCAGCATGATGATGAAGATGATTGCCAGCGAGGTGATTCCGGCGATCAGAAGGTCGAAGTCAGCGCTGCCCTGCAAGTCGTTGAACAACGCAGCGGTGCCCGCCACGTAGACCTTGGCGGTCGACAGCGGGGTGCCCTTGAGCGACTCGGCGGCGGCTTTCTTGATCAGGCTGACCCGCGCCATGCCCTCCGGAGTCGCCGGATAGCCGTCGTGGGTGATGAAGAACCGCGCCGCGTGCCCGTCCGGCGACAGGAACAGCTGGATCACACGTTTGAAGTCCGGGTTGTCGAAGGCTTCCCGGGGCAGGTAGAACGAGTCGTCGCTCTTCGCCGCGTCGAAGTCCTGGCCCATCGCTGCCGACCCGCCGCCGACCTCTTCGACCTGCGCCATGATGCCCGACATGGTGCTGTGCAACGTCAGCATCATGGTCTGCAGGCTGCGGAGCGCGGCGATCTGCGCGGGCATCATTGCCAGCAGCTGGGGCGTCACCACGTCGATGTTGCTCATGTCGGGCGCCAGCTCGTTGATCTTGTCGGTGAGCAAGGTGGTGCCGTCCATCGACGCGTACGCCGCTCGCAGCGACATACAGGTAGTACTCGTGGAGCAATCCGCTCGCGACTCAACCGATTCGCGGAGTCCCTTGGAGTTCTCGTTCAAGTCGGCGAGGTTGCCGCGCACCTGCTGAGCCAGGTCCATCGCCTCTTGCGAGACACCGGTCGCATGATGGGTATTGGCGCCCAACTCCTGCATCAGCGCGTACATCCGCTGCAGCGAGGCGATGGTTCCCCCCAGATCGTCAGCTTCCCGGCGCATGTCGTCCACTCGGCTCTTGACGAAGTCGAGATTCTGCATCTGCCCGGCGTTTTGCATGCTGATCAGGTACGGGATCGAGGTGTGCCCCAGCGGTGTGCCCTCGGGCCGGGTCACGCCCTGAACCATGGCGACACCCTCGACGGCGAAGATGCTCTTGGCCAACTTGTTGAGCACTAAAAAGTCCGCCGAGTTGCGCATGTCGTGATCGGATTCGATCAGCAGCACCTCCGGCAGCAGGCGCGACTCCGGGAAGTGCCGCGCCGCAGCGGCCCAGCCGAGGTTGGCCGGAGTGTCTTGCGGGATGAACGACGGGTCCTTGTAGCTCACCTTGTAACCCGGCAGCGCGAGCAGGCCGACGAGCGCGATCGCGCAGGCCGCGATGAAGATCGGTCCGGGCCATCGCACGATCGCGGTGCCCACCCTGCGCCAACCGCGATCCGACATCTTGCGACGAGGTTCGAGCAGGCCGTAGCGGGTGGCAATCGCCATGACCGCCGGGACCAGGGTCAGCGCGATCGCCACCGCGACGAGCATGCCGACCGCACACGGGATGCCCATGGTCTGAAAGACCGGCAGGCGGGTGAAACTCAGGCAGAGCGTGGCGCCGGCGATGGTCAGCCCCGAGGCCAGCACCACATGAGCGACGCCGCGGTATGAGCTGAAGTACGCCGTCTCCGGATCCTGGCCGGCGTGCCGCGCCTCGTGATAGCGGCCGATGAAAAAGATGCCGTAGTCCGTACCGGCGGCGATCGCCAATGTCACCAGGATGTTGATCGCAAACGTGGACAGCCCGATGAGATTGTTGTGCGCCAGGAATGCGACGATGCCGCGCGCGGCGGCCAACTCGACCCCGACCACCGCCAGCAGCAACGCGACCGTGCTGACCGAGCGATACAACAGCAACAGCATGAGCGAGATCACCGAGACGGTGGCCACCAGGATCTTGAGCACCGCGCGGTCGCCGCTGGCATTCATGTCGGCGACCATCGGGGCATTGCCGGTCACATAGGCATGGACCCCGGGCGGCGGCGGGGTTTGGCCCACGATGTCGCGGATTGCTTCGACGGACTCATTGGACAGCGCCTCGCCCATGTTTCCGGCCAGGTTCACCTGGACCAGCGCTGCCTTGCCGTCGGGGCTCTGGGCGCCGCCGGCGGTGAGCGGGTCGCCCCAGAAGTCCTGGATGTGCTCAACGTGTTTGGTGTCGGCGTTGAGCCGTGCGATCAGGTCGTTGTAGTAGCGGTGGGCGGCGTCGCCGAGGGGCTCATCGCCTTCGATGACGATCACTGCCGCGCTGTCGGTATTGGACTCCGCGAAGTCGTGCCCCAGCCGTGCCATCGCCTGAATCGAGGGTGAATCTTTGGCGCTCAGCGACACCGGGTGTTCCCGGGCGACCTGTTCCAACGGCGGCACGGCGACGCTCACGAGCACGGTAACGGCGACCCAGCCCAGCAGGATCGGCACCGCGAATCGGCGAACGAATGCCGCCGCCGACGACCACCCACGGCCCGGGAGGTGTGTATTTGTCACGTTCGGAGGCCCCCCACCAGACAATTTCACCTAAACGACCACTGTAACCCCCTGTTCAGGGGCGCGGCCGCGGAAACTATCCGATCTGATAGTCCGACAGCGGGAAGTGATCCTGCTCTTTCACAGCACTGCGCACCGAGGTCGGCCGAAACAGCGGGGCCTCCCCCGTGTTCTGGTTGAACCAGTACGAATTCGACGTCGCGCAGTTGCCCAGGTGGAACACCGAACTGTCCAGCAGATCCATCATCCGCTGGTAGAACCGGGCGTTGGCGTCTTCGGTGACTTCAAAGGTCTGCGCCCCGCGCCGCTGCACCTCGCCGAACAACCGCTTCATGTGTCGGGTCTGGTATTCCACGGTGTTGAACCAGGACAACCCGACCCAGGAGAACGGGCTGGCCATGTTGATGAAGTTCGGGAACGCCGGGGCGGTCATGCCCTGGTAGGCCTGGAAACGGGTCTCGCGCCACCATTTGCCCAGGTTGCGACCGCCGCGACCGATCACCTCGATCGCTGGCAGGTTGCCCTCCCACACGTCGTAACCGGTCGCCAGCACCAGGGTGTCGACCTGCCGCTTGCTGCCGTCCCGGGCGACGATCCCGTCGGGTTCGATCCGCTCGATCCCTGCGGTCTCCAGGTGCACATTCGCCTTGGCGAAGGTCGGGTAGTAATCGTTGGAGATCGACGGACGCTTGCAGCCGAAGTCGAAATCGGGCCGCATCTTCTCGGCGAGTGCACGATCGCGCACCGCGCGGCGCCGATGCAGCGCGGACTGGGCCGCCATCGCCTTGTTGAGGAACTTGAAGCGCCGGTAGCGCCACATCGTCAGCACCATCATGAAGTCCGTGGTGTTGTCGGTGAGCCACCGCACGATCCGCTGGGTGAAGGGCACGCGGGCGAACATCCGCTGCACCACGGGCGGGAACACCACATCCGACTTGGGCGTCACCAGGATCGGGGTGCGCTGATACACCGTCAGATCGGCGACCTCTTTGGCCAGCTCGGGGATCACCTGGATCCCGGTGGACCCGGTTCCGATGACGGCCGCGCGACGGCCGGCCATCGAGTAGTCGTGGTCCCACTCCGCGGTGTGCACGATATGGCCGGCGAACGACTCGATGCCGGGGATCTCCGGGATCTTCGGCTGGCACAGGAAGCCGGTGGCAACGATGAGGAACTGCGACGTCAGCGTCTCACCGCCGGCCAGCGAGGTCCGCCACAGCTTGGCGTCCTCATCCCACTGGGCGCCTTCGACCGTCGTGTTGAAGCGCATGAAGCGCGTGACGTCGTATTTGTCGGCCACATGCTCGGCGTAGGCCTGGACCTCGTTGCCAGGGGCAAACAGCCGCGACCAATACGGGTTGGGCTCGAACCAATAGGAATAGGTGGTCGAGGGCTGGTCGACGGACAGGCCCGGGTAGTGGTTGACCCGCCAGGTCCCGCCAAGGCCGTCCAAGCGG
The DNA here is from genome assembly GCF_963378105.1 of Mycolicibacter sp. MU0102. NCBI lineage: Bacteria > Bacillati > Actinomycetota > Actinomycetes > Mycobacteriales > Mycobacteriaceae > Mycobacterium > Mycobacterium holstebronense. The sequence continues at coordinate 2,425,595 of NZ_OY726398.1, forward strand.
TCGACGATCACGATGTTCTCGTAGCCCAGCCGGCTGAGTTGAATCGCCGCGCCGATCCCGCCGAAGCCCGCGCCCACGATGACAGCGTCGTACTGGTGGGTCCCCATAAGCAGAACACGCTACCGCAACTCTGAAATATATGGCCGTACCGCCTGGTCAGCCATGGTAAGGGGAGGGTCTCCGCGGCAGGCGGCAGCAGTCTGTCGGAAGGCGTGGCGCCAAGAGTCGTTCGTTCGCATCCAGCGATCCGCGCCGGAGGAAAACGTTCGGTATCTTATATGGATAGTTCCATCGGTTTAGAACGTAATTCGGGGGCGTGGGGGATGTTCGGTATCACGGTCGGGTTGCTGGAAAGTGCACTGCTGGGCGCGGCGCTGGCAGCGTGCCTCACACTGCTGATCCTTGTTCATGCCAACGCCCGGACACGGCGGAGCACCCATGTCACCGGCGACTCCGCCTATACCTCGAGGCTGGCCACCCTGTCCGAGAGTTCTGTGCGGCATCGCTTCGACCCGCTGGTCGACATCGACTGGGACGCCCCCGACAACGCCATCGCGCCCAACGATTCCCGGTGGGTGCTCACAGGAGGACCGCTCGCCCGAAACCCCTGGTACGGCCGCCAGAGCCTCGACACCCAGATCGCTATGGGCATGTGGCAGCAGGCCAACATCGCCAAGGTCACCCTGCAGTTCGAAAGCATATTGATCCGCGGTCTGGTCCAGTACGCCGCGCGGGTCCCCATCGGCTCCCCCGAACACCGCTACTGCCTGCACGAGACCATCGAAGAGTGCAATCACGTCCTGATGTTCCAGGAGCTGGTGAACCGCATCGGCTTCGATGTTCCCGGCATGAGTGGCTGGATGCGCCGGCTCTCGCCGCTGATGCCGCTGTACGCCGGCCCATTCCCCAACGTGTTCTTCTTCGGGGTGTTGGCCGGCGAGATCCCGGTCGACGTCATCCAGACCACCGCATTGCGCGAGGTCGGAGGGCATCCGTTGGTGCGGCAGATCATGGCGGTCCACGTCGCCGAGGAAGCGCGCCACATCGCATTCGCCGACGCCTACCTTCGCAAACGCGTCCCGAATGTGTCGGGAATCAACCGTCTGTGGATGTCGCTGTACGTCCCGGTCGTGATGCGCTTGTTGGCGCAGCCCGTGGCCGTGCTGCCGCGTCAATTCTTCCAGCAGTTCGACGTTCCCCGTCGGGTGCGTAAGCAGCTCAAGACACCTTCACCGGAGTCCAGGCAAGCACTGCGCGACATGTTCTCTGACATCCGAATGCTCTGTGACGACCTCGGGTTGATGAACCCGGCCGGACGGCTGATGTGGCGCCTCTGCAACATCACCGGGGAGCCGTCACGCTACCGCGGAGAGCCTCGGCGCACGCAGTTGCCGGTGCGGTCACCGCAAGCTGAAGCGACCGGCTGAGCTATGCCATACTTTCGGTATGGTACGCACCCCATCTGAGACCTTGGAAAAGGTCGGCTCCGAACTGGTCTATCGCATCTCGGCGCTCCCGCTGTACAAGAAGGTCTTCAAATACTGGTACCCCTACATGACCCGGAGAATGGGAGATGACGACGTCGTCTTCCTGAACTGGGGCTACGAACAGGACCCGCCGCTGGGATTGAAGCTGGACGAGTCAGACGAGCAGAACCGCTACTCGATCCAGCTCTACCACCAGACCGCCACCCAGATCGACTTGGCCGGTAAGAAGGTGCTCGAGGTCAGCTGCGGCCACGGTGGCGGCGCGTCGTTCCTGGCCCGGACCCTCAAGCCGGCCTCCTACACCGGCCTCGACTTCAACCCCGACGGGGTGGCGTTCTGCCAGCGGCGCCACAAGGTGCCGGGCCTGGAGTTCGTCCAGGGCGATGCGATGAACCTGCCGTTCCCCGAAGACTCCTTCGATGCGGTGATCAACGTCGAAGCGTCACACATCTACCCCGACTTCGCCCAGTTCGTGCGCGAGGTCGGTCGGGTGCTGCGCCCGGGCGGCCACTTCCTGCACACCGACTTCCGCAACAAGGAAGACATCACGTCCTGGCAGCAGACTCTGCCCACCCCGCCGCTGCGGCTGGTCAATGAGCGCGACATCAGCAAAGAGGTGGTTCGCGGCCTCTACTTGAACTCGCCGCGGTCCAACGAATTGATCAACGAGCGGCTGCCCTTCTTCCTGCGCCGTTTTGGACGGGAATTCGCTGTGGTCGAGGGCTCGTTGTTCTACCGTGACCTGGAGCGCGGTGAGATGACCTACCGGATTTTCGACCTCGTCAAGGACTGAGCGTCAGAAGAAGCGCCGGATCGGGGGACTTAGGTCCTCTGATCCGGCGCTTCTTTTAAGTTAGGGGTCACTCAAGGGTTAAAGTGACGGCTGCGTAAGCCCCCACCAGACTCGACAACGAGAGACCCCCCAGATGGACCATAACGACGTGCTGCGTCGGCTTCGCTTTCGCGCCAGCCTGCTCAAGATCGGCGCCGAAGGGATGCTTGGTGTGGCCCGGGACCGAGCCACCGCCTACCGCTACACCCTGACCGGCCGTGAGACCGCGCCGCTGACCGAATTCGACCCGTTCGCAACGGAAACCATGCACGATCCCTATCCGGGTTATCGCACGCTGTTCACCGGACCCAAGGTCTGGTACAGCCGCAAGCGCGGCATCTGGATAGTTCCGGGTTACGACGAGGTGTGGCAGGCCTTGCGCGACGACGATGCGTTGTCGTCGGCGGAAAGCCAGGCCCGTTTCCGGGTACATTTACAGACGATGAATGCAACTGACCCTCCGGTGCACACTCGGCTGCGCCGATCGGTGTCCCGGGCCTTCACCCCGCGCGCAATGCAATCGTGGGAAACCAACATCAACCGCGCCGCCGACGAACTCGTCGACGCGATGGTGGAGCGTGGGCGGGCCGAAATCGTGAACGACTTGGCCAAGCCGCTGCCGAACCAGCTGATCGCGATGATGCTGGCCATCCCGCAGGAAGAGCGTCACCGATTTCTCGAGTGGGCGGACACCATCAATGAGGCAGCGTTCGCGCCGCTGAACCTGCACGGGATGAAGCTGAACATGCGCTCGAGTAAGGCGGTGATCGCGACCTACCACAGTCTCGACCCGATGATCAAAGCGCGCCGCGCCACGCCCGGCGATGACCTGATCTCGATGTTGGCGGCCCCCAGTGGTGAAGACACCCTCTCCGACGACGAGGTGTTCTGGACCGCATCGATGCTTGTCGGTGCCGGCAGCGAAACCACGACGAACCTGATCTCAGGCCTGTTCTTGACCCTGGCGCAGCGCCCGGATGTCTACGAGAGGCTGCGCAAGCATCCCGAACTGATCCCCGCCGCCATTGAGGAGCAGCTGCGGTTGGTCTCTCCGGTGCAGGGCTTTTACCGGACCGCGACCCGCGACTATCGGGTCGGTGAGCACACCATTCCGGCCGGTGCGCGGGTGTTGCTACTGTTTGCTGCCGCCAACCGCGATCCGCGACACTACTCCGACCCCGACACCTTCGATCTCGACCGCAATCCGACCGATCACGTCGCGTTCGGCGGCGGCGCGCACTACTGCCTCGGTACGCACCTGACCCGTCGGGAAGTCAACTGCGTACTCACCCGGCTGATCCCGCGGGTTAAAGAGATCCGGCTTGATGGAGACTACCGATACATGATCAACGCGACAATGCGCGGATTGAGCTACCTGCCAGTCACTTTGGTACCCGACACGATGACCTGCGACCAGCCGGTAGCGCACGCCGTCGCAGCGGAAACGGGATGACGGCCCGCCGGACGGCACTGGTTACCGGAGCGACGAGCGGCATCGGCGAAGCAATTGCCGATCGTCTGCACGCAAGTGGATACCACGTGTTTGCGGTTGGCCGTAATCCAGAAGCGCTGCAGCGACTGGCGTCGCGTGGGTTGACCGCCCGCGCGCTCGACGTCACCGACGAGGCTGCCGTGGACCAGCTCATCGCAGAGATCAACACCGATCACGGTGGCGTAGACCTGCTGGTGAACTGTGCAGGCTTTCCGTTGACTGTTCCGCTCGAACAGCTACCACTAGCTGACCTGCGCAATCTCTTTGAGACGAATCTGGTTGCGGCCCTTCATTTGTCCCAGGCCGTATTGCCGGGGATGCGCAGCCGTCGGGCCGGCACCATCGTGAATATCGGCAGCACCGGAGGACGTTTCGTCAGCCCGGGCGCCGGCGGCTACCACGTCATCAAATATGGAATGGAGGCGCTTTCGCTGGCGCTTCGGACGGAAGTGGCCCCGTTCGGCGTGCGGGTCGTTTTGATGGACCCGACCGGGGTATGGACACCGTTCGTCATGTCGCACTTGGAGGAGACTCCGACGTATTCGGCCGATGATCCCTACGCCGACTTCAAGCGCAACTACGCCGAAAACACCAAGCGGCTGAGCTCGACACCTGGCGTGATGGTCAAACCCGAGACCGTTGCGCGCGCTGTCGTGCGGGCAGCCGAGTCCAAGAATCCGAAGCCCCGCTACATCGTGGGTGCTTCAGGCAAGGTCACCCTGCTGGCGCGAGCGCTGATGACCGACCGGATGTGGGAGCGCATCCTGAGACGCGGTTTACGCCACTGACGCGTCGCCGCTATAGGCCGTGGCCGCCGAGCCAGGTGTCGATGCGCTCGGCCACCGCTTGCCAGCCCGGTTCGAGCATCATGTTGTGCCCCATGCCGGAAAAGAACTCAGCCTCGGTCCCGTAGGCACGCGCCGTCGCCCGCACTTCCCTACTGGTGTGCGCGCCGTCCTGCTCGGCTCCCAACACCAACAGCGGCGTCGTCACCCGCTTGGGCCGGGGCAGATTGAGCAGCAGGCAATCGATGCTCACCCGAGCGCTGTCCTCCTGCAGTCGGGCGGCATACCGCAGCACGCTGTCCTCGGGAGTCGACTCGGAAAAGAACTTCTCTCGTGCTAACACGGGGGTGTTGATGTAGGGCAGGGATTTTCCGGTCAGCGCCATGGCGAGCGCATGCCGCGGGCGGTGGCGCAGCCAGCGCAGATTTGAGCCGAAGTTCCCGTGCGGGGGAATCGACGACATCAGGACTCCGGCCGGCGACGGCCGGCTCTCGAGATACTTCTGCACGATCAACCCGCCCATCGAGTGCCCGATCACCACCGGTGGGACAGGCAGTGTGTCGGCGACCGACTGGACGTCCTTCACATAATCGGCAACGCTGCACTTACGCAGCGGCTTGTCGGTCGGGCTGCCGCCGTGACCCCGGAAGCTGAGCGCTATAGCGCGATAGCCCCGGTCCGCGAAGTATCCGAGAAAATGCTCGTCCCAGCACCAGGCCGCATGCCAGGCGCCGTGGACGAAAAGCAGCGGAACGCCATGGGCCGCGCTGATATCGCCTTTGTCGATTACCTCCAGCACGGCACTACCCTGCCCATTCGGCGCCCGGCGCCTGGAGGTCCGCAACGCTAAGCGGGACTTCAACCGGGCCTCCCCTTCCGGGCGTTACGGGCGCGCACATCGCGCGTGCCCAGCCACGGTATCAGGAGGCCATGCGAGCGCGCGGCGCCGTCCGAGCAGCGTCCAGCTCATTCCAGCAGGCGGTGACCCGAACTCCCCGACGAGTAGGTTTGCCTACGCCGCCGGAGTCACGTCGAAGATGGCGTCCCACAGTCCCTGGATGTCGAAGGGACCGATGAGCCCGATGTTGTCGGCGATGTTGAACAGGTAGTCCCCGAGGAAGTCGTGGACCTGATCAACGGTGGGCAGCCAGTCGCTGGTATCGATGAACGGGTTCGGCGGCAGCGGGTTGCCGATGTCGAGCACAACTCCGCCGAGCCGCCACGCCTCGATTGCGTAGTTGATGATCTCCGGGGTAGACACATTGGCGGTGCCGTTATCGTAGTCGGACAGCCACGTGCCGATCGCCTCGTTTCCGGGCCACAATTCGTCGATCAGCTTCACAGCCCACCAGAAGCTGGGCGTGTTCCAGTCCTCGGGCTCGAAGATGTTGCCCCCCGGGTTCAGGAGAAGGCAGGGCCCGGGGCAGAGCGGACTACCTGGCACGAAGGGGTTGAAGTCGATCAATGATCCTGCGACGACGGTCTGTATCGCCCTAGCGAATTCCACCGGGTCGGGCAGCTCGAACTTGGAGGCGTCGAAGGGCTCCATCAAGCTGTTGAAGAAGTTGGTGAACGGCGTTTCGAAGTCCATTTTGTAGTAGCTGCCCGTCCACGGCTGCAGCGGGGCGTTCGGGTCGATGTTGGGGTAGTCCTCTGGATTCAGGCCAAGCTGCTCCAGGGTGCGCGACCCCTCCCACAGGTATCCGTCATGAGCCACCCCACTGTTCAGCGCGCCCGGCGAGTTGGGGTCGAAGTAGTAGCCATTGCCTTCCGTCATCTCCGAGTCCGAGACCTGGAACCAGTTCTGGATGAGCGGGAAGTACTGCAGGCCGGTCGCGATCAACAGCGGCCAGATGAGCTGGTCAATGGCGGTGAAGCCCGTGATCGGACTGGTCGGCACGGCCGGCAGGCAGTCCAGGCTCGCGCAGCTCTGATTCGCCGGGATCTGCACCGCGGCCCACATGGCAAGCTGCTGCCCCAGACCCGGGTAGGAGTAGTCCCCCTCGTGGCCGGCTCCGGAGAGCACCGGGAACGGGAAGAGCAGCTGCGCCACCGACTCGAAGTGGCCCGGGTCGCCGGGGTCCTCACCCCAGATGTTCGTCGGGCTGCTCACGAACCACTGCCCGGTGAAGAGCAAGGACTGCCCCAGCACGTCCAAGGCGTGGATCTCGTTCGCCGGGATGTTGATCAGTGCCTGCAACAGGTTCAGGGGAACGTTCAACAACGACTCCCCGGCGCTCAAGCGCGCATCCAGCGAAACGGTGGCGATTTCGGGGGCTGCGCGAAGGGCAGGTGCCGGGGGAACCACGGCGACGAGCCCAGCAGTGGTGATCGCCAGCCCGGCGGAGCAATACGAACGCAAGGCCGCAACCATCCCGGTGTCCTCCCAAAAACCTAACGCAAGATGCGTAAACGATGTCGCACTAATGGTTCACGCAATCTACCAAAGTGTTGCCTGAGCGCAAATCGAGAGTCACATTAGTTGAGCTGCATAGATCCACATCTTATGCCAGAATCCGGGGTCGGCGCGGCCGCCCCACCGAGGTCATCAGCAACCCGGCCGCGCCCTCCCGGAGCCGGCTTTAGAACGCGAACCAGCCAGCCATCTCGCTCCAGAGCGTGTCGAGGTCGGTGACGAGACCTCCACTCGGGTCGAGGAAGCGGAGGAAGTCGTCCCAAAGCAGGTACGAGTTCACGCCGCCATAATCGCCAATCTGCTGCTCGTCGAGCGGCAGGTTCGGGTCGTACGTCGGCGGTGTGTACTTGCCGGTGTCGGGATCGATCGGCCATGGGCCCAGTAGACCGGGATCGGTCAACCACCCCGAGTTCACCGCCAGGTTCGGCAGGTAGGGGTTGATCCCGGCCAGGGCGTCGATGATCTGGTTCTGGGTATCGGCGTCGAACGTGAACATACCCGTCTGCAGAGCCGAGATACCAGCCATGATCTGTTCGTCCGTCGCGGCGTTCGCGGTCCCGGCCTCCATCTGATCAATCCACTGTTGGATCAGCGGACTGGGCTCCCCGATGCTCTGGATCGATTTGACCAGGTCCAGGCTCGTCTGTCCCCAAGGCGGGGAGAACGGCGGAACATTGCACATCGCCGGGCAGATCGGGCTGCCCGCGATGTACGGGTTGAAGTCGACGACCATGCCGGCCGCCAAGGCTTTCATTGCCTGGACGATGTCCGAGCCGTCGGCGAAATGAAAGCCGGTGGTCGGATCATCACCGTTGACGCTCCAGTCAACCGGTTGCATCAGACTGTTGAACCACTGCTGCACCGGCCCCAGCGGGTCGAGCTTGAACGTCAAGCCGGCCCACGGCATCAAGTTGATTTGGTTGCCGTACTCGTCGTAGACGATGTTGCCGTCGGCGTCGGTCAGGGGATGCGTTCCCGGGAATCCGAAGCCATCTGGCACCGCGCCGCCCTCGCCGACTCCAGACTGGGGGTCGGCGATGCCACCGGAGGTGGGATTGTCGGGGTCGCTCCACGGGCTGTCCGGGAACGTATAGCCGTTGAACAGATCCTGCAGCGGCACTTGCAGCCAGTACTTGAACAAGTCCAGCTGGTTGTCGTCGTTCGGGAAGTTGGAGAACTTCTCGAAGAAGTTGATCATCCGGTCCAGGCCGGTGATGCCGGTGATCGGCGCGACCGGAGACAGTGGATAGCACTGGATCGAGTCGCACGACTCGCTGACTGGCAGCATGGCGGCAGCAAACATCGCGAACTGCTGCCCGAGCCCAGCGGTGCCGTTTGCCAGCGCTTCCGGGTCGATCTCGGGCTGGTATAGGCCGGAGAGCTGTGGGGCGAACGGCAGCATGAAGTCCACGATCGCCATGAAGTGCCCCGGGTCACCCGGGTCCTCACCCCAGATATTGGTGGCGCTCGGAGTGAACCAATTGCCGGTGAAGAATAGTGAGCTCGCCATCACGTTGGCGGCCTGTACCTCGTTGTAAGGGCTGTTGACCAAGCCCTGGAAGAGGTTGAACGGAACGTTGAGCAACGACCCCTCGGCCGCCAGTTGCACCGCCCGCTCGGCAGCGGTCAGATTTGGCAGCCACGGGGCGACCGGCGAGACCGGGGTGACCGCCGCTACGGCTGTCGCGGCCGCAACGGCGGCGCCGGCTGTGGTGTAACGACGCTGCGGCACCGTAAAGCGCTTACCAGCAGGAACCGGTCGACGCGGTGGCGCCGCGCGGTGCGCGCCGGCGGCCGCAGATCGACGCTGGGGGAAAGCCTCAGGCCCCCCGGCAATCGCGAATCGACGCTGTGGCACTGCTCGGTGTGCACCAGCCGTGGTGTTCCGACGCTGGCGCGCCCCCCCATTAATATGAATCACACATCCCCCTTGTGTCCCCCACGAACCGTGCCAGCATATAGCTGTGAGGCCCGGGTGTCTAAGGATGGGGCGAATAACTTACACCGGCCGCAGAATATTTTCCGCTAAGTTCCACGTAATCTTCGACAAAGGTTGAGCTAAAGCGTCGATTCAGCTCTCCAGCCACGCGAGATCGCCGTAGCCGTCGAGATGAGCCACTTCCCCGACCGGCTTGCGGGTGGTCGGGCCGTAGCGCCCACGAGGCCAACCGAGCGGCACGATGCAACACGGCGTGACCGCATGCGGCAGGCGCAGGACGCGCCGCACGGCGCGCTGATTCCACAGCGGGAGGGTGATCAGCGACGCACCCAAACCCATGGCACGGGCTGCGAGCAGCAGATTCTGAACACTGGGGTAGATCGACCCCCAGTAGGCGGACTCGGCGATGTGCGGCATGCGCACCACCGGCAAGCGGCCTTCCCGGGCACCCAGTCGCAGGCAGGCCACCACGAGCACTGGGAGCTCGGCGAAATGGTCGATCTGCCACTCCATCGCCCGGGCAATACCGGCGATGGATTCGTCGGTTTTGATTTTTCTCCGTAAGACCACACCGCGCTGGATTTTCCACGCCTGCCGATAACGCTTCGCCAATTCCTCTTTGACGCGGCGGTCCTTCACAACGATGAATTCCCAATTCTGCCCGTCATTTCCGGTCGGGGCCCGCAGCGCCAATTCGATGCACTTGAGTACCACCGCGTCATCGACCGGATCGGAGTACACGCGCCGTATCGCGCGCTGCGTCATCATGGCCTCAGCCAGCGGCATCTCCAGCCGGGCCAACGCCTCGGCCGTTGTCGGCACATGACTGTATGTGAACTCGGATTCAGGCATTTTCACCCAGCCAGGTCGTTGTGAACCGTTGTATTTCCGGAATGCCTTGCGAGAATTCACGGGCAAGAAAGCTCTCGATGGGGCCGCCCACTAACGGCACCTTGAACCGGATCGTGCCATTTAGCGCCAGCTTCGAGCCGGTGCCGGCACGTTCGAGGACCGCGGTGCCGCTCCCCGATCCCGGGGCGCCGGTCACCGCGACCGTGATCTCACCGTTGACCCGTCCGTCTCCCGCCGGCGTCCACACCTCGGTGGTGACGATGTTGAGGTCGCCGCGATATACCTTGGCCAACATGCCGGGCAATGCGCCGTGCCGCAGGTCCTCGGTCACCACCACCCGAATGCGGCCATCCGCATCGACATCCAGGGAGTCGAGGCTCTTGCTCCCGCCAAAGGCCTCCAGCCGGGCCTGCCAATAGGACCGGTCCCCGAAGGCACGGTGAACCTCTTCGACGGAGGCAGGTGAGGAGAACGTCACCTCAAAGGAACGCGGCATTACTGCTGACCTCTCATTTGCCGAACAACCGGCTCACCAGGCCGGCGGCGAACTTGCGGACCCGGTCGAGCTGCTCGGGCTGAACGTTGGTCGGCGGCAGGCGTAGACCCAGGTAGCGCTCTCGGTAGCGGCCGCTGCCCAGGTAGCTGGTCAACGCCAGCATCGAACGCAGCGGGTCGCCGGGGTAGCTGAGGTGAATCTCGTCCTGGTAGCGACCACCGCACCCCTCGGCGAGCCGACAAACCTCGGCATAGTTCTCCTGCCAGAACTCGCGGCACACGGTGAACACCACAAACGGCTTGCCGTCCAGAAGCTTTCGGGCCTCGTCGGTTTGCAGAAACGACCTGATCGGCATGGCGGGCGCCTTCCACCAGGTCGGCGAGCCGATGCAGATCAAGTCGTACTCACCGTCGCGCACCGCGTCAGGAGTGCGGATCTCCCCCGTCTCGCCCCGCTGCTGCGCCTTGAGCACGCTGAGCATGTCCGGCCAGACCCGGCGCAGCGGGAACTGCGCGAAACGCTGGGAGTAGCGCGGGTCGGTGAATTCGATACCGGCTTTGACGACCTCGCAGCCCTGCTGCGCGAACACCTCCCCGGCAGCCTCGAGCACCTTGAGTGACTGCCCGGAGAAGCTGTAGTACAACAACAGGATCCGCGGCGCTCGTCCGTTGCGCTCACTGGCCTCAACCACCATCTGTGCCTCCTGGTTCATGCGGCGGTCCCAGCTTCGGCTCTCCTGCGTCGAGCCTCGCTGAACCGCCGGGTTCATGCGACGGTCCCAGCTTCGGCTCTCCTGCGTCGAGCCTCGCTGAACCGCCGGGTTCATGCGACGGTCCCAGCTTCGGCTCTCCTGCGTCGAGCCTCGCTGAACCGCCGGGTTCGACCGTGCGGTGCATCGACTGCCCGTCAAGGGTATTAGGCTCGCCGACGTGGCAGACAAGATCCCCGTCGACCTGCACGGCGCCGCGGCAACCATGCTGACGACGCTCTACCTCAAGGCACTCGACGCTGATTTCGACCAGCCAGTGCTGGGCGATCAGTACGCCAGGGAAGCGGTCGCGCGTATCGACTTCGACTGGGACGCACTCAAGGCTCCCGGCCGTTGGGCGCCCTTGGTGACGGTGCGCACCGCCCAGTACGACATCTGGGCGCGCCAGTTTCTGGCCGCCCACCCGGAAGCCACCGTCATTCACCTCGGCTGCGGTATGGACGCCCGGGTCTTCCGGATCGATCCCGGACCCGAGGTGGCCTGGTACGACGTCGACCAGCCGCCGGTGATCGCGTTGCGCAAGCAGGTCTACCCCGACCGCCCGGGTTACCACCTGGTGGCGACGTTGGCGACCGACCCGTCGTGGCTGGACGAGATTCCGACCGATCGCCCGGTTCTGCTGCTGGCCGAGGGCATCAGCATGTACCTGACCGAGGCCGACGGTGTGGCATTGCTGCAGAGCTTCGTCGACCGGTTCCCGTCCGGGGAACTGCAGATCGACTTCTACAACTGGCTCGGCGTCAAGACGCAAAAGGCCCAGCGGCTGCAGCGTCAGTCCGGCTCCACGCTGCACTGGGCGGTCAACAGCCCCCGCGACATCCTGGACAAGGTCACCGGCATTCGGCTGTTGGCGGCCGCCAATCTCTTCGACGCGGAGACCTTCAGCCGGGTCCCGCCTGGGTTCCGCCGATCCAGCACCCTGGCCCGCGCACTGCCGCCACTGCGCGGAATGCTGCAGTACCACCGCTACGCCTTCGGCCCGGTCAGCTGACGCCGGCGGCGTGCCGCTCGGCGATATCGCACAGCAGCGCGCGAATCGCCTCCACCGAGCGCTCGGGCGCCGGCCCGTGGGAGTGGTATTCGATGTTGAGCTGCCCGGAGAAGATCTGGGTGAAGTAGATGTCGATGCCTGCGCTCACGGCGAAGTACAGCTCGCCGTGTGTGGTGGTCACCTCGACGCCCGGTGGCGTCCGCACCGGTGGAACCAGTCCGTTGTTGCTCAGCACGACCACGTCGGGCAGCCCCGGCGGGTTTCCGACGTACTGCGGGCTGAAGTGCAACCGGGACTGTTGGATGACGCCTTCGTCGAGGTCTTTCTGGAAGTTCGCGGCGATGTCGCGAGCCATCTCAACCAGGTCGGTCTTGGCGTCGACCTCGGCGAGGTAGGTGGCCAGCCCGATCGGGTTGGTGCATCCGGTGGCCGAAACCGGCGGTGACAGAAAGTATCTCAAGTCGACGGTGTAGACGTAGGGCACCGGGATACTCAGCTTGCCGCGCAGCTGCCATTCGGCGATCAGCACCGCAGCCGAGAGCACCGCATGCAGGCTCAACTCGTGGGCCCGGCCGAACGCGACCACGTTGTCGGTCTGGCTTTCGGTCAACCGGCACGACGCCATCGGCACAAGCACCGGTGATGACGGCGTCTCCTGCCCAACGGCCCGACGGGTCGGCGGCAGGTCGTAGGCGAACAGTGCCGGCATGAATCGCTCGATCCCGGAACGCTGCTGCTTCTCGATCCCCCGGTCGGCCAGCACCGCCTCGATCGACAGCGGAGCGGGCTCGACGTTGAGCGCCCCGATCCGGCCGGTGGTGACCAGATCGGTGTAGAAGGACAGCATCTCCTCGATCAGCGCATACATGTGGTGCCCGTCGGCCACGGCATGGTGCACGTACAAGGTCGGCTGGGCCTGCCCGTCGCGAATGATCACCCGCATCGCCACCAGCGACTCCGTCTGGTCGAAGTGCGGGGTGGGTGGCGTCGCGTCGGGACCGTCGAGTTCGATGACCTCGATGCCGTCAGGCATCAGGTCGTCGGTGACGAACTGGTGGCGCCCATCGGGCAGTCGCTCCAGCCGCCCGGTGAGGATCGGATGGGCCTCCAGCAGCGCCTCGTAGGCCTCCGAGAGCAGATCGAGGTCGACCGGACCGGTGACGTGCGCGGCGAGGCCCACGAAATTGTGGGTCTCGGCCAGCATCTCCTCACTGATCGCCAGCTTCCGAATGACCGACGTCGCAAACACTTTCGGTTCTCTCCTAAACCTACGACAGCTCGACCAGGGTCATTTCGTCTTCGCCTTCAGCGGCGACGTCCTCTTCGGCGAGGGCCGCGCGAACCAGGTCCATGACCGCCGCGGAGAACCCGTCGGCGATCGCGCGCACCACAGACTGCTCGATCCGGCGACTGTCATGCCACCAATCCAGGTACAGCACACCGCCGGTGCGATAGGCCCGTAACTCCAGCGCGTGCCCCAGCCCCGGGATCGCCTCGCGCACCGGCATCGCGGTGTCGGGGTCGAACTGCACGGGAGAATCGCCGAGCGACGGCGGCTCGGGAATCGCGCCGATGTAGGAGAAGTGCACATCGGCAGGGGCAACCGAGCCGAACAGTCGCGCGGTCGGTGCGTACAGGTAGCGGAGCAGGCCGTAGCCGATCCCGTAATGCGGTACACCGTCCAATGTTTCGTGGACCGAGTCCAGCAACTGCCGAGCGCTTTCCTGACTGTCTGCGGAACAGCGCAGCGCAACCGGGTACAGCGTGGTGAACCAGCCCACGGTACGGCGCAGATCGACCTCGGGTTTGAGCACCGAACGGCCCGCACCCCCCATATCGACCGCAAGAGTGCCCTCGCCGACCGCCGATGCCACCGCCCGGCTCAGCCCGGCCAGCAGGATGTCGTTGATCGGCAGCCGCAGCCGCCGACGCGCATCGTCGATCTCGCTGGTGTCGGCGGCGGGCAGCATCGTGGTGAGCTTGGACAGATCCGCCGCGGCGGGGGGTTCGGCGACAACTGCGGCCAGTCGCAGGGTCGCCGACTTCGTTGTCTTCAGCCAGAATTCGCGGCTTTCCAGCACCGCCGGGTGGGTTGCAAGCCCGGCGCAGCGCTGCGACCACTCGGTCCATCCGACCCCGACCGGCTGCAGTTCGATGTCGTTGCCGCCCAGCTTCTGACCGAACCCGGTGAAGATGTCGGTGACCAGGATGTCGCGGGAGGCCTCGTCGCCGACGCTGGCGTGCAGGCTCAGGGCCAGGTAGCACAGGTCCCCCGCCGCGCCGCGGATGTAGAGCGCCGTCAGCGGTGGGCTGGCCAGATCCTGGTCGCGGATGTGCTCGGCCAGCAGCGTACGCACCGCGTCATGCTCGGCGGTCAGGCCCTCGGGCAGCGAGTGGGTACTGATCTCCCCGAACTCGCCCGGCTCGACGATCCGCTGCTCCCAAGTACCGGCCCGCTCGGTGATGCGCAACCGCAGTGCGTCGTGGTGGTTGACCACCGCGGTCAACACGGCTGCGACGTCGTCGACCGAGACGTCGGGCCGCAACCGCAGGATCAACGGAATGCGCCAGCGACCGTGTTCGCGGACACCGTTTTCCAGGAAGTAGGTGATGTTCGGCGGTACCGGCGGGTGCTCGACCTCGCCGAGCGACTGGCGGCCCAGTCCGCCGGCCGAGTAGCGGGCAGTCAGTGCTTTGGCCAGCGCCGCGACCGTCGGGTTGTCGTAGAGGTCCTGCGGGGTGAGATCCAGTCCCTCGTGCGAGGCGGCCATGGCCACGCTGATCGCCACCAATGAGTCGCCGCCGACATCGAAGAAGTTGGCGGTGCGGTCCACTGAGCCGACACCCAGGCATACCGCCCAGATGCGTTGCAGCGTCGCCTCGATAGAGGTGCCGCTGGAGCCGCTGGTGCCGTTACCGCCACTCTGCCCGTCCGCGGCACCGCCTGCGGCGCCGGAGCCGGACACCCAGGTGGCGCCGGCATTGTGTTCGAGCCAATGCCGTTGACGCTCAAACGGATAGCCGGGGACAGTGACGCGCTTGGGCTGGTAGTCCCCGCGCAACGGCGACCAGTCCACCTCGACACCGGCAGCCCACAGTTGGCCCAGTGCCAGCAGGAAGGTGTCGCGGTCGTCGCGGTTCTGGGCGTGGTGGCGCATCAACCGGACGGCGCGATGTCCACTTGCGAACTTGGGGTTGCGGGCCGCCGACGCGGTCAGCGTGGCGCCCGGGCCGACCTCGACCAGGACGCGGTGCGGGTCGTTCAGCACGGTGTCGATCTCGTCGGCGAACCGTACGGTGGCTCGCACGCTGCGCGCCCACGTCGCCGGGTTGGTCGCCTCGCTGGGCGCCAGCCAGGTGCCGGTCAGATTCGACAGCAGTGGGATCTGCGGTTCGTTCAGCGTCTGCCGAGAAAGGAACGCGGTGAACTCCGAGATCATCGAGTCCATCAGGCGGGAGTGGAACGCGTGCGAGGTCCGGACCCGGCGCGCATTGATCCCGGCCTGCTTGAGCGCCTCGGAGAACTCACGGATGTCGGCTTCGGTTCCGGCGACGACGCAGCCGTCCGGGTCGTTGACCGCGGCCAGGTCCACATCACCGGTCAGGTAAGCACCGACCGCGTCGGCGCTGATCGGGACGGCCACCATGACGCCGCGCGGTGCAGCGTGCATCAGCCGGGCTCGCATCGCCACCACCTTTATTGCGGTGTCGAGGTCGAAGACACCGGCGACGGTGGCCGCGGCGTATTCGCCGATGCTGTGACCGACCAGTGCGGCCGGACGTACGCCGTAGCTCTCGACCAGCTTCGCTAGCGCGTACTCCACAGTGAACAGCGCCGGCTGAGTACGGTCGGTGCGCTCGAGGTCACGCGAGGTTCCCTCGAAGATCATCGCGCGCAGGTCGTAGCCCAGCTCCGCTTCGAAGCCGGCGACGCAGCGATCGAAGTACTCGGCGAATACCGGCTCGTTGTCATAGAGTCCGCGGGCCATCCCGATGTGCTGGGCTCCCTGACCCGGGAACAGGAACACCACCCGGTCGCTGTCTTCGGCTCCAGGCTCCACGCCCTCGCCGATGAAGATGTTCTCGCTCTCCTCGGCACCCAGTACCGACGCTGCATCGGCGCGATCGGCGACGACCGCGGCCAGCCGCAGGTTGTGCGGGTGCCGGTTGGCCAGCGTGTACGCCACGTCCGGCAGGCTGGGCGCCTCGGCGTCGTCACCGCCGGACAGCTCAGCAAGCAGATCGCTGCGACCCTGCGCCAGCGCCTCGGCGGTGCGCGCCGACAGCAGCAGCACCTCGGGGCCGGGCTTAGGCGCGGCGCCGGCGGTCTCCTCTTGCGGCCACTCCTCGACGATGACGTGGGCGTTGGTGCCGCCGACGCCGAACGAGCTGACCCCGGCGCGCCGGATGCCGTCGGATTCCCAGGGCCCGTACTCGCCGCGGATCCGGAACGGCCCGTCCTCGAGGTGCAGTTCGGGGTTAGGGCTGGTGTAGTGCAGCGTGCCGGGAATCGCCCGGTGCTTGAGGCACAGAATGGTCTTGATCAGGCTGGCGATACCGGCTGCCGACTCCAAGTGCCCGATGTTGGACTTGACCGAGCCCACATAGCAGGGGCCGGACCGCTGTTCCTCCGAAACCGCGAAAGCCTGTCGCAGGCCCTCGATTTCGATCGGGTCACCCAGCGGCGTGGCGGTGCCGTGCGACTCGATATAGCTGATCGTGGACGCGTCGACCTCGGCGACCGCGTGCGCCTCGGCGATCACGTCGGCCTGGCCGGCAGCGGTGGGCGCGGCGTAGGTCATCTTGGTGCCGCCGTCGTTGTTCAGCGCCGAACCCCGGATCACCGCGTGGATCTGGTCGCCGTCTTCGACGGCCGCATCCAGCGACTTGAGCACCACCACACCGACACCGCTGGCGAAGATCGTGCCGTCGGCCCGCACGTCGAACGGCCGGCAGTGCCCGCTCGCCGAGACCATCGAACCCGGCTCGTGCCAGTACCCGACGTGGTGCGGGACCCGCAGCGACGCCCCACCGGCCAGCGCCATGTCGCATTCCCCGTTGAGGATGCTCTGGCAGGCCAGGTGCAGTGCGACCAACGCCGATGAGCAGGCTGTCTGCACTGACAGCGCCGGGCCGTGCAGGTTGAGCTGGTGGGCCACCCGGGTGGCCAGATAGTCCTTGTCGTTCTGCAACGACAGGTTGACCATCTCGAAGCTGACGCCCTGCCCGATGATCAGGTTCGGGTCATAGTGCGACATCAGGTTGTGCAGCAGATAACCACTGGTGGTGCTGGTCCCGTAGACGCCGACCGATCCTTCGATCTCGCCGGGCCGGTAGCCGGCGTCTTCCAAAGCGTGCCAGGCGGTCTGCAGGAACAGCCGGTGCTGCGGGTCCATGGTGCGAGCGGCCAGCGGGGTGAAGCCGAAGAAACTTGCATCGAACTCGTCGATGCCCTCCAGCAACGCAGCCCGCCGCACATAGTTGTGGTTCGCCAGCGCCTTGTCGCTCACGCCGCTGGCACGCAGCTCGTCCTCGGACAGCGTGACGATGGATTCGGTGCCGTTGCGCAGGTTGTTCCAGAATCCGGTCAGCGTGCGGGCGCCCGGAAAGCGCCCCGCCATGCCCACGACCGCAATCGCGTTGGGCGGCACTTCGTTGTTGGTCACGAACGATCTCCTACTTTTCGCCGTGCCGCGGCCCGCTGGCGTGCCGCGGCACGCTGCTGGGCCCGGCCTCGAACACCGCCGGCGTCGCTTGCGCCATCCGCCCCCTCCGCCTCGGCGAGGCCGAGTTGGCGGGCCAGGTCGGCGGCCAGGTCGGTCAGGGAAGCACCCTGCAACAGCAGGGCCACCGGGGGCTCCGCGCCGAAGTCGCCACGAACGGTGTTACGGATGCGCACCGCCATCAGCGAATCCATGCCCAGCTCGGTCAACGGCCGAGCCGGGTCGATGACGCTGCCCTTCGGGTAACCCATGATGGCCATGATCCGCGAACCCAACCGTGCGACAACGGCTTTGGTGGCCTCATCGGCGCTGAGCTGCTTCAGTCCTTCTGGACCGGGCCAGTCGTCGTCCTCGTCGTCGAGGTCGAGCTCTTCGGCCAATGTCGCGAAGTACCCCAGTTGCTGCAGTTCCGGGAAGGCCGCGGCCACCCGGTCCAGGCGCAGTCGCGCCACGCCGATCCGGGAAAGGTCGCCGCCGAGAATCGCCTCGAGGGCCTCCATGCCTTCGTCGGGGTTGATCGGGTCCAGCGCACTGAACTTGAGCTCCTGTGCGACACCGACGCCGGACCATTGGCCCCAGTTGATGGTGATCGCCGGCAGCCCGGCCGCCCGCCGCCACGCGACCAGGCCGTCCAGCCAGGCACTGGCCGCGGCGTAGGACGCCTGACCCGGTGCCCCCAGCAGCGACGAGGTCGAGGAGAACCCGACCCACCAGTCCAGCTCTTTGCCCACGGTCGCGACATGCAGTCGCAGCGCCGCCGCGGCCTTGGGCGCCCACACCCGACCCAGCGTCTCTTTGTCGATGCCGACCACGATCTGGTCATCGATGACCGCGGCACCGTGGATGACACCGCGCAGTGTCAGCCCGGTCTGTTCCGCGGCGGCGACCAGGCTCTCGGCCACACCGGGTGCGGCGAGGTCGCCCGAGACGACCGCGATCTGGGCCCGTGCCTCGAACTCGGCCAGCACCGCACGCTGCTCCTCCGACGGCTGCGACCGGCTGTTGAGCACGATCCGCGCGGCACCGTGGTCGATCAGCCACCGGGCGACGACCAGCCCGATACCGCCCAGGCCGCCGGTCAGCACGTAGGCGCCGTCGGATCGCACGGTCGGGGTGCCGGTGGGTGTCAAGGTCGCGCGCTTGAGCCGTTCGGCGTAGCGGTTCTCCCCGCGCCAAGCCACCACGTCGTCGGTGCTCGCCAGCCCCAGCTCGGTGATCAGGGCTGACGCCGGGTCCGCCGAAGCGTCCAGGTCCACCACGCCGGTGCGCAGGTCCGGGTGCTCGTAGGCCAGCACCCGCACCAGTCCCTTGAGGGCGCTGATCGACGGGTCGCCCGCCTCCCCAGCACCCACGGTCAGGCCGTTGCGGCCCACCAGCCACAGCCGCGGCGCGGCGCCGTGCCAGCCACCGACAATGGTGCGCACCGTGGAGGCAACCGACCAGGCCAGGTCGCGACCGCGTGCCGGCGCGTCACCGGTCTCGGTCCCGTCAAAGGCACTGCTGGCGGCCAACACGATCACCCCGACCGGCGGCCGCTCCGGGTCGTCGGCGGTCTGCGCGAACGCCTCCCGCACCGCGGGCTCATTGGTCAGGTCCGCGGTGATCACCCGGCGACTGTCCGAGCCGAAGCGAGCGGCGAAATCGACTGCCAGCGCTTCGGTTTCGGAGCCGTCGGTCAGCACCAGCCAGCTGCCGTCGGCGGCCGCCGGCGGTTGGGCGGGAGCGGCCGCGTCGACCCACTCGGTGTCGAAGATCTTCTGGGTCAACGGCAGCGGCACGGTACGGCGCTGCACCCGCTGCAGATAGATCCCGGACAGCTCGGCGGTGACCGTCCCGGTGTCGTCGGTCAGGGTGACCCGGCCCAGGATTCCGCCGTCGTCGTGGCTGACCACCTCGGCGTGCCCGCGGGCCCGGCGGCCGACGTCGCCGAAGATCCGGATGTTCTCCACCGCCACCGGAAGATAGGTCGCCTCTTCCATCCCGGCCGAGCCCATCAACGACTCGTCGGGCAGCGCCGCGGCCAGGCACTGCAGGGCGGCGTCGAGCATCACCGGATGGATGCGGTAACCGCGGTGCGCGGTCGCCTCATCGGGCAGCACGATCTCGGCTTCCGAGACGCCGCCGGGCTTGCGCACGATCCTGGTCAGTGCGGCGAACGCCGGCCCGTGCTGCAGACCGGTGCGGCGCAGTGCGGTGTACAGGTCCGCCGGTGACAGCGCGGTGCCGCCGCCGGTGGGAGCCGGGCGCTGCGCGGCCGCCGCGGGCTGTGCCGCCGCGGCGCGGGCCACCGCATGCCGAGACCAACTGCCGCCGGCCGGGCGGGAGTGGATCTCAATGCGCAGTTCGTCGGATCCGTCGGCGTCGTGCAGCAGCCGAGTGGTGACCTCGGTCCGCTCGTCGACGCGCAGCATCTGCTCGACCTCGACCCGGTCTACCGCCACAGCCGAGGGCGGCAGCCCCAGAGCCTCGCCGGCCGCGGCCAACGCCATCTCGGCGAAACCGGTGGCGGGCATCACGACCTGGCCGTGCACCTTGTGGTGGGCCATCCACGCGACGAGGTCGGTGCCCACGTCGGCCTGCCAGACGTGGCCGTGACCCGACGGCAGCTCGACGTGGATGCCCAGCAGCGGGTGCGCGTCGGCGCTGTGCCGGTTCGCGGCGACCGGGGCAGCCCAATACCGGACGTGCTGCCACGGCCGCGGCGGCAGGTCAGCGCGGCCGATCCCGCCGTCGGGTTGCGGCGAATCGGACGACGGCGGCGCGACGGTCGCCAGATTGGTGTGGAAGCTCAGCGCTTCGGCCTGATCGCGCAGCAGTGTGCCGGTCACGACGCTGTCGCCGGCGGGCCGCGCCGTTTCGAGGTTGCCGTTGATGGCGTGGCTGAGCAGCGGATGCGGGCTGACCTCGATGAAGGTCGCGTGTCCGGCGGCGGCCGCGGTCACGGATTGGGCGAACCGCACCGGGTTGCGCAGGTTGTGCACCCAGTAGTCCGCATCGAAAGCGGGTGTGTCGCTTCCAGTTTGACCGACCGTACTGATCAGCGGGATCTTCGGCGCCGCCGGCTTCAGGTCAGCCAGCGCGGTCCGCAGATCACCCAGGATCGGGTCGACGGTGGGGTGGTGCGAGGCCACGTCCACCTCGACGCGCCGGGCCAGCTTGCCCTGTGCGTCGACGATCGCGACCACGGCGTCGACCTGGTCGGGCGGGCCGGCGATCACGGTCTGCTGCGGCGCGGCGTACACCGCCACGGTGATGTCCGGGTGCTCGGCGACCAGCTTCTCGGCGGCGCTGGCATCCAGTTCCAGCAGTGCCATCGCGCCCTGGCCGCTCAGTCGGGCCATCAGCTTGGACCGGGTGGCGATCACCTTCAGGCCATCGGCGGGGCTCAGCGCGCCGGCCACCACGGCAGCGGCCACCTCCCCCATCGAATGCCCGATCACCGCGTCCGGCTCGACTCCGTGGGATCGCCACAGCGCTGTCAAGGCCAGCTGCATACCCACCAGCACCGGCTGGATGCGGTCGATGCCGACGACCGGCTCGCCGGATTCGAGGACCTGACGCAGCGAGAACCCGACCTGCGCAACGAAATCGGGCTCCAGCTCGTCGACGGCGGCGGCGAACGCCGGCTCGTCGACCAGCAGTTGGCGACCCATGCCGGCCCACTGGGACCCCTGGCCCGAGTACAGGAACACGGTTCCTTTGCCGCGCAACGCGGCGTGTGTGCCGACCACACCGGGGGCCGGGTAACCGCCGGCGACCGCCCGCAGCCCGGCCAGTGCCTGCTCGGTGTCGCGTGCGCAGACGGTGGCGAACTTGGCGTAGCGGCTGCGGTGGTGATTGAGCGTGTGGGCGATGTCGCTCAGCGGTACGGCGGCGCCCGGCCCGGCGATCCAGTCGGCCAGGGTGGCAGCCCAATCCGCCACTCGCTTCTCGGTCTTGCCCGAGATCACCAGAGTGGCGACCGGTTCGGCCGAAGTCGGCGCGGGGACCGGGTCGGGTCCCTGTTCGAGCACCACGTGCGCGTTGGTTCCGCCCAGCCCGAACGATGACACCGCGGCACGCCGCGGCCCCTCGGCCGCCGGCCACGGCGTCATCTCGGTGGGGACGAACAGCCGCGTCGGGGACGGGTCGATCGCCGGGTTCCATTTGGAGAAATGCAGATTCGGTGGGATCTGTCCGCGTTGCACAGACAACGCAGCCTTGATGAAGCCGGCAATCCCGGCGGCAGCCTCGAGGTGGCCGATATTGGTCTTGACCGCACCCAGCGCACACTTGTCAGCGCCGCGCCCGTAGACGTCGGCGAGCGCCTCGAATTCGATCGGGTCACCCAAAGCCGTTCCCGTGCCGTGAGTTTCGATCAGGTTCACCGAGTTCGCAGCGACGTCAGCACTGCGCAGTGCCCGGCTGATCGCGTCGACCTGGGCAATGGTGTTCGGCGCGGTTAGCCCGTTGGACTTGCCGTCCTGATTGATCGCCGAACCGCGCACCACCGCCAGCACCCGGTCGCCGTCGCGAATCGCGTCGGTGAGGCGCTTGAGTACGACGATCCCGGCGCCCTCGCCGCGCACGAATCCGTCCGCCCCGGCGTCGAAGGTGTGGCACCGGCCGCGCGGTGACAGCATGCCCCACTTGGCCATGGCGATCTGGGTTTCCGGCCGCAGGATGAGGCTGACGCCGCCGGCCAGGGCCAGGTCGCTTTCGCGCATGCGCAGGCTCTGGCAGGCCATGTGAATGGTGACCAGCGATGACGAGCAGGCCGAGTCCATCGCAACAGCGGGACCACGCAGACCCAACAGGTAGGCGATCCGGCCGACGGCGACGGCGTGGGCGTTACCGGTGGCCGAGTAGCCGTCGATCGCGTCGGGGTTCGCTGCCGAAATCCCTTGGTATTCGGTGTAATACACACCCATCATCACCGCAGAGCGGATGCCCGTCAGGGTTTCCGGCGACAGTCCGGCGTGTTCGAGGGCCTCCCAGGCGACCTCGAGCATCAGCCGCTGTTGCGGGTCCATGGCTTCGGCTTCGCGCGGCGAGATCCCGAAGAAGTCGGCGTCGAATCCGGCGACATCGGAGATGAAGCCGCCCCACTTCGACGACATCCGGCCTGGGGCGAGCGGGTCCGGGTCGTAGTACTCGTCGGCATCCCAACGATCCGAGGGGATCTCGGTGATGGCGTCGCGCCCGGTCTCCAACAGCTCCCAGTAGGCGTCCGGGCCCGAGGCGCCACCCGGGAAGCGGCAGCCGATTCCGACGACCGCGATCGGTTCGGCGGCGGCGATCCGCGACGCCTTGTCGAACTGCTCGGTCAGCGCCCCCCGTTTGTCGGCGCCCATGGCCGACATCCTGTTGAAGATCGACGTCGTGGAGGTTCCCGTCATCAATAAATACCGCTCTCGCTACCGGTCGAAGCCGACTCGACCTGATCGAACAACTCATCCAGCACGCCGCCGGATGAGCCGAACCCCAAATCATCGTCGTCTTGCCCCGCGGTGCTGTCCGGCTCGGCATAACGCGAGGCCAGCAGTCCCACCAGGTGCGTCGTCAACGCTGAGATGCTGGGGTGATTCCACAGCATTGATGCCGACAAATCCACCCCCACCAACTGTTGTGTCTCTTTCAGAACCGTCATCGCGATCATGGAATCGAGCCCCATCTCTGGGAAGGGCTGATCCACATCGACCGCTGACGTAGATGTCCGAAGTTCGCGGGCCAGGATAGCTTGCAGTCGGACCACCAACTCCTCACGTCGCTGATCGGCGGGGATGGTCGCCCAGTCCGGCACGCCCGCCGACGACGCGCCGGTGCTTACCGACCCACCTGTCGCACCAGCCCCGGATGTCACTCCGGCTTCAGAGGCCTCACCGACGAGGTCTTCGAAGAAGGTCAGATCCCGAAATTCCGGCGAGGTGGCGACCGCACGGTCGATGCGCAGTCGTCCCACCCCGATCCGCGCGCCGATCAGGCCGGAGTCCGCACCAAGCACGGCGTCCAACGCCTCGATGCCCTCGTCGGGGCTGATCGGGTCAAGCACGCTCAGCGTCATCGACCGGCCCAGACCCACATCGGACCACTGACCCCAGTTGACGGCCGTAGCGGGCAGACCCGAGGCATGTCGCCACGCCATCAGTGCGTCCAGCCAGGCGTTGGAGGTGGCGTATCCGAGCTGGCCGGGCAGGCCCAGCAGCGCAGCCATCGAGGAGAAGCCCACCCACCAGTCGAGCTGGGAGGCTGCGGTGGCGGCATGCAGGCGTGCGGCGCCGACGGCCTTGGCCGACCAGACGCTTTCCAGGCTCTCCCGCGTCACCGCGGTCACCAGGCCGTCGCCCAGCACACCGGCGGCGTGCACCACTCCGCGCAGCGGCTTGCCGGTCTCCTGGGCCGCGGCCACCAGACGGTCGGCCACCCCCGGCGAGCTGATATTGCCGGCGACAAAGACCACTTCGGTTGCGGCGGCCAGTTCATCGAGGACGGCGCGCTGCTGGTCGGCGGGTTCGCTGCGGCCGTTGAGCACGATTCGCCCGGCGCCGCGGGCCGCCAGCCAGCGGGCCACCACGATGCCCAGTCCGCCGAGGCCCCCGGTGAGCAGGTAAGAGCCGTCGGCGCGGACCTCGGCCTGCGGAGCCGCAGCGGTCGGGGCTGCGTCAGCGGCACCGTCGAGGGTGGCCCGGGTGAGGCGTTCGGTGTAACGCTGTCCGCCGCGCCAGGCGACCACGTCGTCGCGCAGCGGGGCGCCCAGTTCGGCCAGCAGGGCGTCGGCCAGGGCCGCGGTGTCCGCCGAGGCCTCCAGGTCCACCAGGGTGGCGCCCAGGTCGGGCTCGTCGGCCAGCACCCGGGCGAGTTCGCCGGGGAACCGCCAGGTACGGACCACACCCTTGAGCGCACCGATAGCGGGGTCGCCCGGTTCATGCGGTTCTTCGCTGCCGAAGGCCAGCCCGCCCCGGCTGACCAGCCAGAGCCGCGGTTTGGTTGCCCCGGACACGCCGGACCAACCATCGACTGCCGCGCGGGCCGCAGTCGAAGCCGACCAGATGAGCTCGCGGGCGCGGGCCAGCGCGCCGTCAGGGTCGGACCCGTCGAACCCGACCCGGTCAAGGAAGACGACGAGGCCGGCCGGCGGATGTGCCGGGTCAGCGCCGGCCTGCCCCACCGCGTCGATCAGCGCCGGGCCATCGGCGAACGGGCCGGTGAACACCTTGCGGTTCGGCGCGGCCAACCGCGCGGCGAACTGCTCGGCCAGTCCCTCGGTGTCGGTGCCGGACTCTGCGAGCAGCAGCCAGCTGCCCGCGGCCGCACCGGTGCCATCTGACGTGATGACCGAGTTCGCCGGCGTCCACTCGGTGGCGAAGAGCTTTTGGTCCAGCGGCACCCGCAGGGCGCGGGGATCCAGCGGGCGCAACTCGACGCCGGTGAGTTCGGCAACGGCGGCCCCCGTGTCGTCGGTCAGGACGACCCGGCCAACGGCCACCTTGTCTTCATGACTGCTCACCTCGGTGTGGCAACGCACCTGGCGTCCGGCCGGTGCGAAGACCCGCACCGCGGCCACCGCCCCGGGCACGTAACCGCTGTGTTCCGCGTCATCGGCTTCGATGCCCGCCGCCAGCTGCCGCAGCCCGGCATCGAGCAATGCCGGGTGTAGGCGGTAGGCGGGATGGGTGGCCACGATGTCGGGCAGGGTGAGCACGCTGTGCTCGGTTCCCGCGTCAGACTCCGAAGCCGTGCGCTCCGCCGGCGCCGCTGCGATGTCGGCCACCGCATACCGGGTCCAGGCTTCGCCGGCCCGCCGGGCGTGGATCTCAACCCGGCTCTGGCCATCGGCGCCGCTGAACTGGGTGGTGACCTGCATCCCGCGCTCGGGCACCAGCGGCTGTTCGATCTGCAGGCCGGTCACCGCGATCGACTCGGCGGGCTGGCCGAGGGCCTGGCTGCCTGCCGCCAAAGCCATCTCGATCAGTGCCGCCACCGACGCAACGGCCTGTCCGTGCACCGGTTGCTCGGCCAGCCACGGCATGGCCTCCGCAAGAAGGCCGTTCTGCCACAGGTGGCCGCCGGTGAGCTGCTCGACGTGGACACCGAGCAGCGGATGCACGTCCGGCGTCTGGCCGGCCCCTGCGGGCAGCTGCAGCCAGTGCCGGCTGTGCTGCCAGGGGGTGGTGGGCAGTTCCGCGAACCCACCGGCGTCAGCAACGCCGGTGCCGCTGCGCTGCCCGCCGAGTTCGGTGAGCTGAACATGGAAGCTCAGTGTTTCGTCGTCGCCCCGGCGCAGGGTGGAGGCCACTGTCACCGGCTCCGCGGTGGCGGCTTCAGCCGTCTCGATGATCGAGTGGGTCAACAGCGGGTGGGGGCTGACCTCGATGAATGTGTCGTGGTCCGCCGTTGCCACGGTCACGGCCTGGCTGACCAACGCGGGCTTGCGCACATTGGCCACCCAGTAGTCCGCGTCCAATCGCGGTGTGGGCCCCGCGGGATCCACCGCCGTCGAAATGAACGGGATCTGTGGCATTTGGGGGGTGATGTCGGCCAGTTCGGCACGCAGTTCATCCAGGATCGGATCCATGAACGCGGTATGGGAAGCCACTTCCATATTCACCCGCCGCGCAAACCGCTCCGCAGCAGCCACCGCAGCAATCACCGCATCCACATCCGCCGGCGCACCGGCCACCACCGTCTGCCGCGGCGACAAATACCCCGCCACCTCAACACCGGGATAACCCGCCAACAACTCGTGAGCCGAGGCGGCATCGAGCTCCAACAACGCCACCGCACCCTGACCGGCCTGCCGCGACATCAAAGCCGACCGCACCCCGATCACCTTCAAACCCTGCTCCGGCGTCAGCGCCCCGGCCACCACCGCCGCAGACACCTCCCCCATCGAATGCCCAATCACCGCATCCGGCACAACCCCATAGGAACGCCACAACGCAGCCAACGCCAACTGCAACCCCATGATCACCGGCTGCACCTGCGCATCACCAGAAATCTCAACGCCGTCGGCAATCACCTCACGCAGCGAAAAACCCACCTGCCGGACAAAAACCGGCTCCAACTCAGCAACAGCGGCAGCAAACACCGGCTCATCGGCCAACAACCGACGACCCATCCCCACCCAATGCGAACCCTGACCCGAAAACACAAACACCGGCCGTGATGTCGCCGGCCGGGGCCGGGGCTCGGTGACGCCGGGTGCAGACTCGCCGGCGGCGAGTGCGGTCAATCCGGCCACCGCGGCGGCGCGGTCGCGCGCGGATACGCCCGCCGTGTAGTTGTAGCGACTTCGGTTCTGCCGCAGGGTCTCTGCGATGTCCGGCAGCGCGATCTCGGCGCCGTCGGTGGCCATCCACTGTGCGAGTACTCCAGCGGTGGCCGCGATACGCGCCGGCGACTTCCCCGACACCACCAACGTGCTCACCGGCACCGCCGGAGCCGCCGCGACAACCTCGCTGACCGGGGCCTGCTCGACGATCACATGCGCATTCGTGCCCGACACCCCAAACGAGGACACCCCCGCCCGACGCGCACGCGACACCACCGGCCAATCCATACCCTGACCAGCAATCGCAAACTTCGACGCGCCCGCGCCGGCGTTCGGCGTCAACTCCGAGAAATTCAGATGCCGCGGAATGAAACCCTGCTGCACCGACAACACCGTCTTGATAAAGCCCGCGACACCCGAGGCGGATTCAAGGTGACCAAGGTTGGTTTTGACCGATCCCAGCACCAACGGCGCCGAAGAACCCCGCTCACCAAACACCGCCGACAAGGCATCCAACTCAATCGGATCACCCAACGCCGTACCGGTGCCATGCGCCTCGACATAATCGATATCGCCCGGCTCCAACCGCGCCGACGCCAACGCCGCCCGCACCACCTTCTGCTGCGCCGGACCCGACGGCACCGTCTGACCCGACGACGGCCCATCCTGATTCACCGCCGAACCCCGCACCACCGCCAAGATCCGGTCACCATCACGCTGGGCATCCGAGAGCCGCTTGAGCACCACCACCCCAGCACCCTCGCCACGCACGTAGCCGTCGGCGGCCGCATCAAAGGTCTTGCACTGACCATCCGGGGCCAACATCCCCCACCGCGACGTCGCAATGCTGTTCTGCGGGGCCAACATCAAGTTCACCCCGGCCGCCAACGCCTGATCCGACTCCCGACGCCGCAAACTCGCACACGCCAAATGAATCGTCACCAACGACGACGAACACGCCGTATCCACCATCATCGCCGGACCATGCACACCCAAGAAATACGACAACCGACCCGCCGCGAAATTCGGTCCGTTGCCGAAGGAGAGGTACGGATCGGCGTCGCGCGGGCCAAGCTTCTCCGCTGCGAGGATGGCGTAGTCGTTGGTGGTCAGGCCGACGAAGATGCCGGTCTGGGTGCCCCGGATCGCCTCCTTGGTGATCCCGGCATGCTCCAACGCCTCCCAGGCCACCTCCATCAACAACCGCTGCTGAGGATCCATCGCATCGGCCTCACGCGGCGAAATCCCAAAAAACTCCGCGTCAAACTCCGCCGGCTGCCACGACGTCAAAAACCCGCCCTCACGAGAACAAATCGTTCCCGGCACCGAATGATCCGAGGAAAACAACGCATCAGCATCCCAGCGATCCGCCGGAACCCGAACAATCCCCGAACCCTCATCACACAACAACCGCCACAACGCGGCCGGACCATCCACCCCACCAGGCAGACGACAGCCCAAACCCACCACCGCGATCGGCTCAGTATCGCCGGCCTCAGCAACCGCCAACCGCGCCGTCAAATCATCAATCTTGCGCAGCGCCTCAGCAACAATCGCCCGACGATCCGGCCCCCCGACCGGCGCAGCACTCTTCTCGCTCAACTCAACCTCTCCGAAAGCTGCGCGAGCAGCTCGTCATCGCTCATGTCGTCATAGGCGTCGGCGCTGTCCTGCTCGGCGGCTTCTGCCACCTCGGGCAGGATCGTCGCCAGGTACCCCGTCAGCGCGTCGATGGTCGGATAGTCGAACACCACTGCGGCCGGCAGAGTTTCGCCCAGGCTGTCCGAGAGTGACCGCTGCAGGGTGACGCTCATCAGCGAATCCATGCCGGACTGGAAGAATCCGGCGGTCGGGTCCAGCGCGTGGCGCGACCCCAGTCCCATGGCGGCGACGACCTGGTCGGTGACGTGGTCGCGCAACAGCTCCCCACGCTGTTCGGGTTCGGCTTCAGCCAGAACGCGGCGGAACTCGGTGGCCTGCGCGGCCTGCCCGTCGGCCGGTGCGTCGACGATCAGCAGGTCGTCGACGATGCGCAGCGCCGCCCGGGTGCGGTAGGCGGCGGCAAGCCGCGGCCAGTCCGCCGCGACGACGGTGTGCCGCACCGCACCCCGTGCACCGATCACCAGTGGCAGGGCTCCGATGGCGACATCGTCGGCCATCGGCTCCAGACCGGAGTCGACAGTCACCTGGCGTTCGATATCGGATTGGGTGTCGGTCAACGACTTCCACAAACCCCAGTTGATCGCGGTCGCCGGCAGGCCGGCCGCGCGGCGCGCATAGGCGAACGTGTCCAGGAAGGTGGTGGTGGCCGTGTAGTGCGCCAGCCAGCGCGACCCGGTGATGCCAGAGATCGACGAGAACAACACGAAGTAGCGCAGCGACTGTCGCAGCGACAGCTTGTGCAACACCGCGACCACGTCGAGCTTCGGGCGGAACATGGTGGTGACGTCGTCGTCGGTCATGTCGCGCAGGGTCACCGGGCCGCCGGCGAAGGCGGCCACATGGATGCCTTCCAGCGGCGGCAGGTCGGCGCCGAACCGATCGAACAGCGCACCCATCGCGGTCTCATCGGCGGCGTCGGCAGCCACCGTTACCAGTGTCGTTCCGGCCGAGGCCAACTCGGTCGCCAACTCGTCGAGCACTGAGCCCGGACGTCGAGACACCGCGACAATGGTCTTGGCTCCACTGGCCGCCAGTTGCCGTACCAGCTGCGGACCGATGTTGCCGGTCGCGCCGATCACCAGATGGCAACTGCCGGCGTCGAATTCGACCGGCGCAGCACCGGTGGGACGGCTGCCGAGCAGGCGCGGCACCCGACGAATACCGGCCCGGTAGACGACCTGGTCCTCGCTGTCGGCGGCGTCGGCCTCGGCCAGCAGGTATCCGGCGATCAATGCTGCGGGGACCGACTCGTCGACGTCGACGACCCTGCCCCAGATCTCGGGGTGCTCCAGGGCCAGGCTGCGTCCCAGCCCCCAGAGCACGGCGTGCGCGGGGTTGGCCCGGTCGCCCTCGCCGACAGGTTGCGCATTGCGGGTCAGCAGGACCAGCTTCGCCGGGTTGGACGTCTGTTCCGTCATCGCGGTGACCAGGCGCCGGGCCGCGTTGAACGCATCGTAGGCGGGCGCGGCGCTCAGATCCGTCGCGTCCCTCGACGGTGCGTACAGCACATGGGTGGCAGCGCCCAGGGCAGTCGTCAGTGCCGTCCGGTCGGCTTCGCCTACCGAGGCGGCCAACACCGAAGCGTCCAGTGCAGTGACGCCGCCGCCCTGCTTCGCGCCGATCTCGGCACTGAGCTCCTGGTCGCCGATCACCAACCAGGACTGCTGGGTGACGGTGTCGCCGGCCGCTGCTTCAGCAGCCGGCCATGTCAGTTCGCACCACCAGTCCTCGGGCACCGCTCCCGGGCTGCCGACAGCCCGCAGCGGCTCTGCGCCTGCCGGAGCGGCGGGGCGACGGACGGCCGCGGGCTCGATCCAGTAGCTGCTGTGCTGCCACGGGGTGGCGGGCAGCACCGGGTGCGGCTCGGGCGGGTGCGGGGTCAGCGGGGGCTGGGTGGTGTGAGTGCGGTTGAGGTTGCTGTGGAAGCTGACCGCGTCGTCGGCCTCGCGCACCAGGGTCCCGGCCGTGTGGTGATGACCGCCGAGGGCTTCCACGGTGTCAGCAATAGCGTGAGTGAGGATCGGGTGCGCGCTGACTTCCACGAAGGTGGTGTATTCGCCGGCCGCGGCGGCGACCGCCTGGGTCAGCAACGCCGGCTGCCGAACGTTGTTCACCCAGTAGTCGGCATCCAAGATCGGCATGCCGCCGGCCGGCATGGCGGCTTCGGTCACCGTCGAGAAGAACGGGATGGTGGCGACTTCAGGGGTCAGGTCCGCCAGTGCTGCCCGAAGCTCGGGCAGGATCGGGTCCATCAGCGCAGTGTGCGAGGCCACTTCCATGTTGACCCGCCGGGCGAACTTGTTCTGGCCGCTGACGGCCGCGATGACCGCGTCGACGGGAGCCACCGGGCCGGCCACCACGGTCTGCTTCGGCGAGAGGTAGCCCGCGACACTGACGTCCGGGTAGTCGACCAGCAGCGCCTCGACGGCTTCGGTGTCCAGGTTCAGCAGCGCCACCGCGCCCTGCCCGGCCTGCCGCGACATCAACTGCGAACGAGCCGCGATGACC
This sequence comes from Mycolicibacter sp. MU0102, assembly GCF_963378105.1. Lineage (NCBI taxonomy): Bacteria > Bacillati > Actinomycetota > Actinomycetes > Mycobacteriales > Mycobacteriaceae > Mycobacterium > Mycobacterium holstebronense. Next base: position 2,456,797 of record NZ_OY726398.1, read on the forward strand.
CGGAATCCGTCGGCCGGGCTCAGCGCGCCGGCCACCACCGCGGCGGTGACCTCGCCCATCGAGTGGCCGATGACGGCGTCGGGGTGGACCCCGTAGGAGCGCCACAGCTCGGTCAGCGCCAGCTGAAGCCCCATCAGGACAGGCTGTACCTGCGCATCGCCGCTGACCGGTTCACCGGCGGAGATCACCTGCCACAGCGAGAACCCGACGTGTTCGACGAACGCCGGTTCCAGCACCGCCAACGCCCGAGCGAACGCTGGCTCATCGGTGAGCAGCGCACGGCCCATGCCGATCCAGTGCGAGCCCTGCCCGGAGTACACGAAGACGGTGCCGGGGCCGCATGGGCCGTCGTGCGGACCGATGACTCCGCAGTTCTGTCCATCCGCCGAGGTGCCAGCCGCCAGTGCCCGCAAGCCGCTGACCGCCGCGTCCCGGTCGCGGGCGCAGACCGTGCCGAACAACGGTTGGCGAGCACGGTGGTGATTGAGGGTGTGCGCGACGTCGGGCAGTTCCACGCCGGCGCCGTCGCCTTCCAGCCAATCGGCCAGGTCGCTGGCGGTAGCAGCGATCCGTTCCGGGGTCCGCGCGGAGATCACCAGGGTGGTCACTGCCGGATCTACGTCGCGCGCCGTGACCTTGGCGGGGGGCGCCTGCTCGATGACCACGTGAGCGTTGGTGCCACCGAAGCCGAAGGAGGAGATCCCCGCTCGCCGCGGGTGATCCGACGAGGGCCAGTCCTGGTGTTCGGCAACGACCTTCAAACGCAGCTGCTCGAACGTGATGTGCGGGTTCGGGGTGTTGAAATGCAGGTTCTTCGGAATCCGCCCACGTTGCACGGCCAGCACCGTCTTGATGAAGCCGACCATCCCGGCGGCCGCCTCGAGATGACCGAGGTTCGACTTGGCAGCGCCGAGCAACAGCGGCGCCTGAGCGGAACGGCCCCGGCCCAGCACCGTGCCCAGTGCTTTGGCCTCGATCGGGTCACCCAACAGGGTTCCGGTTCCGTGGGTTTCGACGTAGTCGACTTCCTGCGGGGCGATGCCGGCGTCGGCGTAGGCCGACCGCAGGACCGCCATTTGGGCGGCCGGGTTCGGCGCCAGCAGGCCGTTGGAGTGGCCGTCCTGGTTGATCGCCGACCCGCGCACCACCGCCAGCACCCGGTCGCCATCTTGGCGGGCGTCGGACAGCCGCTTGAGCACCACGACACCGCAGCCCTCACCACGAACGAATCCGTCGGCGTCGGCGTCGAACGCATGACACGCGCCGGTCGTCGACAATGCCCCGCTCTGGTCGAAGCCGCGGAACACCGCCGGTGACATCAGCAGATTCACGCCGCCGGCGATCGCGGTGTCGCACTCCCCGGTCCGCAGACTCCGGCAAGCCAGGTGTAGGGCTACCAGCGAAGACGAGCACGCGGTGTCCACCGTCACCGACGGGCCGCGCAGGTCCAAGAAATACGACAGCCGGTTGGCGATGATGCTCAGTGCGCCACCGGCGTTGCTCCAGGCGTCCACGCCTGCCAGGTCGGCCGACGCGTGGCAGCCGTACTCGGTGATGCTGGCCCCGACATAAACGCCGGTCTGCGATCGGCGCAACGAGGTCGCCGGGATTCCGGCGTGCTCCAAGGCTTCCCATGCCACTTCGAGCAGGAGCCGTTGCTGCGGGTCCATCTTGACCGCTTCGCGGCTGGAGATGTCGAAGAAGTCGGCGTCGAATGCGGCGATATCGCGCAGGAATGAACCCCAGCGGGTGGTGCGGGCGATCGCGTTGCCGGTCTCGGCTGAACCGTCGTCGAACGGCGCCCAGCGGTCGGCGGGCACCTCGGTGACCGCGTTCCCGCCGTCGAGCAGGAACTGCCACAGCGCGTCCGGTGAGTCGATGTCACCGGGGAACCGGCAACCCAGACCGATCACCGCGATGGGTTCATCGGTGCCAAAGCGGCCGGGCTCGGGTGTCGACTCTTCGTCCGCGGAGTCGGGCTCGATGAGGAACCGAGCCAACTCTGCGACCGACGGGTGCTGCCAGAGTTCTACCGGTGAGACCTTGCGGCCGAGCAGTTCGGACAGCTCGCCGCAGAGCACCACGGCATCGCGGGAACCGACGCCCAGATCGTTGAGCGACGCGTTGAAATCGATGTCCTCGAGACTGCAACCGATGTTGGTGACCAGATAGTCGGCCAGCCAGTGGCGCAGCGCTTCTTCGTCAAATGCTGCAGTCATGCGGGGAACTCAATTCCCACTAGATCCCGTCCCATCCGGCCGGAGCCGATTCCACGCTGTCGAACAGCTCGTTCAAAACACTGTCGGCCGACTCCGGCAGCTCACCGCCTGCGGCTGCCGCGTCACCGCCGGCCTCTTCCTGCGGCAACAGCTTGCCGGTCAGGTGCGCCGCCAGTGCCGCAGTCGTCGGGTGATTCCACAGCATGGTGGCCGACAGTTCCATACCGACCAGCTGTTCGATGTCACGGCGCACCGCCATCGCCATCACGGAGTTCAAACCGAGTTCGGCGAACGGCCGGTCCAGCTGTAGCTCAGCCTCCGACATGCGAAGCTCGCGCGCCAGAATGCTGCGCAACCCGATTTCCAGCTCGCTCAGTATCTCATCGGCGGGCAGCTGCGCCCAGTCGCGGACCGGCTCGGCGGGACCGGAAGCGGACTCCCCGGGCTTTCCTTCCCTGGGCAGCGGCACCATCACGGCCTGCGCGACGTCGTAGTGCTCCACGTGGTCCCAGGCGGCGAAGGCTTCCGCCGGGGTGATGGGCCGCGAGCCCATCCGCTCCAGCTCGTGCAGCACGACATGTGCCTCGGCCCCGAACCCCAGGCCCTTCCACGCCACCCAGTCGAGGCTGACGCTGTGGCAGCCCAGCTTGTGGCGGGCACGGGCCAGACCGTCCAGGTAGGCGTTGGCGCTCGCGTAGGCACCCTGACCAGGAACACCGAACACTGCGCCGGCGGCTGCGGTCATGAAGAAGAAGTCCAGGCTGGCAGGCGGGAAGAGCTCGTTGAGCACCTGGGCGCCCGCGACCTTGGGCCACATGGTGTCACGCAGCCGCTCGGGTTCTACCTCGGTGAGCAGTTGCCCCTCGGTGATACCGGCGGCGTGGATGATGCCGCGGATCGGCGGGGCACCGGCGGCGTCGCGGCGGGCCAACAAGTCGGTCACCGCAACCCGGGATCCGACGTCGAGACCGACCACGTCAACAGTGACACCGCGCCGCTCCAACGCCCGGACCGCGGAGATCTTGTTCCGCACGCCCTCCTCGATCTCCTCGGAGTCCCAATCGCGCCGGGGCGGCAGGGCGCTGCGGCCGGCCAACACCAGGCGCCGGGCACCGCGGTCGGCCAGCCATCCGGCCATCAGCAGGCCGAGCGCTCCCATACCGCCGGTGATGAGGTAGGCGCCATCGGGCTGGCAGACCATCGGCTCGCGCTGCTGCGGACCGGAGATCGGCGTGAACGCCGGCGTCAGGAACTGGTCCTCACGCCACACCAGAATGGACTTGGCCGGCGTGCGCAGGATGCTCGACAGCGCTGCAGCGGCCGCATCGCCGGTGTCAGCGGACCCTTCACTGGGCAGGTCCACCAGCCCACCGCACAGCTGCGGCTGCTCTGCCCGGATCACGCCCGCCATTCCCCACAGGCAGCTTTGGCGCACCGCAGCGGCGGAGGCGGCCTCGTGGACGCCGTGGGTGACGATCCACAGGGCCGGCGGGTGGGTGTCGCGGTCGGCCAGGGTGGCCACCAGATCGGCTACCTCACCGGCCAGGCGGGCCGCGCAGTCCAGGTCGGATTCGTCGGCGGGGCCCGGGTCGGCGACGTAGACAACGTTCTGAGCCTCGGTGATCCCGACGCTGGGGTGACCAACTGCGCTCAGGGTGTCGCGCAGCCGGTCGGCGGCGACACCGCCACCGACCACCGCCAGGGTTCCCGGCTGACTCGGGGTCTGCAGTTCGGCGTCCCAGGGTTGCCAGTCGATCGCGTGGGCGATCGAGCTCGGGTCGTCCGAGGTGGCCACGTTCAGCACCGTGTAGCGCAGCCCGCGGATGTCGACACACCGGCCGCCGTCGGCGGTGGTCACGGCGATGTCGACGATGAGTTCGCCCTCACCGCCGTCGCGCCGGTGCACTGTGACTCCGGCCCGACCGTCGGCCGGTGCGTCGCCGAAGCGGACCTCATCGACCGACGCCGGCACCATCAGCTCGGGGTTGGTGTTGTCGACCAGGCGGGCGACATGCAGAGCGGCGTCGAGCAGCGCTGCCGTGCCGGACTGTGCGGACGCGACGTCGGCACGCAATTGGGTCGCGGTGACCCGACCGGAGGTCAGCGACCACTCGAAGGGACGCCCCTCGCTGCCCCAGGTGAGCCACAGCGCGGTCACCGCGTCGTCATCGAAGGGGGTTCCGCTGTGGCCGTTGGTGAGGCTGGAATCAACAGCGAGCCCGACAGATTCGTTGCGCGGCGTGATGCGGGCGCTGAGGTGTTTGACCCACCGGGCGGCCGGGTCGTCGGAAACCGCCTTCGACGAAACTGTCACTGATTCGCCGTCGGCGACCACCTGGATGGTCCGCGGCCGGTCGACGAGAATCGGGTGCTCGAACCGGATCTCGCTGACCGCTGAGTCTCCGCTGACTTCGAACGCTGCGTCCGACAGGGTTTGCAGCAGCACCGATGCCGGGACCAGCTCCACCCCGTTGTTGCGGTGACTGCCGGGATACGGCTTGGTCTCCGGCGACAGCCGGGCTTGCCACAGGTGGACGGTCGGCGTACTGCCGATCTTGATGTGGGTGCCCAGCAGCAGGCCCGGCCGTGGTGCGGATTCGGCTGCGGTGATGGAGCTTTCGACCACAAGCCAGTGATGGGTGTGCCGCCACGGTGTGGTCGGCAGCACCGGGTAAGACCCCGATGGGTGCGGCAGTTCGCGCGGGCTCACCGGGTGGGCGCTGTTGAGATGCTGATGGAAGGCGACGGTGTCATCGCCGTCGCGCACCAGCGTGGCAACGCTGCAGTGCGGCACCGCGTCCAGGATCTCGTCGATGGTGTGGGTAAGGATCGGGTGCGGGCTGATCTCGATGAACGTGCCGTATTTGTCCCCGGCGGCAGCGACCGCCTGATTCACCCGGGCCGGTTGGCGCACATTGTCTGCCCAGTAGCGGGCGTCGAGCACCGGAGTGGGCCCGAGCGGATCGACCACAGTGGACAGGAACGGGATCTGTGGCATTTGGGGGGTGATGTCGGCCAGTTCGGCACGCAGTTCATCCAGGATCGGATCCATGAACGCGGTATGGGAAGCCACTTCCATATTCACCCGCCGCGCAAACCGCTCCGCAGCAGCCACCGCAGCAATCACCGCATCCACATCCGCCGGCGCACCGGCCACCACCGTCTGCCGCGGCGACAAATACCCCGCCACCTCAACACCGGGATAACCCGCCAACAACTCGTGAGCCGAGGCGGCATCGAGCTCCAACAACGCCACCGCACCCTGACCGGCCTGCCGCGACATCAAAGCCGACCGCACCCCGATCACCTTCAAACCCTGCTCCGGCGTCAGCGCCCCGGCCACCACCGCCGCAGACACCTCCCCCATCGAATGCCCAATCACCGCATCCGGCACAACCCCATAGGAACGCCACAACGCAGCCAACGCCAACTGCAACCCCATGATCACCGGCTGCACCTGCGCATCACCAGAAATCTCAACGCCGTCGGCAATCACCTCACGAAGCGAAAAACCCACCTGCCGGACAAAAACCGGCTCCAACTCAGCAACAGCGGCAGCAAACACCGGCTCATCGGCCAACAACCGACGACCCATCCCCACCCAATGCGAACCCTGACCCGAAAACACAAACACAGTGCCGGGTCCGGGCAGCACTGCAGCCGGTTCCACCACACCCGGTGCGGATTCACCGGCGGCCAGTGCAGCAAGCGCGGTAACGGCCTGCTCGTGATCGCGGGCAGCGATGGTGGCGAATTTCTGGTGGCGAGTGCGGTGATGGTTGAGCGCATGTGCGATGTCCGGCAGCGCGATCTCGGCGCCGTCGGTGGCCATCCATTGTGCGAGTACTCCAGCGGTGGCCGCGATACGCGCCGGCGACTTCCCCGACACCACCAACGTGCTCACCGGCACCGCCGGAGCCGCCGCGACAACCTCAACATCCGGCGCCTGCTCGACGATCACATGCGCATTCGTGCCCGACACCCCAAACGAGGACACCCCCGCCCGACGCGCACGCGACACCACCGGCCAATCCATACCCTGACCAGCAATCGCAAACTTCGACGCGCCCGCGCCGGCGTTCGGCGTCAACTCCGAGAAATTCAAATGCCGCGGAATGAAACCCTGCTGCACCGACAACACCGTCTTGATAAAGCCCGCGACGCCTGAGGCGGATTCAAGGTGACCAAGGTTGGTTTTGACCGATCCCAGCACCAACGGCGCCGAAGAACCCCGCTCACCAAACACCGCCGACAAGGCATCCAACTCAATCGGATCACCCAACGCCGTACCGGTGCCATGCGCCTCGACATAATCGATATCGCCCGGCTCCAACCGCGCCGACGCCAACGCCGCCCGCACCACCTTCTGCTGCGCCGGACCCGACGGCACCGTCTGACCCGACGACGGCCCATCCTGATTCACCGCCGAACCCCGCACCACCGCCAAGATCCGGTCACCATCACGCTGGGCATCCGAGAGCCGCTTGAGCACCACCACCCCAGCGCCTTCCGAGCGGACGTAGCCGTCGGCGGCCGCATCAAAGGTCTTGCACTGACCATCCGGGGCCAACATCCCCCACCGCGACGTCGCAATGCTGTTCTGCGGGGTCAAGATCAAGTTCACCCCGGCCGCCAACGCCTGATCCGACTCCCGACGCCGCAAACTCGCACACGCCAAATGAATCGTCACCAACGACGACGAACACGCCGTATCCACCATCATCGCCGGACCATGCACACCCAAGAAATACGACAACCGACCCGCCGCGAAATTGGCCGCGTTGCCGAAGGGAACGTACGGGTCGACTTCTTGTGGTCGGATCTGGCTCATGATGTCCAGCGCGTAATCATTGGTGGTCATACCGACGAAGATGCCGGTCTGGGTGCCCCGGATCGTCTCTTTGGTGATCCCGGCGTGCTCCAACGCCTCCCAGGCCACCTCCATCAGCAACCGCTGCTGAGGATCCATCGCATCGGCCTCACGCGGCGATATGCCAAAAAACTCCGCGTCAAACTCCGCCGGCTGCCACGATGTCAAAAACCCGCCATCATGAGAACAAATCGTTCCCGGCACCGAATGATCCGAGGAATAGAACGCATCAGCATCCCAGCGATCCGCCGGAACCCGAACAATCCCCGAACCCTCATCACACAACAACCGCCACAACGCGGCCGGACCATCCACCCCACCAGGCAAACGACAGCCCAAACCCACCACCGCGATCGGCTCAGTATCGCCGGCCTCAGCAACCGCCAACCGCGCCGTCAAATCATCAATCTTGCGCAGCGCCTCAGCAACAATCGCCCGACGATCCGGCCCCCCGACCGGCGCAGCACTCTTCTCGCTCAACTCAACCTCCCCGAGAGCCGCGCGAGCAGCTCGTCATCTGTCATACAGACCGAGCAGTAGCATCCAGTCGGTCGAATCCATCACGCTGGTAGATCTCTACGCAGCTGGAACGGCGGATCTTGCCGCTGGTCGTGATCGGGATGGCACCCGGCGACACCAGGACCAGGTCTCCACTCACCAGGCCGTGCGCCTTGGACAGCGCGGCCGTCACCTTGCGACGTACCTCGGTCAGCCTGTCCAGGATCTCCTCATCGGAACCCCCCTTGTTCTTGAACTCCGCGATCGTAACAAGCTGCTCGGAGTGGCTGTTGGGGATCGAGACCGCGGCGACACGCCCACCGGTGATTTCCTGAACGGTGGCCTCGATGTCGTCCGGGTAGTGGTTACGCCCGTCGACGATCAGCAGGTCCTTGATCCGGCCGACGATGTAGAGCTCTCCTCCGGAGATGACGCCGAGGTCGCCGGTCATGAGCCAGGGCCCCTGCGGTGTCCCCGGAGTCGGGTCGACGAGCTTGCCACCGAAGGTAGCTTCGGTGGCCTGCTGGTTGTGCCAGTAGCCCGCTGCGACGTTGGGGCCGTGTGTCCAGATCTCGCCGACTGTGCCTTCCGGGTTTTCGGTCTGGGTTTCCGGATCCACGATACGTAGGGTGCAGGCCCGAGGAACACCGCAGCTGACCAGCTCGACGCCACCTTCGGCACCACTGGGCACGGCCGTACCGGCGGCCAGCTTGGTGTAGTCGAACCGCGCGGTCGGCGGCGGGTTGCCGGGGGTGTTGGACGTCAGGTAGACGCTCGCCTCGGCCAGCCCGTAGCCGGGGCGCAGGGCGGCAGGGTTCACGTTGAACTTGGTGAATCGGTCGACGAAGCGTCGCAGCGTCGCGGCGTGAATGCGCTCCGCACCGAAACAGAAGGTGTGCACGTTGCTCAGGTCGAGACCCGCCATGTCCTCGTCGGAGGTCCGCCGCACGGCCAGCTCGTAGGCGAAGTTCGGCCCACCGGTGAATCCGACGGGAGCCTTGGCGAGCTCCTGCATCCAGCGCGCCGGCTTCGCCAGGAACGCCATCGGGCTCATGTGCACGGTGTGCACGCGCAGGACCATCGGGTAGATGACAGTTCCGAGCAGACCCAGGTCGTGGTAGAACGGCATCCACGACACCAGGTTGAGTCCTTCCGGCGCCTTTCCGCCGGTCAGCGCGAAGGTGTCGTCAGCCATCTGCACCATGTTCGACACGGCGTTGGCGTGCGTGACCATGACGCCGGCCGGCGTCCGGGTCGAACCCGACGTGTACTGCAGGAAGGCAACCTTGGTCTGTGCCGTCGCGCCGGGGGCTGCCAGCGGCTCGGAGTCGAGGTCCAACGCGTCGATCTCGATGACCACCGGCGGCTTTCCGCCCAGGCCCTTGATCGAGCTGGCGATGTCACCGACCGCCGACGTGGTCGTCAGGATCGCCGCCGGAGCACTGTCACGCAGCGCCGCCGACACGCGCTCGTCGTGCACGCCGAACATCGGCACCGGCAGCGGGACGGCGATCATGCCCGCCTCCAGCGCACCGTAGAACCCGACGATGTACTCCAGGCTCTGCGGGGCCAGAATCGCCACCCGGTCGCCGGGAGAGGCGCAGGTCGCCAGTTCGGCCGCCACCACCCGGACGCGGTTGCGCAGCTGCGACCATGTCACGGTCTCGCGGTAGCCGGCGGGGTCGACGTCGTAGTCGATGAACGTGTACGCAGGCTCGTCTGGCTTGTCCCGCTCGAGGTTCGCCAACAGGGTCGGGATGTGCGTTTCAGTTACCGACATTGCGTTGTCTTCTCCTTATGCTGTCAGGTCCTTGGACCTCACCTGCTGAGTACTTCGGCCCCGTCGAGAGTCGTTGCGCTTACTGTCCGAACTGACGGTTTCGCTGCGCTAGGTCCCTGCACAGCGGAGGTATGCAATTGGATTAGCGAGATTTGGGATGGATCCCCCACGCGATCAGGTCTGGCGGGCATCCCTGGAGGGGTTGCTCAGCTGAATACTTCAGCCTCAGCGCAGGTTGGCTGCTCGCCGTGCCGGGTGGAGACGGGGGCGGGGACCTCCGAGCGCTGCGATCGCCCGGCCGTCACGGCCGGTGCGGATGATTCGACCAACGCCACGGGTACCCCTTCTGGATGTTTGGAACCTGCGCTAAAACTCCTTGGACCCCGACATCCCAGGCGTTTCCCTCCGCGGAGGCTACCACGGAAGCGCAGCTGACAGGCAATTTATGGCCCACATACAGCGCAAACGCAGCAGATCCGCCATAGTAGCGGAGAAGTCACGTGCGCGCCTCACGAGTAACTTTCCGCACCACGCGCCCATTCACATTTCAGCCGCGCCGGGCGCTCATTCCTGGCAGTACTGCGCGATCTTCTGCTCGATATCGCCGACCAGTTCCGGCAGGTGTTCGGTGAGGTAGAAGTGGTGGCCGGGTGCGGTGAACACCCGCGCGCTGAATTCGGCGGTGGTGCGCTCCGCCCACGGACCCACTTTCTCCGCGGTGGCGACGTCATCTTCGTCACCATGGAACGCAAACAGCGGACAGGTCACTCGCGCCTCGGGCGGACAGTCATAGTTCGCGATGGCTTTCAGGCCGCGCAGGGTCGGGAGGATCTTGGCCGCGAACTCCTCGTTTTCCAAGAATTCGGGGTTGACTCCCGTCATGGTGCTGACGGCGTCCAGCAGGCCGCGGTCGGACTCGGGAATGTTGTCGTAGCCGGCTCGTCCCGGTGCGCCCGCAGCCGACACGAACAGCGCGGCAATCCGATGTCCGTCGGCCTCGAATCGGCGCGCCACCTCGAACGCCAGCAGCGCGCCCATGCTGTGACCGAAGAAGGCGACCGGCCCGTCAGTCGGAGCCGGCGGTGCGACCGTCTTGCAGACCTGGTCGGCGAGGTCTTCGATGCTGGTGAAGGCGCCCAGGTCATGGGTTCCGCCCTTGCCCGGGTACTGAACGCCGATGCGCTTGACGTCGGTGGTGAAGGTCTTGGAGAACGGCACGTAGTACTGCGGCGATCCGCCGGCATGCGGGAAGATGTAGAGCTTCGGCGTACGGTCAGTCACCCGGCAACCTTAGCGGCGATCGCGAACCCGGCGGAGCCGGGTGAAGCGGGTCGCCGCCATTCAGCACAGCGGCGATCGCGAACCCGGCGGAGCCGGGTGAAGCGGGTCGCCGCCATTCAGCACAGCGGCGATCGCGAACCCGGCGGAGCCGGGTGAAGCGGGTCGCCGCCATTCGGCACAGCGGCGATCGCGAACCCGGCGGAGCCGGGTGAAGCGGGTCGCCGCCATTCGGCACAGCGGCGCACCACCACTAGCCGGTCGCGGCATCCGGCGCGGCGAACGGCTCCCCCAGCTGCGGGATCGGCGTGTAGCCGTGCCGGCGCCCCTGGGCGACGCCGCGGCGAATCAGCGCGGCCGTTCCGACGAAACCGGCATGGTCGATTGCCACGAATCGGGTCAGCAGCCGGTTGTGCACGAAGCCGATCGCCAGCCCGGAGGCAGGATCCGCCCACCCCATGGATCCGCCCAGCCCGACGTGACCGAATCCGGGCAGCACCGGTCCGAACGGGATCGCGTGATAGCCCAGGTGGAACGCCAACGGAACCCCGATGGTGCGGTCTAGCTCGAGCGTGTGCGGACCGGTCAGGCCCGCCACGAGTTGGGGTGACAGCAATTGAGTGCCGTCGATCTGCCCGCCGTTGGCCAGGGCGCCGTAGAGGCGGGCCAGCCCGCGGGCGGTGGCCACCCCGTTGAGGGCGGCGGCCTCGGTGTCCAGGAACGGAATGCCGCCGCGGACGGTGTCCATCACCCCTGGGAAGTAGAAGGCGCCCAGGCCCCCGTACCGCAGCGCCGAGGCGGCCCGCGGCGCCACCAGGTCCACTACCGCGTTTCGCCGACTGCGCTGGGGCATGATGATCTCCGCTGCGACGGTAGGAGCGTCGGCGGGCGGGCGGCCCAGGTGCATTCCGTCGATACCCAGCGGTCCGGCCAGCTCCGTGCGGAACAGCTCACGCATTCCCACGCCGGTGACGGCCCGGGCCAGCCCGGACACCAGCCAGCCGTACGTCAGCGCGTGATAGGCGGGTTTGCCGCGCTCGGGTCCCGGCGCCGCAGCGGCCATCCGGGCTTCCATCGTCACGTGGTCCAGTAGGTCCGCCCTGCTGGCGCCGTTGAGGTGGGTCAGGCCTGCTCGGTGTCCCAACAGCTCGCGGACGGTGATCGCGGCCTTGCCGTTCGCCCCGAACTCCGGCCAGTACTGCGCCACCGGCACGTCGTAGTCGATGAGTCCTCGGTCGACCAGCCGGTGGATGACCGTCGACGCCGCACCCTTGGTCGCCGAGAACACCATGGCGCCGGTGTCGGCCGACCACGGCACCTGTCCCGCCCGGTCCGACCATCCGGTCCACACGTCCACCACGGGCTGTCCATCGAGGTAGATCGCCAGCGCCCCGCCGCCGAAACGGCGACCCGGGAACATTGCGGCGAAGGCGCGCACAGCACAGGCGAAGTTCGGGTCGGCAACGCCGTGCACGTTCGCCGGAAGCTGCGCCCGACGAACCTCGAGATGCTGTGTCATGGTTGGGAATCTACCGCGTCCACCGGCCGATATAAGTCGGATTACCGCACGCGCGTGCCACTAATTCCAGATGGCCTCGAGGATTCGCTGGGCGGCCAGCGCGGGGGTCAGTTCTCCGCGCAGTACCTGCTGTTCCACCTCGGTGCGCACGGCGCGCACCGCCTGGTCCGACAGTGCGCGTTCCAGCACGGCGTCGCGGACCAACTGGCGGGTCCAGTCCACCTGTTGTGCCCGGCGCCGGGCGTCGAATTCGCCCGCTTCGATCAGCGTCTGCCGATGCCGCTCGACGGTCTCCCAGAATTCCGGCAGCCCGGTGCCCTCGATCGCGCTCATCGTCAAAACCGGTGGCCGCCAAAGCGTTTCGCGGGGATAGATGAGCCGGATCGCGGTCGACAACTCTCGTGCAGCCAGGCGCGCTTCGGCCAAGTGGTTGCCGTCGGCTTTGTTGACCACCACGATGTCGGCCAGTTCCAGCACACCCTTCTTGATGCCCTGCAACTGGTCGCCGGTGCGGGCCAGGGTCAAAAAGACGAAGGTGTCGACCATGTTGGCGACTGTGACCTCGGACTGGCCGACGCCGACGGTCTCGATCAGGATCACGTCGAAACCGGCGGCCTCCAGCAGCACCACCGTCTCGCGAGTCGCCTTGGCGACCCCGCCCAGGGTGCCCGACGTCGGCGACGGACGGATGTAGGCGCGTTCGTGCGTCCCCAGCCGCTGCATCCGGGTCTTGTCCCCCAGGATCGAACCACCGGTGCGCGTCGAGGACGGGTCAACGGCGAGCACCGCCACCCGGTGGCCCTGCTCGATCAGGTGCATCCCGAGGGCTTCGATGGTGGTCGACTTGCCCACGCCGGGAACACCGGTGATGCCCACCCGCCGCGCCCCGCCGGCGTCAGGCAACAGCTCCAGCAGCAGCTCCTGTGCCTGCTGGCGGTGATCGGCGCGGGTGGACTCGACCAGGGTGATGGCCCGCGGCAGCACGGAGCGGTCGCCGGAGCGCACCGCCGCCGCCAACTCGGCGACGGTGTCAGACACGTTGTCGGCCATTTATTTCTGGTCTGCCGCCGGTTCTGCTTGGTCGGCGAGCTCGTACCCTCGCCGGGACGCGAGGGTCTTCAGCAGGTCCACCGCAGCGTCGGCGATCACCGTGCCGGGCGGGAAGATCGCGGTCGCCCCGGCGGCATAGAGCTCGTCGAAGTCGCCGGGCGGGATCACTCCCCCGACCACGATCATGATGTCGGGCCGGCCGACCTGCGCCAGCGCGTCACGCAGCGCCGGCACCAACGTCAGGTGCCCGGCGGCCAGCGAGGACACCCCGACCACGTGCACGTCGTTGTCGGCAGCCTGGCGGGCCACCTCGTCGGGGGTGGAGAACAGGGCACCGACGTCCACGTCGAAGCCGATGTCGGCGAACGCGGTGGCGATCACCTTCTGGCCACGGTCGTGGCCGTCCTGGCCCATCTTGGCGACCAGGATGCGGGGCCGGCGGCCGTCGGCCTCGGCGAACTTCTCCACCAGAGCGGTTGCGCTAGCGATGTTGCTGCCCTTCCCGACTTCGTCACGGTAGACGCCAGAGATCGTGCGAATCTCGGCCTGATGGCGACCGTAGACCTTCTCCAGCGCGTCGGAGATCTCCCCGAGGGTGGCCTTGGCCCGGGCGGCGTCGATGGCCAGCGCCATCAGGTTGTTGCCCAGCCCGTCCTCACCGGCCGGACCATTGGCGCCGGCCGCCCGAGTCAGCTCGGCCAGCGCGGCCTGGCAGGCAGCCTCGTCGCGCTCGGCGCGCAGCTGCTCGAGCTTGGCCAACTGCTCGGCGCGCACCCGGCTGTTCTCGACCTTGAGGACCTCGATCTCCTGGTCTTCGGCGACCTGGTACTTGTTGACGCCGATCAGCGGCTGACGCCCGGAGTCGATGCGGGCCTGAGTGCGGGCGGCGGCCTCCTCGATGCGCAGCTTCGGGATGCCCTCGCTGATGGCCTGGGCCATGCCGCCGTGCGCCTCGACCTCCTCGATGTGCGCCCGGGCCCGCTGCGCCAACTGGTGGGTCAGCCACTCCACGTAGTAGGAACCGCCCCACGGGTCGATCGGCCGGGTGGTGCCCGACTCCTGCTGCAACAGCAGCTGGGTGTTGCGGGCGATGCGGGCGGAGAAGTCAGTCGGCAGTGCCAGCGCCTCATCCAAGGCGTTGGTATGCAGCGACTGGGTGTGACCCTGGGTGGCGGCCATCGCCTCGACGCAGGTTCGTGCGACGTTGTTGAAGACGTCCTGGGCGGTCAGCGACCATCCCGAGGTCTGCGAATGCGTGCGCAGTGACAGCGATTTCGAGCTCTTGGGGTCGAAGCGGGCGACCAACTCACTCCACAGCAGGCGGCCCGCACGCAGCTTGGCGACCTCCATGAAGAAGTTCATCCCGATGCCCCAGAAGAACGACAGCCGGGGCGCGAACTTGTCGATGTCCAGACCGGCATCCAGGCCGGCCTTGATGTAGTCCACCCCGTCGGCCAACGTGTAGGCCAACTCGAGATCGGCTGTGGCACCGGCCTCTTGGATGTGGTAGCCCGAGATCGAGATGGAGTTGAACTTCGGCATCTTCGCGCTGGTGTAGCCGAAGATGTCGGAGATGATCCGCATCGAGGGCTTCGGCGGATAGATGTAGGTGTTGCGCACCATGAACTCTTTGAGGATGTCGTTCTGGATGGTGCCGGCCAGTTTCTCCGGTGGCACCCCCTGCTCCTCGGCGGCCACCACGTACAGCGCCAGGATCGGCAGCACGGCGCCGTTCATGGTCATCGAGACGCTGACCGCGCTCAGGTCGATCCCGTCGAACAGTTGTCGCATGTCCAGGATGGAATCGATTGCGACCCCGGCCATTCCGACGTCACCCTGCACCCGGGGGTGATCCGAGTCGTAGCCGCGGTGGGTGGCCAGGTCGAACGCGACCGACAGGCCCTTCTGACCGGCCGCGAGGTTGCGCCGGTAGAAGGCGTTGGAGTCCGCCGCGGTCGAGAACCCGGCGTACTGGCGAATCGTCCACGGCTGGTTGACGTACATCGTCGGGTACGGCCCGCGTACGAACGGCGCCTCGCCGGGGAAGCTGTCCAGCGGGTAACCCTCGGCGACCGCGGCGGAGCGATCGGCCGCGGTGTACACCGGCTTGACCGCAATTCCCTCCGGGGTCTGCCATTCCAGCTGCTCAGGTGTGTAGCCGTGCGCGGCCGCGGCGGCCGCGACGTGCTCGGCGACGGCGCTCTCGGTCACCGGTTCGGCGACGCGGTCACCGTGCAGCGCAACCTCGGCGAAACTGCCGAGCGTGCCATGTGAGGTGCTCGTGGTCATGGCTCTCAGGCCCCCAATCGGGTCAGTAAGTCCGACAGCGCCTGCACCGCATCGATTTTCATGGTCAGGTAGTCGTCTGGCTTCGGATCGGTGTCGGAGTTGCCGGCTAATGCCTTGGCCGGCCCCGCCAGGTAGACCCGGTCGACTCCGGCGGTACGAGCCGCCCCGATGACCGCGGCCGCTTCGGCGCCGTAACGGGCATCGCTGCCGCACAGCACCACCGCAGCGGGTGAGCCGGCCTCCGCCACGGCGTCGGCCACCTGCTCGGCGTTCACCGTGCCGGGGTTGATCGCCTCGATGCCGCCGGAGGCCAGCAGGTTCGCGGCAAAGGTAGTCCGAACGTTGTGTTCGGCGATCGACCCCAGCGGCAGCAGCAACGCCTGCGGCCGGGCACCGGTACGCGCTAGGTAGGCGTCGGAGCGGTCTCGCAGCGCCTCGAACTGCGCAGCGTAGCGCCGCAAGCCGGCCGGCGGGTTCTGTGTCGCAGACGGCGGCAACGGCGCCTCGTCGAGGTTCGGGTACTCGTTGACGCCGGTGATCGCACTGCGCCGATGTGCGATGTCCTCGGCCCGCGCGGCGGCAACCTCGGCGATCCGCTCGCCGATGTGCCCGCGGGCGGCCTCGAATCCGCCCAGCTCCTCGATCTCCTGGAACTGACGCCAGGCCTGCTGCGCCAACTGTTCGGTGAGGTCTTCGACGAACCAGGACCCGCCGGCCGGGTCCAGGACCTGGCCCAGGTGCGACTCTTCGAGCAGCAGCAGTTGGGTGTTGCGGGCGATCCGCCGCGAGAACGTTGTCGAGGTGCCGGGCTGCCCACCCGGGATCACCGTGTCAAACGGCCACACCAGCACGGTGTCAGCTCCGCCGACACCGGCGCCGAAGGCGGCCAGGGTGGTGCGCAGCATGTTCACCCACGGGTCACGCTGCGTCATCATCGCCAGGGATGTCTCGGCGTGGACGACGGCGGCACCGGCTTCAGGCGCCCCGGCGACCTCGGTGACCCGCGCCCACAGTTGGCGCGCCGCCCGGATCTTGGCGATCGTGATGAACTGGTCATCGTCGGCGGCGATCCGGAAGCTGATCTGGCGGGCGGCGTCGGCCACCGACAGGCCGGCATCGGTGAGCACCCGCAGGTAGGCCACGGCCGCGGCCAGGCCGGCAGCCAACTCCCCCGACGCGCCGGCGCCCAGGTTGTGCAGGGCCGGGCCGTGGACGGCGATGGCCCGCACCCCCGGATGCGCGACGGCCTGCGACGCCACCGCGATCACCTCGTCGATCGACGGTGCCGAACGGTCAGTCAGCGGCGCGGTCAGCGGGTCGGCGCCCAAATCCACCGACAAATTGGCGCGATTGTCCGGGTCGAGTGCCTCGACCAGGGCCAGCATGGTCTCGGCGGCGGTGGTGTAGTCGCCGGCACCGGCACCGTCGAGCAGTACCGGAACCAGGTCCAGGTAGACGTCGTCGAATACGCCCCGCAGCTCGGCAGCCGGCACGCCCGCTTCGCCGACCCGCAGTGTCAGCGCGCTGACGCCGTCGGTCAGGGCACTCAGAACGGCGCCGTTGGCGTCGGCGGCCGAAGCCGATCCGCCGATGGGAAAGACCTCGGCGACCTTCCAGCCGGTGTTGACATCGCGCCGCGCGTCGGCGCCGCGCACGAAGGGCCACTGACCCGGCAACGGCGGCTCGGGTAGCGCGTCCAACGCGGTGTAGAGCGCCCGAACGGCGAAGCCGCCCTGCCCTGCCAACCCCTCCACCGGGGTGTCCAGCAGCCGCTCGGGCTCACCGCCGGTCTCGGCGTCGATATCGGCCGGCTCGCGGCGCGCGCTCTTGGCCAGCACCCCGGCCACGGCGGCACGCCAGCGTGCTCGGGCCTGCTGGATGCCGGCGGGTTCGGCGGACACGTCGATTGACACCGGCGACTCCTGTGGTTACTCGCGAGTAGCTGTTGAATCGCTACCCAACATGTGTCAACCAGGCTAAATGATGCCGATCGGCCGACACGGGTGAGGTGTGCCGAGCGGCGAAACTCCCGCTGAGTGACACGAAGTGTTCACCCCCGGCCCGTACTCTTGAGTGCCGTGATGCCCGCCGCGACCCGAATCCCGCAGGTGCTGCGTGGCGCCTGGTCGGCATTCATCGCCACAGCGCGCCAAGTGGCGCTACGACGCTTGGCGTTGACCACGGCGGTCGTCTTGAGCCTGGTCGCGGTGGCACTGCTGGTCCCCGTGCCCTCGGCGGTGCAACTGCGGGACTGGGCGCAGACGTTGGGGCCGTGGTTTCCGGTGGCGTTTCTGGTTGCGCACACCGTCGTCACGGTGTTCCCCTTCCCGCGGACCGCGTTCACCCTGGCCGCCGGCCTGCTGTTCGGCCCCTGGCTGGGTGTTCTGCTGGCGGTGGTGGCCAGCGCGCTGAGCGCCGTGGGTGTGCTGATCCTGATGCGGGTGTTCGGTTGGCAGTTGAGCCGGGTGGTGCGTCATCCGCGGCTCGACTCACTCGACGCCCGCCTTCGTCAGCGCGGATGGCCCGCCGTGGTGTCGCTGCGGTTGATTCCGGCGATCCCGTTCTCGGTGATCAACTACGCCGCCGGTGCCTCGGCGGTGCGACTGGTGCCGTACTCGGTGGCCACCCTGATAGGTCTGCTGCCGGGCACGGCCGCGGTGGTGGTGCTCGGCGACGCCCTGACCGGTGAGGTGAGCCCGCTGCTGTTCGCGGTTTCGGCGTGCACCGCCGCGGTCGGGGTGGCACTGCTTGTCTACGAGGTGCGCTCGCACCGCGCACACCGGCCCGAGGCCGGCCCCCAAGCCCGCGAACTCGACCCGGCCGAACCGGTGACCATCGGCTGATCACTGCGACTCAGACCCAGACGTGATCGGCGAATCAGGCGTACCTTTCAGGCAATAAGCTGATCTAACGTTGGGGCTTCTGATGCGCAGGTGGCGGCGACGATCGTCGCAGGGAACCGAATCGGCGAACGTGCTCGCCGACTTGGCGCCGGGCCAGCGGGCCACCATCGTCGGTGCCGCATTGCACGCCCCGCCGGCGGTGGCAAATCGACTGCGTCAGCTCGGATTCCGCCCCGCCGCCCGCGTCGACGTGGTGCGCCGGGCCCCGCTGGGCGATCCCACCATCTACCGCGTGCAAGACACCGAACTGTGTCTGCGGCGCCGGGAAGCCCGGCTGATCGAGATCGACCCGGAAATCGATGCGTGCGGTGGTCAGCGATGACCGACTGCCACGAGGACAGGGCCACAGCCGTAAATGTGACGCCGGCACAGCGGATCGCGCTGGTCGGAAGCCCGAACGCCGGCAAGACCAGCCTGTTCAATCACCTGACCGGGCTGCGCGCCAAGACCGGTAACTATCCGGGCGTCACGGTGGGGCGCAGCGTCGGGGTGGTGACCGTCGGCGGTGTCGACGTGGCGATCGAAGACCTGCCCGGCACCTACAGCCTGGACCCGATCAGCCCGGACGAACAGGTTGTTGTCGACGTGTTGGCGGGCGGAATCAACGGAATCGGCCGGCCCGACGCGATCGTGTTGGTCGCCGACGCCACCACACTGCGCCGCTCCATCACCTTGGTGGGCCAGGTATTGCGCCTGGACCTTCCCACCCTGTTAGTGCTCACCATGACCGACGAATTGCGTTCGCGCCGCGGTGGAGTCGACGTGGAAGCCCTTGCGGCCGCGATCGGAGTACCGGTCCTCGCCGTCATCGCCAACCGCGGCGCCGGCATCGAGGGCCTACGCGCCCTGTTGGGCTCCAGTGATACCTGGTCACGGCCTGCGGTACTGCCGCCGTCGGAGACCGAGGCGCTCGATGCGTGGGGCGCCTCGGTGCTCTCGGCCGCGGACTACGTTGCCCCGCAACGGGATCAGCGGACCGCCCGGATCGATGGCTTGGTCCTGCACCCACTGTGGGGCATCGTGGTCTTCTTCACGGTCATGTTCGCGTTCTTCCAGATCATCTTCACCGTCGCCGCCCCGCTGCAGGACCGGATCGCCGCCGGGCTCGACTGGTTGGGATCGCAGGTCAACAGCCACTTCGGCGGCACGGTGGTTGGCGGTCTGATCGGCGACGGGGTGATCGGCGGCGTCGGCACCGTGTTGCAGTTTCTTCCGCAGATTGTGTTGCTGTTCCTACTGATTGCACTGCTGGAGAATGTCGGCTACATGTCACGTGCCGCATTCCTGATGGATCGTGTCATGGCCCGAACCGGACTGGAAGGTCGCGCGTTCGTGGCGATGCTGTCCTCGTTCGCCTGCGCAGTCCCCGGGATCATGGCAACACGCACACTGCCGTCATCGCGTGATCGGATCGCCACCATCATCAGCGCGCCCTTTATGACGTGCTCCGCTCGGCTGCCGGTCTACACCCTGCTCGTCGGGCTCCTGGTGGCACCACAGACGCGCTGGTGGGGCTTCAGCGCGCAGGGTGTCACCATGTTCCTGCTGTATCTGGGCGGTGGCACCTCGGCGCTGCTGGCCGCAGCAGTGTTCAAGTCGACGATCCTGCGCAGCGACCTGCTGCCGTTCACCATGGAACTGCCGCCGTATCGCTTCCCCTCGCCCACTGCGGTTCTCATCGCGATGTGGAACGCGGCGAAGATCTTCTTGCGTAAGGCCGGAACCGTCATCCTGGCCACCTCGCTGGTGCTGTGGGTGTTGATGAATCTGCCCACCCGTGGCGCCGAGACGGCAGCGCTGCCAGCACCCGACGCCACCGCCTACGTCCTGGACCACAGCTACGCCGCGGGCATCGGGAGGGCGATCGAGCCGGTTTTTGCGCCCCTGGGCTTCGACTGGCGCACCAACATTGCGCTCGTGGGGTCACTGTCGGCCCGGGAGGTGTTCGTGTCCACGCTCGGGCAGGTGTCGGCGGCGACCAACCCCACCGACCCGCACCAGGCGCTGCTGTCGATGTCCGACGACAACGGCCGGCGAGTGTTCACCGCACCGACGGTCATCGCGCTGATGGTGTATTTCATGTTCGCGCTGCAGTGCATGTCCACTGTCGCGGTCATGCGCCGAGAGACCAATTCCTGGCGATGGCCGGCCTTCTCCTTCGGCTACATGTTCGTCTTGGCCTGGGTGATGGCGTTCGCCGCCCGGTCGATCGCGTCAGGCCTGGGCGCATGATCCCCATGCATGCGGTGGCCACCGCTGACCCGCAACGGGTGCGGTGGGTGGTCGACCACGACCGTATGCCCGCAGCCGGGCGGGTCCAGCAGGCTCCCGGCCGGCTGGGTGAGCTGCGGGACGACGGCGTCATCGACGAGCTGACGGTGGCCGGATCGGAGATCACGATCACGCTGAGCCGCCAGCAGAATTGGCGGGCTCGCGGCGAGGAGATCCGCGCCGCACTCGACGAAGCGTTGCGAACACCGGCCGGCTGGCGGGTCGCCCCCGCCGAGCGCACCGGCGACCTGACGCGGGCAGCCCAGGAACTGCTGGACGGGCCGATCGGCGATATCGCCGCGTCGCACGGCGGCGCGATCGAGCTGGTCGAGGTGACCGGCGACCAGGTGCGGGTGCGGATGTCCGGCGCCTGCCACGGCTGCCCCGCCTCGGAATCGACGCTGTATGACCGACTGCAACGCGAACTTCGCCGGCGGTTCGGCGACCAGGTCACGGTTCTGGTGGACAACCCGTCGGCTGCGGTGTCTGTCGGCAAGACGCTGTTGGCTTTGTTCGTCCGCCCGACGCAGGACCCGCCGCGCCGGCGGAGCCGCGGGTAGCGTGCTGAAGATGCCGTCCTTGGCCGACACGGTCAGCCGACTGCTGAGTTCACGACGGCTGATGCGCGCCCCGATCTGGCTGTATCGCGCGCGACTCGGCGCCCTCTTCGGCCAGCGCCTGTTGATGCTCGAACACGTCGGACGCAAGACGGGCGTGCGCCGCCGCGTCGTCCTCGAAGTCATCGACCACGCCGCCGGCGACAGCTATGTGGTGGCATCGGGCTTTGGGCGGCGCGCTCAATGGTTTCGCAACATCCGCGCCAACCCCCGGGTACGGGTTTACGCCGGGAGCAGCGCCGCGGTACCGGCCACCGCCCGGGTACTGGAGCAGGCCGAAGCAGACCGGGTGCTGGGCCACTACATCGAGCGCCACCCCCGCACGTGGGAGAAGTTCAGCGCGGTGCTCGAGAAGACGCTGGGCGAAGCGGTAACCCCTCCCAACACGCCGCTGCCGCTGGTCGAATTGCGCCCGGACCGATAGCGCATCGGCAAACAACACGAAGCCCTCATTAATCCAGCAACAATTCGGTGAAACCCGCGTGCGATTAGCGGGCGCAAGACTCTGCGCCGTTACAGTCATCTTTAGTGCCATGTGCTGGCACAGCACAAATTGGACAAGTGCTCGACGGAGTGAAGGGACCGGATCAATGGCTGATCGGAACGCCTCGGTGCGCAAATATTTGACCGAAATGATCGGCACGTTCGTTTTCATGTTCGCTGTGCTCGGCATCGTCTTGTCCGGCACCGAATGCGTCGCTGCCACCGCGCTGGGCATCGGCTCGGTGCTGATGGTGATGGTCTATGCCAGTGGGCACATCTCGGGCGGCCACCTGAACCCAGCCGTCTCCGTGGCCGCGTATTTGCGGGGCGCGCTGCCATTGGGCGACCTGGGGCCTTACATCGTTGCCCAGTTGGTCGGTGCACTCGCCGCGTTCGGTGTGGGATTCGGGTTGTGGCACGACAAGTACGCGACCGGAACACTTGATTTGACCGGCACCGTCTGGCCCGCATTCCTGGCCGAATTAGTATTCACATTCGCGCTGTGTTACGTGGTTTTGCACACCGCAACCAGCAAAGACAGTGCCGGCAACAGCTTCTACGGTCTGGCGATCGGATTCGTGGTGACCGTCGGCGTGGTGGCGGTCGGCGCGATCTCGGGCGGCGCGTTCAACCCGGCCATCACCTTCGGCCTGATGCTGTCGGGGATCTTCGCCTGGAAATTCCTCTGGGTCTACCTGATCGCCCAGCTGCTCGGCGCGGTGGTGGCCGCCTACGCCTACAAGGCGACCACCCTCGACGAGCACACCGCCGCCTCCTCCCGCAGAGGCTAGAAAGCGCCGGCGCTACGACTCCAGGGCCCGTACCCCGCCCCCGGCGGTGTGCGGGCCCTGGGCCGTCATCGCGGCGAACACCATCAGCAGCAGAACTGCGGGCACGATGTTGGCGATCCGGTTACGCACACGCAGGTGGATGCCCAGCGCCCCGGCGAAATACAACGTCAACAATCCGGTGGCGAGCCGGGCGACGGCCGGGAAGCGGAATACCGATGCCAGCCCCAACGCGGTGGCGGCTTTGGCCACCGGGACCGCCCAGCGGACCTCCTCGGGAATCCGCATGGCATCCATGTTCTTGGCGACATAGGGCACCGGGATCGCCGAGGCCACGGCGTCTCCGGCGAGGAATGCGGCCAGCGCCGCGTAGGTCGGCCGTGCCGTCAGCGCACTCACGCCGGACCGGGATCGAGCTGCGCCGGCAACACGCCCTCGACCGGCTTGCGCGCATCGGCCTCCGCCTTGGCCACTGCCTGGGCGATCGCCGGGTCGGTCTGGGTGGTGAACCAGTCGGCGACTTCGTCGCTGTCGTCCTCCGATCGGTGCCGCGGCTCGTCGTCGGGTGACGGCTGGTAGCGGAAAACCCCGTCCTCGCCGGGAGCACCGAGCAGCTTGGTGAAGCCCTGCAGGGCCGTGCCGAAATCACTAGGCACCACCCACACCTTGTTGGCCTCGCCGCGGGCCATCTCCGGCAGCACCTGCAGATACTGGTAGGCCAGCAATTCGGGGGTGGGCCGGGCGGCCTTGATCGCCGCGAAGGTCTTCTCGATCGCTTTGGCCTGGCCCTGGGCCTGCAGGTAGGCGGCGGCGCGTTCACCTTGGGCCCGCAGCATCGTGGATTGCCGGTCGGCCTCGGCGGCCAGGATCGCCGCCTGCTTGGCGCCCTCGGCAGTCAGGATCTCGGACTGCTTCTGGCCCTCGGCCTGTTTGATCGCGGCCTCGCGCTGGCCCTCGGCGGTCAAGATCATGGCCCGCTTCTCGCGGTCGGCCTTCATCTGCTTCTCCATCGACGCCTGGATCGACGGCGGCGGGTCGATGCTGCGCAGCTCCACCCGGGCCACCCGCAGACCCCACCGCCCGGTCGCCTCGTCGAGCACGCCGCGCAGCTGGCTGTTGATCACCTCGCGGGAGGTCAACGTCTGCTCCAACGTCATCCCGCCGACCACGTTGCGCAGCGTCGTGGTGGTCAGCTGTTCCACACCGACGATGTAGTTGCTGATCTCATAGACCGCGGCCTTGGGGTTGGTGACCTGGAAGTAGACGACGGTGTCGATGTTGAGCGTCAGGTTGTCCTCGGTGATCACCGGCTGAGGCGGGAACGACACCACCCGTTCACGCAGGTCGATGCGGGCCCGCACCCGGTCGATGAACGGAACCAGCAGGGTCAGCTGACCACTGACGGTGCGGCTGTAGCGGCCGAGTCGCTCGATCACCGCCGCCTCGGCCTGCGGGATCAGCGCGACCGACTTGGCGACCACGATCACCGCGAACACCACCAACACGGCCAGCAGCAACAGCCCGGTTGTGACGCCTTCCATGACGATTCCTTTCCTTACAAGATCTTGCCGACCACGGCGGTAGCGCCGTCGATGTGCATCACGGTGACCTGCTCACCCGGTTCGAAGACGTCGCCGTCGGTGAGCGCGCGGGCGGTCCACACCTCGCCGTTCAGCTTCACCCGCCCGCCGTGCTGTTCGACACGGTCGAGCACCAGGGCGGTCTTGCCCTGCAGCGCCAGTACGCCCGTTTCGCCGCCGGTTCCCGCCCACAGCCGGCGGCGCAGGGCGGGGCGCACCAAGACCAGCAACAGCACCGATACCACCAGGAACACCGCACCGTCGGTCCACAGCGGCCAGTTGGTCAGGGCGCTGGCCCCCGCCGCCGACAACGCACCACCGGAGAGCATGAGCAGGAACATGTCACCCGTGAGGGCCTCGGCTCCTGCGAGCCCGAGTGCGAAGACCAACCAGATCAGGGCAGTCGGCATGCGGTCAGGATAGCCCGAGAATCGCCAGAACCTGTGCGGTCCGGCGACGACGCCGCGGGCAACTACACTGCCTTGCATCATGTGGTGCCCGAGTACTTCCCTGTCGGTGTGGGCCAACGCCTGGCTTGCCGGCGTGGCCGCACCCGATGATGTGTTGGACGCACTATCGGCTTGGGCGCCAGTGCAATCGGTCGCTGCCCACGATGCGGTCGTCGCGAGCCGCGTCGGCCTGTCATGGCCGGACGCGTGCGACAGCGGCGCGGCCGCCCTGCTGAAATTGGTGCGCGGCGCGGGGTCCTCGGCCGCCGCAGACGGCATTCGACCGGTGTTTCCGGTTCCCGGCGATGTCCGCGGGCTACCGGCTGGAACGATCTTTTCCCAGGAGGCGATCCTCGCCGGTGAGGCCGTTCTGATCGGCTCGTCCGATGCCTCACATCCGATCGGGCTGGTGCCGGCGTACACAGATGACACCGACGCCGACGCTGATTACGCCGCCGAGCTGTGCTGGACCGTGTTCCCACTGACCAGCATTCCGGCGAGCGAACAGGTCGATCTCGGTGACGCCGAGTATTCGTTGCGGTCGGCGGTGCGAACGGCGGCCGAAGCGTTGGGCTCCACCGGTTCGCGCTGGGCCGACTACGGCGTGGAGGATCCGCGCCTGCGAGTGGAGCAGATGATGGAAGCTGCGCTGTTGCATCGGATTCCAGATCACGCGCCAAACCGTGCAGTGCGTGTTCTGCAGAGCGCCGCCCACGTCGAGGCGATCATCACCGTCAGCGCCGATCTGCTGACCGCCAGCGCTCAGACATCAGCGGCGGTGCAGCGCGCCGTGGATGCCGTGGCGCCGTTGACGAGTGTGGTGCGCTCGGCACGCAGCGCGGCGGTGACCGAGATTCTGCACTCGGCCTGGCGGAACTAGCGACCCGCTTCGGCGGGCACCACAACCGCCGAGCAGTGCGATGAACCGCACGGCGCCCCGTCGACCCCGAACCCGCAGCCCAGGCCGGACGTACCGGCGACGCGTTGGGGTGCGGTGCCGTCGCGCAGCTCCTCGACCAGTCCGCGAGCCAGCCGGGCCAGCCGTGGATCGGCGTTGGGCGTGGACGCCCGCGCATAGGCGATTCCGGCGGCCTGCGCCGCCGAGCGAACTTCGTTGTCGAGGTCCCAGACCACCTCGATGTTGTCACTGAGAAAGCCGATCGGACACACGATCACCGCGGGCACGCCCGCCTCGGCCAGGGCCGCCAGGTGCGCTTCGACGTCGGGCTCCAGCCAGGGCACCTGCGGCGGCCCCGAGCGCGACTGCCACACCTGGTCGTAGTCGGTGTAGCCCGCGGCGGCCGCGACCAGACTCGTCGCGTAGGCCACCTGGCGGCTGTACAGCTGGGGGCCATAGCGTGCGTCGGCGCGGACCGGGATGGAGTGCGCCGTGAACACCAGCCGGGCCGAATCGCGCAGGCCGGGCGGCAGGCTGTCGGCTGCCGTGGCGATCGCCTCGGCGAACATTGCCACGAACAACGGGTGGTCGAAGTACTGGCGCAGTTTCACCAATTCCGGGGCCTGCTCCCCCACCGCCGCTCGCGCCCGGGCGATGTCCTCGGCGTACTGGTCGCAGCCCGAATATCCGCCCCACGCCGAGGTCGGGAACACCGCGGCACGTCGGACGCCGTCGGCCGCCATCGCGGCGACGACGTCCTCGACGTAGGGCTCCCAGTTGCGGTTGCCGAAATACACCGGCAGGCTGGGCATTTCGGCACGCATGGCGTCGGCCAACGCGCGATTGATCCCGTTGATCGGCGACACACCACCGAAATGCAGGTAGTGCTCGGCGACCGCGTCGAGCCGGGCCGACGGCACGCCACGTCCCCGGGTGACGTTCTCCAGGAACGGCCGAACCTGCTCCGGGCCTTCAGGACCGCCGAAGGACAACAGCAGGACGGCGTCTAGCTCCATTAGAGCAACTGGGTGTGCGCGCCACCGTCTGCGTAGACGACCGTTCCGGTGGTGGACGGCAGCCAGTCGGACAGCAGCGCGCAGACGGTCTTGGCCACCGGCGTCGGGTCCTTCATGTCCCAGCCGATCGGGGCCCGCTGGTCCCAGCCCTCTTCCAGCAGCCGGATCTGCTCGCCGGCACCTTCACCGAGGGCACCGCCCACGATGGCGCTCATCGCCAGGGTCCGGATCGGCCCGGCCGCAACCAGATTCGACCGCACTCCGACCTTGCCAGCCTCGCGCGCCACGAACCGGTTCACCGACTCCAGGGCACTCTTGGCCACCGTCATCCAGTTGTAGGCCGGCATCGCCCGGGTCGGGTCGAAGTCCATGCCGACGATGCCGCCGCCGGGATTCATGATCGGCAGCACCGCTTTGGCCAGCGAGGCATAGGAGTAGGCCGAGATGTGGATGCCCTTGGCGACGTCCTCGTAGGGGGCGTCGAAGAACGGGTTGATGCCCATGCCGGTCTGCGGCATGAAGCCGATGGAGTGCACCACGCCGTCGAGCTTGTTGCCCTCGCCGATCACCTCGGTGACACGCTCGGCCAGAGAGCCCAGGTGCTCCTCGTTCTGCACGTCGAGTTCGAGCAGCGGCGCCGGCTCCGGCAGCCGGTCGATGATGCGCTGGATCAGCCGCAGTCGGTCGAATCCGGTACACACCAGTTGCGCGCCGGCCTCCTGCGCCACCTTGGCGATGTGGAACGCGATCGAGGAGTCGGTGATGATCCCGGTGACCAGGATCCGCTTGCCTTCGAGAATGCCTGCCATGAAAAGTCCCCTATCTTGAACTGAACGAGTCGCTAGTGGCCCATGCCCATGCCGCCGTCGACGGGGATGACCGCGCCGGCGATGTAGCTTGCGTCCTCGGACGCCAGGAAGCTGACCGCACCGGCAACCTCTTCGGCGGTACCGACGCGCTTGGCCGGGATGAAGTCCAGGGCGCCCTCTTGGATCCGCTCGTCGAGGGCCCGGGTCATCTCGGTGTCGATGTAGCCCGGCGCAACGACGTTCGCGGTGACGCCGGCCTTGGACAGCTCGCGTGAGATCGAGCGGGCCATGCCGATCAAGCCGGCCTTGGCGGCCGCATAGTTGGCCTGGTTGCCGATGCCCCACATGCCCGAGACCGATCCGATGTAGATGATCCGGCCGAAACGCTTGCGCTGCATGCTGCGCGACGCCCGCTGGGTGACCCGGAAGGCCCCGGTGAGGTTGGCGTTGATGACCTCTTCGAAACGCTCCTCGGTCATCCTCATCAGGAACGCGTCTTTGGAAATGCCGGCGTTGGCCACCAGCACCTCGACTGGGCCCTGGTGCTCCTCGACCTCTTTGAACGCGCGGTCGACGGCGTCGTTGTCGGTGACATCGCACACCACCCCGAACAGTCCCTCGGGGGCACCGGAGCCGCGGTGCGTCACCGCCACCTTGTGGCCGTCGGCGGCCAGTCGCTGCGCGATCGCCAGTCCGATGCCCCGGTTTCCACCGGTGACCAGGACCGAACGGGACACAAATGCGGGCTTTCCTGCGGGAGCTTCGCTGTCTGTCACCGGCATAACCTATCGAATCGACACGTTGACTCTGCGCACAGGGCGCGGGCTTCTCGCACTTTTGCGCCCTGAGCGCAGAGTCAGCGCCTGAGTGGGCCTAGGCGGGCAGGCGCCGGTTGAGCAGCAGTGCTGCCAGACCGGCCAACGCCAGGATGAATGCGCCGAGGCGCAGCCAGCCGGTGCTCGCGTCACCGCGAATGGTCTCGAAGCCGATCTGGTCCTGCAGCGTGGAGTACACCTCTTTGAGCTGCTGCAGGCTGGACGCGGTGTAGGCGCTGCCGCCGGACAGATCGGCGATCTTCTTCAGCGAATCGTCGTCGACGGGCACCGGCTGACGCTGCTCGTTGATCTCGACGTAGCCGTAGGCCGTGCCGAACGAGATCGTCGAGACCGGCACGCCCTGGTCCTTGGCGGTGCGAGCCGCGGTGAACGCCCCCTTGGGATTGTCGGGGTTGGACGGCACCGTCTCTTTACCGTCGGAGAGCAGCACAATGCGGGCCGGCGGCGGGGTGTCACCGCCGCCGATGACGGCGCCCACCGTGGCGATGGCCTGCAACGCGGTGAAGATGCCCTCACCGGTGGCGGTGCGGTCGGCCAGTTGCAGCTTGTCGATCGCGGCCTTGGTCGCATCGCGGTTGGTGGTCGGCGAGGTCAGCACGGTCGCGGTGCCGGCGTAGGCGATCAGGCCCAGGTTGATGCCGGCGGTCAGTTCGTCGGCGAACTGCTTGCCGGCTTCCTGCGCGGCCGCCAGCCGGCTGGGTGCGACATCGGTGGCCCGCATCGATTGGGAGACGTCGATCACCAGCATCACCACCGCGCGGTTGCGCGGGATCCGGACATCGTGGGTGGGGCCGGCCATCGCGACGGTGAACAGCAGCAACGAGGTGATCAGCAGGATCGCCGACAGGTGCCGCCAGCGCGTCGGCGATTTGGGCGCCACGCTCTCCAGCAGCTCCATGTTGGCGAACCGCAGGATCCTCCGATGCCGCGCCACCTGCATGAGGATGTAGAGCGCGACCAGGCCCAGGATCACGAACAGGAACAGAAAGAACCACGGGTGCGCGAAGCCCGTCAGCGTCATCGGCCCAAGCAGCGGCAATGTCATAGCAGACCTGTCTGTTTACGGGTCGAGTTCACGGCATCCCCGCCAGCGCGCCGCGCCGGCGTGACTCGACGAATCGGACGATGTCGGCGATCCAGTCCCGGTCGGTCCGCAACCCCAGCATCGGCGCGCCGCAGCTGCGCAACGCGCGCGCGACGTCGGCGCGGTGGGCCACCGCGGCCCGGGCGAAATCGTCCCGCAGCTTGGCGTCGATGGTGAATTCGCGGGTGATCCCGGATTCGGTGTCCTGCAACACCACGTCGCCGACGTCGGGCAACTCGACGTCCCGCGGGTCGAGGATCTCGATGCCCAGCACCTCATGGCGGGCGGCGATCGCTCGCAGCGGGCGCATCCAGTTGATCGGTCCGAGGAAGTCGCTGATGATGACCGCCATCCCCCGCCGGCGTTCGGGCCTGCGCAGTGCGTCGATGGCCGCCGCCAGGTCACCACGCACCCCGACCGGGGCCCGCGGAATGGTGGCGATGGTGCGCAGCAGGGTCTGCTCGTGGTTGCGCCCCGAGCGGGCCGGCACCCGCACGACGCGCTCACCGTTGGCCACCAAGGCGCCCAGCCGGTTGCCGCCGCCGCTGTTGAGGTAGACGATGGCCGCGGCCGCCGCCACCGCCAGGTCGCGCTTCTCGCAGGTGGCGGTGCCGAAGTCCATGCTGGCCGACATGTCGACCACCAGCCAGGTCTCCAGCTCGCGGTCGGCGATCATCTGCCGCACGTGTGGATGGGTGGTGCGGGCCGTGACCGACCAGTCCATCCGGCGCACGTCATCGCCCGGCTGATACAGCCGGGATTCGCCGGGTTCGGAGCCGGGGCCGGGGATCAAGCCGAGGTGATCCCCGTGCAGCACCCCGTCGAGCTTGCGCTTGACCGTCAGCTCCAGGGTCCGCAGTGCCGCGGCCAGCTTGGGGTCGCGGATTCCTCCGCGCAGCATCGACGGCGGTGCGTTACTGGTTCCGGGCGCCTGAGACGATTCAGCCCCGGTGTCGGGGTCGCTCACCGACCGCCGGCCACTGCCGCCGCGGTCGGGGCACCCGGTGCCGACGAATGCTGTTGCTGCGGAACGGCGTTCACCTGGGGCAGCGGCACCGTCTGCAGCACCCGGTTGATGACGATCTCCGAAGTGATCTCGTCGGCGAGCGCGTCGTAGGACAGCACCAGGCGGTGGCGCAGCACGTCCGGGATCACCTCGATGACGTCCTGCGGGATCACGTAGTCGCGACCCCGCACCAGGGCCAGCGCCCGGGACGCGGAGATGATGCCCAGCGAGGCACGCGGCGACGCACCGAACGACAGCCAGTTCTTCACATCCGGCATGCCGAACTGTTCGGGGTGGCGCGTGGCCGTGATTACCCGGACGACGTAGTCCACCAGGGCGTGGTGCACGAAGTTGTTGGCCGCCAGCGTCTGCAGTCGCACCAGATCGCCGGTGCCGAGGATCTGCTTGGGCTCCGGCGGGGTGACGCCCATCCGGTAGATGATCTCGCGCTCTTCTTCCGGCGAGGGGTAGCTGACGTTGATCTTGAACAGGAAGCGGTCGCGCTGCGCTTCGGGAAGCGGGTAGACGCCCTCGTGTTCGATCGGGTTCTGGGTGGCCATCACCAGGAACGGGTTGGGCAGCGCGAAGCTCTTGCCACCGATGGAGACCTTGCGTTCCTGCATGACCTCCAGCAGCGCCGACTGCACCTTGGCCGGTGCACGGTTGATCTCGTCGGCCAGCAGGAAGTTCGTCATCACCGGGCCGAGCTCGGTGTCGAACTCTTCGCGGCCCTGCCGGTAGATGCGGGTACCGATGATGTCGGTGGGCACCAGGTCCGGGGTGAACTGGATCCTGGCGAAGCTGCCGCCGACCACCTTGGCGAAGGTCTCCACGGCCAGGGTCTTGGCGACACCGGGCACACCTTCGAGCAGCACGTGCCCCTTGGCGAGCAGGCCGACCAGGATGCGCTCGACGAGCTGGTCCTGGCCGACGATGACGCGCTTGACCTCAAAGATGGCCCGCTCCAGCGCGTGTACGTCGGCGGCGAGCCCGCTACCGCCGACTGTGCCTGTCTCGGCACCGGCCGAGCCGGGGAAACCGCTGGCGCCCGCGGGCGTCCCATCCGATGACGTCATCGACAAATCCTCCACAAAGGTCGGTCAGACACAACTGCTTGCACGGCGCACGGCCGAGGGGCAGCGTTGTGCCCTCGTTTCACTATTCCAGGGTTAGCAGCATCCGTCGACGTAAGGCCCGTCCCGAATGCGTCAGTACTCAATGATCCGGGTCAGATACGGCGTCATCCCCGACGTCCGCACCGGGCTGACGACGACCTTGCCGGCGCTGCCCGAGGCCTCCAGCATCTTCCCGCCACCCAGGTACATGGTGACGTGCTGGCCGCCACCGGGGCCGTAGAACATCAGGTCGCCGCGGCGGGCCTGATTGGGCGGAATGTGCCGACCGGCGTTGTATTGGTCACCGGAGAACCGCGGGATCAGCACGCCGACGCCGGCGAACGCGTAACGCATCAGGCCCGAGCAGTCGAATCCGACGGTGCCCGCGCCTGAGTCGATGCCCTTGCTGGGACCGGTCAGCGAACCGCCGCCCCAGGAGTAGGGCACGCCCATCTGGGCGCCGCCGCGACGGATCACGTACTCGATGGCCTGCTTGCCGTGCACGCGCTGGCCGGGTGACACATTGCCGGCGGCTTCGTCGCCCACGTTGAACCCGAGGCCGGACAAGAACTTGCGGCCCAGGTCCATCGTGGTCTGGGTGGCATTGGCGGTGGCCTGCAGCGAGGCGTTGGCGATGGCCAACGGATCACCGGGCGCCCCGGCGCTGATGGTCGCCGGCAGGGTGGGGTCCCACCCCGGGTCCGCCTCGGCCGGTCCGGCCAGGCCCACCGTCAACGGGATCGCCACCAACAGCGACCCGACGAGGCGCGATAGTCGTAATGAACTCAGTTGCATTGCACCGCCGTCAGTACTCGATGTATCGGACTACATAAGGCGTCATGCCGCTCTTGCGCACCGGTGACACCTTCACCGTTTGGCCCACGTCGGGGGCCTCCAGCATCAGGCCGTTACCGAGGTAGAGCGTCACGTGCTGACTACCACCGGGTCCGTAGAAGATGACGTCGCCGCGACGCGCCATTGCCGACGGGATCTGGCGCCCCATCTTGTACTGCGAACCCGAGTAGTGCGGCAGCTTGATACCCACTCCGGCGAAGGCGTAGAGGATCAGCCCGGAACAGTCGAATCCGACCGTGCCCGATCCGGAGCCGATACCGCGGCCGGGCCCCGCAGCGGTGCCACCGCCCCAGGAGTAGGGCACGCCGCGCTGCGAAAGGGCGCGGCGGATCACGTATTCAGAGGCCTGTCGCCCATAGACCCGCGGGATCTTGCCGTTGTTGATACCGGTGTCGTCGGGCTTGGCCAGCCCCAGCGACTGCAGGAATTTCTGCCCCAGGTTCGCCGTCACCTGCGCCGAGGTCTGCGAGATCCCCAGTACCTGGTTGATCACCGCGATCGGGTCGCCGGGAACGTCGGCGCTGGGAACCATCGGCAGGGTCGGGTCCCAGGGACCGTCCCACTGCGCGGGCTTGCCCGCCGTGGGGCCGGCCACGGGACCGGCGGGATTCCCCCACCGATCACCGCCTGCTACACCGGACGGCGCCGGCCCGGCCTGGGGCTGCTCGTAGCCCCGGGCCGCAGCGATTTTGGCCTGTGCCTCGTTGCGTCGCGCGGCCAGCCGGTCGATCTCGCCCTGCTGGTCGCCGAACTTGCGCTGGGTGTCGGTGAGCGCGGCCACCGCCGCGTCCTGACTGGACTGCGCGTCGGCGACGGCCTGGTCGGCCTTCTGCTTGGCCAGCCGGGCGGCCGACTCCTTGTTCAACTGCTCGGTGCGGGCCTGCTTGAGGTGGTCCAGCGCCTGCTGGGAGGAGAGTGCCAGGGTCTGACCGGCCGCCGCCGTGGCGATCATCTCCGTGGGGTTGGCCGCGGTCAGGTAGCTGTCGGAGGGCCCGTTGACGTATGTCGACGCGGCGAAGGTGTTGAACCGTCGCTGCGCGGCGGCGATCGCGGCATCGGCATCGACGATCGCCTGCCGGCCGGACTCCACTTCGTGCTGGGCGGCGGCGGCGTCGTCGCGCGCGGTCTGCAGATCCACCAGGGCCTTGTTGACGCCTTCCTTCTCCTGGGCGATCTGCGCGCCCAGGTTCTGCAGTTGCTGGTTGGCGTCGGCGACATCGGCGATCAGCGCGGCGATACCGTCGGGGTCCTGCCCGGGTTGAGCGGCGGCCAGCCCCGGGGTGCCCAACACCATCGCGGCACTGAGTACCGACACCGTCGCAGGTTGGGCGAACCGGATCGCCAGTCGGAAAACAGAGCCATCGGAGCCACAGCGGATGCGTCTCATTCGGCTTGGATCTCCTCGGACTCTTCAGCAGGCGGCGCCATGCTTCGGCCGGTGGCAAAAGCACAGAAACAACAGATGCAACAGCTGCGCCTTTTGAGACCATACGTCACATCAGTCACTGGAGAAACGTTCGTAACAAACTACGTTTGTGTAATTAAGCCGCTTGTGACCATTCGGTGACCTATTTATTTGCAGCAGCCCACCACCGGGCGACAATTAATCGCCCAGTTTCCGGGTTTTCGGAGGTAAGGCCGCTAGTTCGCGACGTCGACGCGCGTCGCACCTTCTGAGGACTGTTTGCTGCGTCGCTGCAGGAAGCGGGTGCCGACGGCCGCCGCAGCCACCCCCGCCAGCAGCACCACTGTCAAGCCCGTCCAGGGCAGATCGGGGGTGGTCAATTCGTGCAGGAAATTCTGCGCCGAAGTCACCGGATCGCCGGTTTTGGCGTGATCCTCGGCGGCCTCCAGCTTCGACCGGTGAAACTGGCCGCTGTAGCTGCCGACATAGTTCGTACTGACGACCAGGACGGTCGAATCCGGATAGTCGTAGCCGACCACCGTGGCGACATCGCGCAGAGCAGTGTCCATTCCCGGGTTTCGGGCGACCTCGACGATCTTGAGGTCGATGCCGTCGCGGCCGGCCTGCGACACCACCTCACGCAGCGCCGGCACGTCGGCCGCCGGTGCGCTCACCCCGTCGGCAGCGACAGCAACCTTGACCAACGCCATGCAGTCGTCGGGCGGGGTGGCCGGGTCGAGGCCGACAGTGATGCAGAGCTCGCCGGGGATGTAGGCCGGCGGGTGCTGGATCGTCACGGTTGATGACGGTATCAACCCCGCCCAGGTGAGGTGAACCTTACTTTATACAGGACAATCGTACTGTTAGGGTTAGGTCGCCCGTCGGCGCGGACCCGTCGATGGATGAGAACTCGATCTCGGGGAGTTGAAGTGACCAGCACAGATTCGGTGAATTCGTTCGGAGCCCGTGCCACCCTGACCGTGGGTGATCAGGCCTATGAGATCTACCGCCTCGATGCCGTCCCCGGCACCGAGAAACTCCCCTACAGCCTCAAGGTGCTGGCCGAGAACCTGCTGCGCACCGAGGACGGCGCCAACATCACCAAAGATCACATCAACGCGATCGCCAACTGGGACCCGGCCGCCGAGCCGAGCATCGAGATCCAGTTCACCCCGGCCCGGGTGATCATGCAGGACTTCACCGGCGTGCCCTGCGTCGTCGACCTGGCCACCATGCGTGAGGCCGTCACCGCCCTGGGCGGCGACCCCAACAAGGTCAACCCGCTCTCGCCCGCCGAGATGGTCATCGACCACTCCGTGATCCTCGACGTCTTCGGCACCTCCGACGCCTTCGAGCGCAACGTCGAGCTGGAGTACCAGCGCAACGCCGAGCGCTACCAGTTCCTGCGTTGGGGCCAAGGCGCTTTCGACGACTTCAAGGTCGTCCCGCCGGGCACCGGCATCGTGCACCAGGTCAACATCGAGTACCTGGCGCGGACCGTCATGGTGCGTGACGGGAAGGCCTACCCCGACACCTGCGTGGGTACCGACAGCCACACCACCATGCAGAACGGCCTGGGCGTGCTGGGCTGGGGCGTCGGCGGTATCGAGGCCGAGGCCGCCATGCTGGGCCAGCCGGTGTCGATGCTGATCCCCCGCGTGGTCGGCTTCAAGCTGACCGGCGAGATCCAGCCGGGCGTCACCGCCACCGACGTGGTGCTCACCGTCACCGACATGCTGCGCAAGCACGGCGTGGTCGGCAAGTTCGTTGAGTTCTACGGCAAGGGCGTCGCCGAGGTGCCGCTGGCCAACCGCGCCACGCTGGGCAACATGAGCCCCGAGTTCGGCTCGACCTGCGCGATCTTCCCGATCGACGAAGAGACCATCAACTACTTGCGCCTGACCGGCCGCACCGACGAGCAGCTCGCGTTGGTCGAGGCCTACGCCAAGACCCAGGGCATGTGGCACAACCCGGACCACGAGCCGGCCTTCTCCGAATACCTGGAGCTGGACCTGTCCACCGTGGTCCCGTCGATCGCCGGACCGAAGCGTCCGCAGGACCGGATCCTGTTGTCGGAGAGCAAGATCGCCTTCCGCAAGGACATCCACAACTACGTCGAAGAGCAGCACCCGGCGCCGGAGACCAAGCTCGACGAGGCCATCGAGGAGTCCTTCCCGGCTTCCGACCCGGTCTCGCTGTCCTTCGCCGACGACGGCGCGGTGGACGTGCAGTCCGCCGCCAACGGCTCCGACGGCCGGCCGAGCAAGCCGATCCGCGTCAAGGGCGAGCGCGGCGAGTTCATCCTCGACCACGGCGCCGTCGCGGTCGCGGGTATCACCTCGTGCACCAACACCTCCAACCCGTCGGTGATGATCGGCGCGGCCCTGCTGGCGCGCAACGCCGTCGAGAAGGGCCTGTCGTCCAAGCCGTGGGTGAAGACCAACATGGCCCCGGGCAGCCAGGTCGTCACCGACTACTACGAGAAGGCCGGCCTGTGGCCCTACCTGGAGAAGCTCGGCTTCTACCTGGGCGGTTACGGCTGCACCACCTGTATCGGTAACACCGGCCCGCTGCCCGAGGAGATCTCCAAGGCGGTCAACGAGGAGGACCTGACCGTCACCGCGGTGCTGTCGGGCAACCGCAACTTCGAGGGCCGCATCTCCCCCGACGTCAAGATGAACTACCTGGCGTCCCCGCCGCTGGTCATCGCCTACGCCCTGGCCGGCACCATGGACTTCGACTTCGAAACCGATTCGCTGGGCAAGGACACCGACGGCAACGACGTCTTCCTGCGCGACATCTGGCCGTCGGCCCAAGAGATCGACGACACCATCAAGTCCGCGATCAACCAGGACATGTTCCGCAAGTCCTACGCCGACGTGTTCAAGGGCGACGAGAACTGGCGCAACCTGCCGACCCCGGACGGTGACACCTTCGCCTGGGACGACGCGTCGACCTATGTGCGCAAGGCCCCGTACTTCGACGGCATGGGCATGGAGCCCGAGCCGGTCTCCGACATCAAGGGCGCTCGGGTGATGGCGCTGCTGGGCGACTCGGTCACCACCGACCACATCAGCCCGGCCGGCCCGATCAAGCCCGGCACCCCGGCGGCGGACTACCTGGACGCCCACGGCGTGGAGCGCAAGGACTACAACTCGCTGGGCAGCCGTCGCGGTAACCACGAGGTCATGGTCCGCGGCACCTTCGCCAACATCCGCCTGCAGAACCGGGTGCTGGACACCATCGGCCTGGAGGGCACCCAGGGTGGCTACACCCGGGACTTCACCCAGGAGGGTGGCCCGAAGGAGTTCATCTACAACGCCTGCATGAACTACCAGAAGGCCGGCATCCCGCTGGTCGTGCTGGGCGGCAAGGAATACGGCTCCGGCTCGTCGCGTGACTGGGCGGCCAAGGGCACCACGCTGCTGGGCGTCAAGGCCGTCATCACCGAGTCCTTCGAGCGCATCCACCGCTCGAACCTGATCGGCATGGGCGTGATCCCGCTGCAGTTCCCGGCCGGCGAGACCGCCAAGACGCTGGGCCTGGACGGCACCGAGACCTTCGACATCGTCGGTATCGAGGAGCTCAACGCGGGCAAGACGCCGAAGACGGTCAAGGTCACCGCCACCAAAGAGGATGGTGAGAACATCGAATTCGACGCGCTGGTGCGCATCGACACCCCCGGTGAGGCCGACTACTACCGCAACGGCGGCATCTTGCAGTACGTGCTGCGCAACATGCTGAAGTCGTCTCAGAGCGCGTAGACGGCGATCACCTGATGCCCAGGGTCAGCGAGGATCACCTGGCGGCCCGGCGCCGCCAGATCCTCGATGGCGCGCGACGCTGCTTCGCCGCTTACGGTTACGACCAGGCGACGGTGCGGCGACTGGAGCAGATGATCGGGCTATCGCGCGGGGCGATCTTCCATCACTTCCGCGACAAGGACACGCTGTTCTTCGAGTTGGCGCGCGAAGACGCGCAGCGGATGGCTGATGTCGCCTCGCGCGAGGGCCTGATCGGCGTGATGCGCGACATGCTGGCCGCGCCGGAGCAGTTCGACTGGTTGGCCACTCGGCTGGAGATCGCCCGCAAGCTGCGTCACGATCCGGAATTCAGCCGCGGCTGGGCGGAGCGGTCGGCCGAATTGGCTGCTGCCACAACGGATCGACTGCATCGCCAGAAGCAGGCCGGCCGACTGCGCGACGACGTCCCCGGTGACGTGCTGCACTGCTATCTGGATCTGGTGCTCGACGGCCTGGTCGCGCGCCTGGCGTCGGGCGAAGATCCGCAGCGGCTATCTGCGGTCCTCGACCTTGTCGAGGATTCGGTGCGGCAGAGCTGATTTCGCGGCTGGCCGCTTTCCGCACCGAGCGTGTACTCAGAACGAATTTCTCGCCGAAATCTCGCCCTGAGTACACGTTCGGCGAGTTGCGCGCAGTAGCGCTAGCGCGATCGGGTGCGGTGGTTGGGCCCACCGCGGCTGCGCATCGCCGCACCCGACTCACGCAGCATGCTGTGCACCGAGCCGTACGATCGGCCGGTCGACGCCGCCAAAGTCCGGATACTCGCCCCGCCCTCATAGGCGCTGCGCAACGCGTCCAGCTGACGATCGCGTTGCTTGTTCGGTTTCGTCGTCGTTGCCACGTCCCCTCACCATCCCCTCGCCGCCTTGACGGCTTCAGCGTAGGAAGCCGACGAGGCGATCGGGCGGGTTTGGCTGAAATACAGGGGAATCGGGACAGCTGGCCGCGCTTGCTAGGCGAGCTCGATCAGGTCGCGGTAGTCCGCAGACCAATGATCCTCGGTGCCGTCGGGCAGCAACACCACCCGCTGCGGGTCGAGCGCCTCCGCGGCGCCCGGGTCGTGGGTGACCAGCACCACCGCACCGGCATAGCTGCGCAGCGCATCGAGTACCTGCTCGCGTGATGCCGGGTCGAGGTTGTTGGTCGGCTCGTCGAGCAGCAGCACGTTCGCGGTGGAGGCCACCAGTCCGGCCAGCGCCAGTCGGGTCTTCTCACCGCCGGACAGTGTGCCGGCCGCTTGCTCCAGCTGCGGCCCGGTGAACATGAACGCGCCCAAAAGTCCCCGCAGATCCTGCTCAGAGGTGTCGGGGGCGGCATGGCGGATGTTCTCCCACACGCTGGCCGCGTTGTCGATGGTGTCGTGCTCCTGGGCGAAGTAGCCGATCTTGCAGCCGTATCCGGGCTCGAGCTGGCCGGCGTCGGGGGTTTCGACGCCGGCGAGCAGTCGCAGCAAGGTGGTCTTGCCGGCTCCGTTGAGTCCCAGCACCACCACCCGCGATCCCCGGTCGATGGCCAGGTCGACACCGGTGAAGATCTCCAGCGAGCCATACACTTTGGTCAGCCCAGAGGCCATCAGCGGAGTTTTCCCGCAGGCCGATGGGGTCGGGAACTTGATCTTGGCGACCTTGTCGGCCACCCGCTCGTCGTCGAGTTCGGCCATCATTCGCTCAGCGCGGCGCAACATGTTCTGCGCCGCAACGGCTTTAGTCGCCTTGGCACCCATCTTGGCGGCCTGCGCGCGCAGCGCTCCAGCTTTGCGTTCAGCATTGGCCCGTTCCCGGCGGCGACGCTGCTCATCGGTCGCCCGGGCGTCGAGGTACTTCTGCCAGCCCATGTTGTATACGTCGGCCTCACCGCGCACCGCGTCGAGGAACCACACCCGGTTGACCACGTCGGCCAACAGATCCACGTCGTGGCTGATCAGGACCAGCCCGCCGCTGTGGTTCTTCAAAAAGTCACGCAGCCAGCCGATCGAGTCCGCGTCGAGGTGGTTAGTCGGTTCGTCGAGCAGCAAGGTGGTGTCCGAGCCCGCGCCGCCCGCGCCACCCTCGCCCGCCGCGAACAGGATCCGGGCCAGTTCCACGCGGCGGCGCTGGCCACCGGACAAGGTCCGCAGCGGCTGGGTCAGCACCCGGTCGGGCAGTCCCAAGCTGGTGCAGATCCGGCCCGCCTCGCTTTCGGCGGCGTAGCCGCCCAGTGCGGCGAATCGCTCTTCGAGCTGGCCGTAGCGGCGGATGGCGCGGTCGCGCTCGGTTTCGTCGACCACCTCGGCCATCAGCACCTGCTGCTTCTCCAGGTCGGCCAGGATGGCATCCAGGCCACGAGCTGACAGCACGCGATCGCGCGCCAGGACGTCGAGGTTGCCCTCCCTGGGGTCCTGCGGCAGGTAGCCGACCTCGCCGGTGCGGACGATGGTGCCGGCATAGGGCTCGCCCTCACCGGCCAGAATGCGCAGCGTGGTGGTCTTGCCGGCGCCGTTACGGCCGACCAGACCGATCCGGTCTCCGGGCTGTACCCGCAGCACCGAGTCAACCGAGTCGAGCAGGGTGCGCGCTCCGGCGCGGACCTCCAGGCCCGTTGCGGTGATCACGCCCGCCACTCCTCCTCATCGCTCCGCAAGCTCCGCTCTGCATCGTCGCTGGCGGTGATCACGCGCGCGTACTCCTGTCGTGTTCTTGCTACTTATCGTCAGTGAAAGCCGGTGGGCGTTTCTCGGCGCGCGCAGCGACGGCTTCCTCGAAGTTGCTGGTCAGCAGGCGCACGTAGAGCTGTCCGAGCCCCTCGGCCTGCATGTGCCCCTCCAGACTACCGGCGTCGAGTCCGCTCCAGAGCGTCCGCTTGGTCAATTCGGCCCCCGGCCGGGAGAAACCGGCGATCCGCTCGGCCATGTCGTAGCAGGTGTCCAGCAGGTCCGGCTGCTCCACCACGCGCGAGACCAGGCCAATTCGTTCGGCCTCGGCGGCGTCGACGTCGCGGCCGGTGAGCATGATCTCGAACGCCCGCGACGCCCCGATCGCCCGGGGCAGCAGGTAACTCAGCCCCAGCTCACTGGCCGTGAGCCCGTTGTTGATGCCGGCGGCCCGGAAGTAGGCACCCGACGCGGCGACCCGGATGTCGGCCGCCAGCGCCAGGCACAGGCCACCACCGATGGCCGCCCCGTTGACGGCGGCGATCACCGGCTGGTGCAGGCGCCGCAGCCCCAGGATGATGTCGTCGAGCAGTTCCATCGACCGCAACCCGAACGTGGGCCGGGTTAATCCTGCGACGTGCGGCACCGAACCCGCGGACTTGTGGTCGGCACCCGAGGAGAACCCGCGGCCCGCCCCGGTCAGCACCACCACCCGCACCGAGTTGTCATAACTGACTTCAGCCAGCACGTCGCGCAGCGGAACCATGACGTCGAACGCCATGGAGTTCATCCGCTCCGGGCGGTTCAGCGTGATGAGGGCGACGTGCGGACGGGGACGTTCGACTTTGACGAACTCGGAGCCGAACTTGGATTCGGAAGACACGGATGCACGCTATCGCGTGCGCGGCCTCAGACCTGGTCGGGCTTGCCCGCAGCGGCCTGCTCGGCCAGGGCGGCTTCGACGTCGAGATCCTTGACCTGCTGGACCAGGTTCTCCAACGCCGCGGCGGGCAGTGCGCCGGCCTGGTTGAACACCAGCGTGCCCTTCTTGAACGCCATCAGGGTGGGAATGGACCGGATCTGGGCGGCGGCGGCCAGCTGCTGCTCGGCTTCGGTGTCGACCTTGGCGAACACCACGTCGGGGTGCTTCTCGGAGACAGCGGCGAACGTCGGCGCGAACGATCGGCACGGCCCGCACCAGGACGCCCAGAAATCGACGAGCACGATGTCGTTGTCGGCGATGGTTTCTTCGAATTTCGCTGCGGTGAGGTCTTGAGTTGCCATGATTGAGCCAACGCCCGGATACGCCGCGGTGTTCCCGGACCCCGTCGCGCATGGCCCGAGTCGTCTACACAGCGGGCTCACAGCTGGAAGCTAGCTGCCCGCTAACTCGACCATCGACGGTGGTAGCACCGGCCGGCGGCACCCGCCGCCGCCGATATCAACGAACGGAGACTGCCGATGTCCCCCCGCCCGAGCACACCCACCCAAACGATCCGCGCTCTGACCGGAGCGACGGCGCTGTTCGCGGCCGGACTGTTCGTCCCGGCATTGGCTCACGCCCAGGGCGACCACGTGATGGGTTCGGTCTCCTCGGTGTCCGGCAACACCTTCGAGGTGGCCCGCTCATCCGGCACCACTACCGTTTCGCTGACCAACGAAACGCGGATTTTCGAGTCGGTGCCCGCCCAGCGCGGCGAGATCACCGCCGGCACCTGCATCAAGGCCGGCGCCGGACCCGACAGTGCTCCGGCCGACAGTGGCGCCATCACTGCGAAGTTCGTGGCGATCAGCACCACCGTCGACGGCAAATGCCCGCAACGGCCCGCAGCGGCTGCCGACGCCCCCGCGCCCCCGAAGCCGCACCGCGGCGTCCGCGGTGTGGTCGAATCCGTCTCCGGTGACACCCTGACGATCAGCGGCCCGTCCGGGCCGACCACGGTCACGGTCAACGACAGCACCCACTTCCGCCGGATGGTCGCCGTCAGCGCGCCGTCGATCAGTGCCGGCAAGTGTGTCGCCGCCGGCGGGACCAAGGACGGCGACGGCGTGCTGCAGGCGAGGCGCGTCACCGTGTGGGCCGGCGACGGCAACTGCCCCGAGCCGCCCGCGTAGCGGGCCTCGGCGGCACCGCAGCCGCTACCCCAGCACCTTCCCGTAGGTCTGCCGACCCATCAGGTAGGTGGCCTCCACTGCCACGTCGCGCAGGTCTTCCGGCGGAACCCGGCGAGGGTTGTGCGACAGCACCACCAGGTCGGCGTACTTGCCGGGTTCCAGGCTGCCGATCTCGGTGTCCAGCCGCAGTTGCCAGGCGGCGTTGAGGGTCTGCGCCTTGATCGCCGCATCGACGCCGATGCGCTGCTCGGGGGCCAACACCCGGCCGCTGCCCTTGGCGATCCGGTTCACCGCGGTGGCGATGTTGCCCAGCGGGTTGGGCGGGGTGACGGTGCCGTCATTGTGGAACGAGAGCCGCAGTCCGGCGTCGACAGCCGAACGCGCCGACATCCAGTGCGAGCCGTGATCGAGACCGAATAGCTTGTCCACCAACACATCTCCCCAGAAATAGATGTGTTCGATGAACAGGCTCGGGGTGATTCCCAGCTGTGCGGCCCGCGCGAACTGATCGGGCCGCATGGCTCCGACGTGTTCGATCCGGGGCCGTAGCGCCGGCGGCGTGCGCGCCTGTTCGAACGCGTCCAGCACCACGTCGATCGCGGCGTCGCCGTGCACGTGGCAGGAGACCTGCCAATGCTGATCGACGAACGCCTTGGTCAGTTCCTGGATCTGCTCGGGCGGGTAGTTCATCCTGCCGCGGTGGTCGGGACCCAGGCCCATGTTCGCGGTGGTGGCGTTGGTCAGATACGGGAAAGTGGTGAAGATGTTGCCCTGCCAGGGCGAACCGTCCGCCCAGATCTTCATCCCGATCTTGTCGAACAGCACGTCGGCGCGGGCCCGCTTGCCGCGAACGTTCTTCGAATCCGCGGCCAGTTCCGCGGTGCCGATCTCATAGGCACGCACCCGGACCGCGCAGTCGGCCTGCTGGGCGAGCTTGCCGAACACCTCCGATTGCGCACGCGCGTCATAGGAATGTTCGGTGGCCGTGGCGATTCCCGCGCGCGCGAGTTGGGCGTAGGCCCAGCGCAGATTGTCCCCGGCGTTGGCCATGATCGCGCCGGAGAACGGCGCGACCAGCGCCATCACCGCCGCCGCCTCGCGCACCTCGCCGGTCAGCTGACCGTCAGGTCCGTGGATGTACTGCGCTCCGGCCGGGTTGGGGGTGGTCTTGGTGATGCCGGCCGCGGTGAATGCGGCGGTGTTGCCGTAGGCGGCGTGGCCGCTGTTGGAGATGATCACCACGGGGTTGTTCGGGGCGAGCCGGGTCAGTTCGGTCCGGGTGAAGGGCTGCAGTCCGGTCTGCAGCAGCGGATCGACCCCGTTGAGCAGAATCGGCTGGCCCTTCGGGGTGTCCGCCACGGCCTCGGCCAGCTTGGCGAACACCCCGTTCGCGGTGGGGACGGTGAAGGGACGCACGTCGATGGCCGGCGGAGCCAGGGTGGAGCCCATCTCGAAGGGATGCCCATGCGGCTCCACGAACGCCGGTAGCAGCGCCCGGCCGCGCAAGTCGATGACGATGGTGCCCGACCCGCGCAGTCGCAGTACCTCGTCGGTAGTGCCGACCTGGCTGATCCGCCCGCCGGTGACGGCGAGTGCTTCGGCTTCCGGAGCGCCGGGTGCCACAGTCACCACCGGGCCACCAATGAAAATGGTGTCGGCCCCCGGCCCCCGTGATCCGCACGCGGCGAGCCCACCGACCGCTGTGCCCGCCGCCGCGGCAGCCATCCCGGCCATGAACCGTCGTCTGCTTGTCGTCACCGTGTCCGCTCGTTTTCAGTCACAGCCACGCGACGAGTATGGCAGCGCCCGCCCCCCGGGCCGCCGGCCGGGACACTTGACAACGCTGACCGTTCCCGCGTCAGGTGAGGTCGTCGTGGTCGCCGCGCGCCCACGCGGCGTGACGGTCTGCCGAGAACCGGATCGCGGCCACCGCATCGGTGTCGATGGTGTTGGTGTGCAACCCGTAAATGCGGTCGAACCGCAGCTGTTCAAAGGTGCCGGCCATCCGCTGGGCGACGGCGGCCGACAGCGGAATCCGGTTGGGATAGCTGCGCAGAAATGCCACGGTGCGCCGGTCGGGGTTCGGGAAGACGGTGTCGCCGACCAGCAGCACCCCGCGACCGTCGGCACCGGCGTCCCAGCACGCGACGGAGCTGCCCGGAAAGTGGCCGCCGACCTGAATCAGGGTCAGCCCATCAGCGAGCTCCAGGTGGCCGGACCAGTATCGGATCGCCGGATCCGGACGCATCACCCACTGTTTGTCGGCTGCGTTGACATACACCGGCACCCCGCCGAGTCGCCGGCTCCATTCCACCTGGGCGCCGAACATGTGGGGGTGGCTGGCGACGACACCGAGCACCGGGCCCCGCTCGAGCGCCGCGGCGACCCCGGCGTCATCGACGAATCCCGAGGGATCCCACAGCATGTTGCCGCTGGGCGTACAGACCAGCTTGCCCAGTTGACCGATTGCGAGTGGC
Source organism: Mycolicibacter sp. MU0102 (assembly GCF_963378105.1). NCBI lineage: Bacteria > Bacillati > Actinomycetota > Actinomycetes > Mycobacteriales > Mycobacteriaceae > Mycobacterium > Mycobacterium holstebronense. Next base: position 2,501,439 of record NZ_OY726398.1, read on the forward strand.
GGATTGCTCCCGATGCCGATCAGCCCGGGTTCCAACTCAAAGGTGTAGGACTGCATCCCCTCGGCGGCCAGGTCGTCCAAGGTGGTCCAGTGTTGGCCGTCCTGCGGCACCCATTGCCGGTCGTCCTCGCAGATCGCACACACCTGCGGTGTGGCATCGTGTTCGACACCGCAGGTCCGGCACAGCCAGAACTCGGATGCCGGCACGGTCAGACCGTGAAACCGACTGCGCGCATCATCTCGCGGCCCTCATCGGTGATCTTGTCCGGTCCCCAGGCCGGCTCCCAGACCCAGGACAGGTCGACCTTCTTGACCAGGCCGGCGCCCACGGTGGCGTTCTCGACCTGCTCGGCGATCATGTCCTGCAGCGGGCAGGCCGGCGAGGTGAGGGTCATGGTGACGACCGCGGCCGCCCCGTCCTCGTCCTGCCGAATCGACAGGTCATAGACCAAGCCCAGGTCCATCACGTTGATACCGATCTCGGGGTCGATGACGTCGTGCATCGATTCCTCGACTTCGGCGAGCAGCTCGTCCGGTCCCAATTCGCTCATCGATTCATCTCCTGGGTTGTCCCACTGACGGATGCCAGCGTTTGTTCCTCTGTCTTCGCGAGCGCCTGCGCCAGCGCATCTTTGAACGCCATCCAGCCGAGCAGTGCGCACTTGACCCGCGCCGGGTACTTGGCCACCCCGGCGAACGCGATGCCGTCGCCGAGCACGTCCTCGTCGCCTTCCACGGTGCCGCGTGACGACACCATCTCGTGGAACGCGTCGAAAGTCGTCAAGGCCTGTTCCACCGTCAAACCGATCACCTGGCTGGCCAGCACGGAGGTAGCAGCCTGCGAGATCGAGCAACCCTGCCCGTCGTAGGAGACATCGGCGATCTGCGTACCGTCGGGCGACACCGCCACGCGCAACGTCAGTTCGTCACCACAGGTGGGGTTGACGTGGTGCACCTGCGCGCCGTAGGGCTCCCGCAGGCCGCGATGCTGCGGATGCTTGTAGTGATCGAGGATCACCTCTTGATAGAACTGCTCAAGACGCAACGTCTCACACTCCCCCAAAGAATTCCACGGCCCGGCGGACACCCGCCAGCAGGCGCTCCACCTCCTCGTGGGTGTTGTAGACCGCGAACGAGGCGCGGGCGGTGGCAGCCACATTGAACTTGCGGTGCAACGGCATTGCGCAGTGGTGGCCCACCCGCACAGCGACGCCGTCGTCGTCGAGCACCTGCCCGACGTCGTGCGCGTGCACCCCGTCGATCACGAACGACACCGGTGAGCCGCGATCGATCGTGGTGGTCGGCCCGACGATGTGTACCCCGGGAATGCCGGCGAGGCCCTCGAGTGCGGCGGCCACCAGCTCACGTTCGTGGGCGGCCACCACGTCCATCCCGATCGCATCGAGGTAGCGAGCGGCCGCGGCCAACCCGACGACCTGCGAAGTCATCGGCGTGCCTGCCTCAAAACGTTGCGGTGCCGGTGCGTAGGTGCTCGACGCCATCGTGACCGTCTCGATCATCGATCCACCGGTGAGGAACGGCGGCAGCGCCGCCAACAGCTCCCGCCGGCCGTAGAGCACCCCGATCCCGTTGGGCCCCAGCATCTTGTGCCCGGAGAAGGCAGCGAAGTCCACCCCCAGCGCGTGGAAGTCGACCGGCTGGTGCGGAACGGACTGGCAGGCGTCGAGCACGGTGAGCGCACCGACCGCGCGGGCCCTGGACACCAGCTCGGCGACCGGGGCCAGCGCACCGGTCACGTTCGAGTGATGCGTGAACGCAACGACTTTGACCCGCTCGTCGAGTTCCAGCGAGTCCAGGTCGATGCGCCCGTCGGGCGTCACCTCGTACCACTTCAGGGTCGCCCCGGTGCGCCGCGCCAGCTCCTGCCAGGGAATCAGGTTGGCGTGGTGTTCCAGTTCGGTGGTGACTATGACATCACCCGGGCCGACGGCCGCCTCGAAGCGGTCATCGCCGAGCACATAGGACACCAGATTCAGCGACTCGGTGGCGTTCTTGGTGAACACCAGCTCGTCCGGCTCGGCGCCCACGAAGCGCGCGATCGCCGACCGGCCGTCCTCGTAGGCGTCGGTGGCCTCCTCCATCAGCTGGTGTGCCCCGCGGTGCACCGCGCCGTTGGAGTTCAGCAGGAACTGCCGCTCGGCGTCGAGTACCGGAACCGGACGCTGCGAGGTGGCCCCGGAATCTAGGTAGGCCAGCCGGCTCCCGCCACGCATGACACGGTTCAGGATCGGGAAATCCGCCCGAATCGCGTCGAGGTCCGGCCCCGCCGGACGACTGACCGAGAGTGTCATGTTCTAGGCCTCCGCCACTGCCGCCTCGGCGGTGAAGCGCTCGTAGCCGTTCTCTTCCAGCTCGTCGGCCAGCTCCGGTCCACCCGATTCGACGATCCGCCCGCCGGCGAAGACGTGTACGAACTGCGGCTGGATGTAGCGCAGGATGCGGGTGTAGTGCGTGATCACCAGCACGCCACCGTTCTCGGCCTCCTGGTAGCGATTCACTCCTTCGCTGACCACCCGCAGCGCGTCGACGTCCAGGCCGGAGTCGGTCTCGTCGAGGACCGCGATCTTCGGCTTGAGCAAGCTCAGCTGCAGGATCTCGTGGCGCTTCTTCTCACCGCCGGAGAAGCCCTCGTTCACGTTGCGCTCGGCGAACGCGGAGTCGATGCCCAACTCGGCGAACGCCGCGCGCTGTTCCTTGATCCAGGCCCGCAGCTTCGGCGCCTCACCACGCACGGCGGTGACCGCGGTGCGCAGGAAGTTCGACATCGACACCCCGGGCACCTCGACCGGGTATTGCATGGCCAGGAACAGGCCCGCGCGCGCACGCTCATCGACGCTCATCGCCAGCACGTCCTCGCCGTCGAGGGTGATCGACCCCGACGTCACGGTGTACTTGGGGTGCCCGGCGATCGCGTAGGACAGGGTGGACTTGCCCGACCCGTTCGGCCCCATCAGGGCGTGTGTCTCACCGGAGTTCACCGTCAGGTCGACCCCGTGCAGAATCGGGATGTCCGCCGTGCCGTCGTCGCCGGCGCCGCCGGGCGACACACTCACATGCAGGCCCTTGATTTCCAGTGTGCTCATTGCTGATTCGTGTCCTTAGGTGATGCGTTCGGGTTTATGGGTTCTCGGTGACCGCGAGTTCACGCTCGACGGCCTCGGTGAGGCGCTCTTGCACAGCCGGAACGGGGATCTTGGCGATGATCTCGCCGAAGAAGCCGCGCACGATCAGGCGCCGGGCCTGCTCTTCCGAGATGCCGCGCGCCTGCAGATAGAACAACTGGAGATCATCGAAACGTCCAGTCGCACTGGCGTGCCCAGCCTGCACGATCTCGCCGGTCTCGATCTCCAGGTTGGGAATCGAGTCGGCCCGGGCGCCGTCGGCCAGTACCAGGTTGCGGTTCACCTCGAAGGTGTCGGTGCCGACGCCGCTCGCGCGGATCAGCACATCGCCGACCCAGACGGTGTGGGCGTCCGGCAGCGCCGAAGCCGGGTCGCCCTGCAGCGCGCCCTTGTAGAGCACGTTCGACCGGCAGTTGGGCTGGGCGTGGTCGACCAGCAGGCGCGATTCGAGGTGCTGGCCGTCGTCGGCGAAGTACAGGCCCAGCATCTCGGCGTCGCCACCGGGACCGTCGAAGCGGACCCGGCCGGTCAGGCGTACCAGTTCGCCACCGAGCTGCACGGCGCTGTGGCGCAGCACCGCGTCCTTGCCCAGTGCCGCATGGTGCATGGTGACGTGCACCAGGTCCGACGCGGCGTCGGCGATCCAGACCACGGTCAGCTGTGCGCCGTCGCCGACCACGAATTCGACGTTGTCGGCGTAGGTTCCGCTGCCCCGCACGTCGATCACGACGGTTGCCCGTGACAGTTCCTCGGCACGCAGCTGCAGGTGGCCGTAGGCCGTCGCTCCGGCACCCGGGCCGGTGACCGTTATCTCAATGGGCTCCTCAACGCTGGTTTCCTTGGGCACGGTGACCACCGTCGCCTCACGAAACGCCGAGAAGGCCTGGGCCGCAATGCGGTCCGCGGGCACACCCGCAGCACCCAGCCGGTCGTCGCCGCGCGTGACCGTGTCGATCCGCACGGCATCCGAGCCGAGGACCTCGATGGTGGCGGCCGCATCGGCGACTGCGGAGCCGTCGTGCAGGCCGCGCAGCCGACGCAGCGGGGTGAACCGCCACACCTCATCGCGGCCGTGCGGCACCTCGAACGCCTCGACGTCGAACGAGGTGAACGCGGTGCCCTTGGTGCCACCTTCGACCGCTGCGGTCAGGTTGGCCGCCGGGGCGGACGTCAAACCAGGGGAAGTCACCTAGCCCACCGAGCCTTCCATTTGCAGCTGGATCAGCTTGTTGAGTTCCAGCGCATATTCCATCGGCAGTTCCTTGGCGATCGGCTCGACGAAGCCGCGCACCACCATCGCCATCGCCTCGTCCTCGGTCAGGCCGCGGCTCATCAGGTAGAACAGCTGGTTCTCGCTGACCTTCGACACGGTGGCCTCGTGGCCGACGGTGACGTCGTCCTCACGGATGTCGACGTAGGGGTAGGTGTCGCTGCGGCTGACGTTGTCGACCAGCAGCGCATCGCATTTCACGCTCGACTTGGCACCGTGCGCGCCCTTGTGGATCTCCACCAGGCCCCGGTAGGAGGACCGACCGCCGCCGCGCGCCACCGACTTGGAGACGATGTTGGACGACGTGTTGGGCGCCAGGTGCAGCATCTTGGCGCCGGTGTCCTGGTGCTGGTCTTCGCCGGCGAACGCCACCGAGAGCACCTCGCCCTTGGCGTGCTCGCCGGTCATCCAGACCGCCGGGTACTTCATGGTGACCTTGGAGCCGATGTTGCCGTCGACCCACTCCATGGTGGCGCCGGCCTCGGCCCGGGCCCGCTTGGTCACCAGGTTGTAGACGTTGACCGACCAGTTCTGGATGGTGGTGTAGCGGCAGCGGCCGCCCGGCTTGACGACGATCTCCACCACCGCGGAGTGCAGCGAGTCCGACGTGTACACCGGCGCGGTGCAGCCCTCGATGTAATGCACATAGGCGTCTTCGTCGATGATCATCAGCGTGCGCTCGAACTGGCCCATGTTCTCGGTGTTGATCCGGAAGTAGGCCTGAAGCGGGATGTCGACGTGTACACCCTTGGGCACGTAGATGAACGATCCCCCACTCCACACCGCGGTGTTGAGCGCGGAGAACTTGTTGTCTCCGGCCGGGATCACCGTGCCGAAGTACTCACGGAACAGCTCCTCGTGCTCCTTGAGCGCGGTGTCGGTGTCAAGGAAGATGACCCCTTGCGCCTCAAGGTCTTCGCGGATCTTGTGGTAGACCACTTCGGATTCGTACTGGGCGGCCACGCCACCGATGTAGCGCTGCTTCTCGGCCTCGGGGATGCCCAGGCGGTCGTAGGTGTTGCGGATGTCATCGGGCAGGTCGTCCCAGGTCTGGGCCTGCTTTTCGGTGGACCGCACGAAGTACTTGATGTTGTCGAAGTCGATGCCGGACAGATCCGAACCCCAGTTGGGCATCGGCTTCTTCATGAAGGTCCGGTAGGCCCGCAGGCGTGCCTCGAGCATCCACTCCGGCTCGTTCTTCTTCGCCGAGATGTCGCGCACCACGGCCTCGGAGATACCCCGCTGGGCGGCCGCACCGGCGGCGTCGCTGTCGGCCCATCCGAATTCGTACCGCCCCAGCGACGCGATCGTCTCTTCCTGGGTCGGCTCCGCGGTTGCTTCGGTGGCCTCCGGCGTGAGTGTCATGGTGACGCTCCTTCGGTTTTCGTGATGGCTTCGGCGCAGGGTGTGCGCCGAAGGTCGGTCGGTACTGCTAATGCTGTTTTTTGGCGGTCGCGGCGGCGCCGGACTTGCCGGCCTTCGCGACCTTGGCGCTCCGGTTGGTCAGTGGCACATGGGTGGTGCAGACGTAGCCGCCGTCGGCGATGGTCGCCAACCGCTGCACGTGGGTGCCCAGCACCTCGGCCATCGCCTGTCGCTCGGCCCGGCACAACTCCGGGAACTCCTTGGCGACGTTGGCCACCGGGCAGTGGTGCTGCAGGATCTGCACCCCCGGTACGCCACCGTCCACCCGCGCGGTGGTGGCGGCATAACCGGCCTCCGTCAGTGCGCCGGCGATGCGTTGGGCGGTGGCTTCCAGGTCGCCGTCGTCGGTACCGCTGCCGGCTGCGACGGCCGCGACCTTGGCCAGGATGGTGTCGATGCGCTGTCGGGCGAAGTCGACCACCGCGTCCTCGCCGCCGATCTCGCGCAGCTGGCGCATGGCGGCCACCGCGAGGTCGTCGTAGCGGTGGCCCAGCTTGCCGCGGCCGGCTTCGGTCAGCTGGAACCGCTTCGCCGGACGCCCGCGGCCCACTTGCTGCCAGGATGCCGCCGCGTGTGCCTCGGCGTCACCCATCTCGATCAGGGCATCCAGGTGGCGACGCACCCCGGCGGCCGACAAGCCCAGCTGGGCGCCGATCTCCCCCGCGGTGATCGATCCGGATTCCATCAGCAGGCGTACCACCGCGTGACGCGTGTCGTGGCCGCTGGCGACTTCGGCCGCCAGCGGGGTGCCTGCCATAACCGCACCGCCGGGGCGTTGCCCGGCGGTTTCGGTGGTGGCCTTCACCTCCCCCATTTCGGAGGCCTCGAATTTCACAACACCAGTGTGACGCAATTCCAGGGCCCGGTCTAGAAAGGGTTACCTCAGTTCAGGGCAGATCGGCCGTTGCGCTGATCACATCCCGCGCGGCGCCGGGCATCCCCGGGCATCGGAGAGCGGCCGTTACGCTGCTGGGATGGCCTTCCGCCGGCATTCGCTGAGCACGTCGATCGCGCACCTGCACGGCGACGAGCGCACCGTCGGCTCCCCGCTTAATGCCGCTGAGCTGGTCGCCTTGCGACGAACCCGGCTGTTCGGTGCCACCGGCACCGTGCTGATGGCCATCGGCGCGCTCGGGGCCGGTGCGCGGCCGGTGGTGCAAGACCCGACCTTCGGGGTTCGGCTGCTGAATCTGCCGTCGCGGCTGGCCACGGTGGCCCTGACCATGACCACCACCGGCGCGGTGATGATGGCGCTGGCCTGGCTGATGCTGGGGCGGTTCGCGCTGGGAAAGCGGCGGATGTCGCGCAGCCAGCTCGACCGCACCTTGCTGCTGTGGATGCTGCCGCTGCTGGTCGCCCCGCCGATGTACAGCAAGGACGTCTACTCCTATCTGGCACAGAGTCAGATCTCTCGGCTGGGTCTGGACCCCTACCGGGTGGGCCCGGCACCGGCACTGGGCCTTGACCACGTCTTCACCCTGTCCGTGCCCAGCCTCTGGCGGGAGACGCCGGCACCCTACGGGCCGCTGTTCTTGTGGATCGGTCGGGGAATTTCGGCGCTGACCGGGGAAAACATCGTCACCGCGGTGCTGTGCCACCGGGTGGTGGTGCTGCTCGGTGTCGGATTGATCGTGTGGGCGGTGCCGCGCCTGGCGGCGCGCTGCGGGGTCGCCGAGGTCAGCGCCCTGTGGCTCGGTGCGGCCAATCCGCTGTTGCTGATGCACCTGGTGGCCGGCATCCACAACGAGGCATTGATGCTCGGACTCATGCTGACCGGCACGGAGTTCGCCTTGCGCGGGATCACCTCGGCACAGCCCCTGCTGCCCTCGCTGCGCGCGCATCCCAACCGGCAGGTTCATGCGGACTGGGCTCCGCTGGCCGGGCTGCTCATCGGCGCGGTGCTGATCACACTGTCATCGCAGGTCAAGCTGCCGTCGCTGCTGGCACTCGGTTTTGTCGCGATGGCGCTGGGCTGGCGGTGGGGCGGCGACCTGCGGGCGTTTCTGCTGGCCGGTACGAGCATGGCCGCGCTGGCGGCGGCGGTGACGGGCTTGATCGGCTGGGCCAGCGGGCTGGGCTTCGGGTGGGTGTTCACCTTGGGCACGGCCAACGTGGTGCGCAGTTGGATGTCGCCGCCAACGCTGATCGCCCTCGGCACCGGCCAGGTCGGGATCTTGCTGGGACTGGGTGATCACACCACCGCGGTGCTGTCGCTGACCCGTGCCATCGGTGTCCTGATCATCGCGGTGCTGGTGGTGTGGCTGTTGTTGGTGGTGTTCAATGGCCGGCTGCATCCGGTCGGTGGCCTCGGCGTTGCGCTGGGCATCACCGTCCTGCTGTTCCCGGTGGTCCAGCCGTGGTATCTGCTGTGGGCGATCATCCCGCTGGCAGCCTGGGCGACCCGCCCGAACTTCCGGATCGCGGTGATCGCCGTAACCCTGGTGGTGGGCATCTTCGGCCCGACCGCCAACGGTGACCGTTTCGCCCTGTTCCAGATCGTGGACGCCACCCTGGCCAGTGCCGTCGTGGTGCTGGGGTTGTTCCTGCTGACCTATCGGCGGCTGCCGTGGCGTGAGTTGCCTGCCGAAGCTGACACCCGCAGTGCACCGGTCGAGGAACAGACCCCACGGCCGGCCGCCGCCACCGACGCTTACGCTGATTCTCCGTGAACTCAGCTGTCGCGGTGCGCTTGCGCGGAGTGCGCAAGCGTTACGGGACCGGTCCGTCTGCGGTCGATGCGGTCGCCGGCCTTGATTTCGACGTACAGACCGCCGAAGTGTTCGCCCTCCTCGGCCCGAACGGCGCCGGGAAGACGACCACGGTCGAGATGTGCGAAGGCTTCGTCCGCCCGGACTCCGGAACCATCGAAGTGCTCGGCTTGGACCCGGTCGCCGACAATGACCGGCTTCGGGAGCGCATCGGGGTGATGCTGCAGGGCGGCGGCGGCTACCCGGCCGCCCGCGCCGGGGAGATGCTCAAGCTGGTCGCGTCGTATTCCGCCAACCCGCTGGACCCGCAATGGCTGCTGGACACCCTGGGGCTGACCGATGCGGCACGCACCACCTACCGCCGGCTCTCCGGCGGGCAGCAGCAGCGCCTCGCCCTGGCCTGCGCACTGGTCGGCCGGCCGGAGCTGGTGTTCCTCGACGAGCCGACCGCCGGCATGGATGCGCACGCCCGCCTGCTGGTGTGGGAGCTGATCGACGCCTTGCGCCGCGACGGCGTGACGGTGGTGCTCACCACGCACCACCTGCGTGAGGCCGAGGAGCTGGCCGACCGGCTGCTGATCATCGACCACGGCGCGGTGGTCGCCGCCGGCACGCCGGCGGAGTTGACCCGCAGCGGCGCCCAGGGGCAGCTGCGGTTCACCGCGCCGCCGCGACTGGATCTGTCGTTGCTGATCACGGCGTTGCCGGAGGGCTATCGGGCCAGCGAGGTACTGCCCGGTGAATACCTCGTCGAAGGAACCGTCGATCCCCAGGTGCTGGCGACCGTGACCGCCTGGTGCGCCCGCATGGACGTGCTGGCCACCGCGCTGCGGGTCGAGCAGCGCAGCCTTGAGGACGTGTTCTTGGAGCTGACCGGACGGGAGCTACGCGCATGAGTACCGAGCAGGTCTTCGCGCCCGGCACCTTCACCCCCGACCCTCGTCCGGCCAGCGTGCCGGCGATGCTGGCCGCGCAGTACCGGCTGGAGTTGACCCTGCTGCTGCGCAACGGCGAGCAGCTGCTGCTGACGATGTTCATTCCGATCACCCTGTTGATCGGGCTGACGGTGCTGCCGCTGGGTCCGTTCGGCGAGGGACACGCCGAACGCGCCACCACCGTGCTGCCGGTGATCATGTCGCTGGCAGTGATCGCCACCGCATTCACCGGCCAGGCGATCGCCGTGGCCTTCGACCGGCGCTACGGAGCCCTGAAACGACTGGGCGCCACGGCGCTACCGGTCTGGGGCGTCATCGCCGGCAAATCTCTGTCGGTGGCCACGGTCGTTCTGCTGCAGTCGGTGCTGCTCGGGGCGATCGGCGCTGCGCTGGGTTGGCGTCCGACGCTGGCCGGCCTCGGCCTGGGCGCGGTGATCATCGCGCTCGGTACCGCCTGTTTCGCGGCGTTGGGTCTGCTGCTCGGCGGCAGCCTGCGCGCCGAGATCGTGCTGGCCGGCGCGAACCTGATGTGGTTCGTGTTCGGCGGGTTCTCCGCGCTGACGGTCGAGACCGACCTGGTGCCCGGCACGGTCCGCTGGCTCGCCCGGCTGACCCCGTCGGGGGCGCTCACCGAGGCGCTGGCACAAGCGCTGAGCGTCTCGATCGATTGGTTCGGTATCGCGGTGGTGGCGGTGTGGGGTGTGTTGGCGGCCGTCGGTGCCGTGCGATGGTTCCGGTTCAGCTGACCTACTACGGGATGTAGTTACCGATCCTCTACGATCAGGCCCGTGGGACGGTTCCTGATGCGCCTGGTAGACCTGCTACCCGAACCGGGCCTGCGCACCCAGCGATGGCTGGCTGCCGCGGTCGTCTTCACGCAGGGATTCATCTCGGTCACCGGCGCGATCGTTCGCGTCACCGCGTCCGGATTGGGCTGCCCGACCTGGCCGCAGTGCTTCCCGGGCAGTTACGTGCCGGTGGCCGTCTCGGAAGTTCCGCGGATTCATCAGGCCATCGAGTTCGGGAACCGAATGGTCACCTTCGCGGTCGTGATCACCGCGGCGCTGGCCGTACTGGCCGTGATCCGGGCCCGTCGGCGTACCGAGGTACTGGTCTACGCCTGGCTGATGCCCGGCTCCACGGTGTTGCAGGCGGTGATCGGCGGGATCACCGTACGCACCGGGCTGGCGTGGTGGACGGTGGCGGTGCACCTGCTGGTCTCCATGCTGATGGTTTGGCTGGCGGTGCAGTTCTACGCGAAGGTCGGCCAGACCGATGACGCGTCGGCGGTGGTGACTTACCGGGTCCCAGCGCCGTTGCGCGGGCTGACCGCGCTGTGTGCCGTCACGCTGGCCGCGGTGCTGGTGACCGGCACCTTGGTGACCGGCGCCGGCCCGCACGCCGGCGACAGGAGCGCGGCCCGCACGGTGGCTCGCCTCAAGGTGGAGGTCGCTACGCTCGCCCACCTGCATGAGTCGCTGCTGATCGGATTCCTCGGTCTGTTGGTGGGCCTGGCCTTCGGGCTGGCTGCGGTGCAGGCGGCCAAGCCGGTGATGCGCCGGCTGGCGGTGGTCACAGCCCTCACGTTGGCGCAGGGGCTGATCGGCGTGGTCCAGTACTTCACCGGTGTACCTGCGGTGCTGGTCACTCTGCACGTGGCGGGTGCGGTGCTGGTGACCGGCGCGACCGCGGCACTATGGGCGTCGCTGCGCCAGCGGACCCAACCCGAGTCGCTCTAGCGCCGCGGCGACCTCGACGGCGAAGCGGCGCTGCGCCCGGTCTCGTTCGTCGGCGTCGAGCTCGCTGAAACCCAATTGCGGCGCAATCAGATCCAAGCCGACCAGTCGCGCATCGGCGCCGGTTCCGGCTACCTCGACCCGCGCGTAGAGCAGCTCTTCGATCCGGATGCTCAGGCGCTCGGCGGCCGAACGCAGCGCGGCACGCCCGACATCCCACAGTTCGAAGTGCGGGTCGGAGCCCGCGGCGCCGAACGCGTGCGATCGGCCGGCACCGAAAAACACCAGCGTGCTCAGCTCGGTCGGTGGCGGTCCCGCCAACGTCGGCACCCCGTCACACTGCAGGTCGGCCAGGTACCGACGGTCGGCGTTCCAGGCCACCGCCTCCGGCGGGTTGAGCAGGTGGGCCACCCGCGTCGTCCACTTCGTGAATTCGGCATGCCGGGCTGGGCCGCCACCGGCCGTGCGCAGGATCACCAGGTCGGCTTCCAGCGTCTCCGGGTCATCCCAGGGCAATCGGCGGGCATGCAGACCGCGGTGGCGCAGCGCCGCGACCAGGCCGGCGTCATCGTCGGCTTCGACTCCATCGTGGTGGCCGCGCGGCGAATCGACCGCCAGCACGATGCGCGGATGGAAGATGTCGGGCCGGGCCAGCTTCATGCAGACCTCACATTCGGAGATGATAGTCACCATGCACGCCGTGGAAGTGGCCGCGACCGGCGGTCCAGAAGTTTTGAACCTGGTCGACAGGCCTCAGCCCTCCCCTGCCTCCGGTGAGGTGTTGATCCGGGTCGATGCCGTCGGGGTCAACTACATCGACACGTACTTCCGCTCCGGGGTCTACCCCGCCGCGCTGCCGTTCGTGGTGGGCAATGAGGCCGCGGGTACGGTCGCCGAGGTCGGCGCGGGAGTGACCGCCTTGGCGGTGGGTGATCGCGTGGTGACGGCGGCAGCGACCGGCGCCTACGCCCAGTACTGCACGGCCCCAGCGTCTTTGACCGCCCCCATCCCCGACGGCGTTGCGGCCGACGTGGCCGCGGCCGCGCTGCTCAAAGGCCTGACGGCGCATTACCTGATCAAGTCGGTGTATCCCATACAGTCCGGCGACACCGTGTTGTTGCACGCCGGCGCCGGCGGCGTGGGACTGATCCTGACCCAATGGGCCACCGCGCTCGGGGCTCGGGTGATCACCACGGTGTCGAGTCCGTCCAAGGCCGAATTGTCCGTGCAAGCCGGTGCCGTGGAGGTGCTCGACTACCCCGGCTCAGCCCCTGAAGACGCCGCGGCGTTCGGCGCCCGGGTCCGGGAGCTGGTCGACGGCGGGGTGGTCGCGGTGTACGACGGGGTGGGCGCGGCGACGTTCGACGCCAGCCTGGCGAGCCTCGCTGTCCGGGGCACCTTGGCGCTGTTCGGCGCTGCCAGCGGTCCGGTTCCGCCGGTCGACCCGCAGCGGCTCAATGCCGCGGGCTCGGTCTACCTGACGCGTCCCAACCTGGCTCACTTCACCCGTACCGCACCGGAATTCACCTGGCGCACGGGCGAACTGTTCGAGGCGATCGGCAACGGCACGATCGCGGTGACGGTCAGCAGGCGCTACCCGCTGGCCGAGGCGGCCCAAGCCCACCGCGATCTGCAGGGCCGCCAGACGGTCGGCTCGATCGTGCTGGACGCCTAGCGGGTATTGGGGTTCTCTAGCCCGCGTCCCAGGTCTCGGGCAGCAGCGGCTGCCGCGGGCCGTCGGCGAATTCGGCTGTTGCCACCCGGGTCAGGCCCGTCGGCCGGGATTGCTCGGCGCGTGCGGCGCCTGCGCGGCCCAGCTCGCCGGCGCCGTGATCCGAGGCCGGTGTCGGTCCCCAATCCGGGCTGACGCCGACCGTCAGATCCATCACGGCGTCATCGTGGCCCGGCCTGGTCTTGCGGCGGCGCAGCCGCGTGGACCGGCGAGCAGCCTCTGCCGCCTGCGCCGAGGCCGCATCGGGGGTCGGCGACTTCCTTCTGGCCGCAGCCGGGGCGCCGACGTGCGCACCGAGCCCCGAGCCGTAGTCGATGCCCGGCCCACCACCGATCAGGTAGGGCATCAGCGGCGCGCTCGCGGGCACGGCCGCCGGCGGCGCGGGTGGCGGGGCCGGCGGGCCCGCACTGGCCGGGACGGACGCCGGTGGTCCGGCGGGCGGGCTGGTGGGTGGTGCCATCACCGGCGAACCAACCGCGACGCTCGGAACGTCCGCGACGACCACCGGTGGCGCCGGCGCTGCGACCACCCCCGGCGCCGGCCCCAGTCCGGCAAGGCCGGCGAGCCCGCTCAGGGCGCCGGCGGGAGCGACCACGGCACCCGCCGCGGCGACGAACAGCGCCGGAGACTGGCTGATCGTCGTCGCCAGCTGGGCGATGTGGGTTGGCCAGTCGAAGAGCGCCAGCGCCACGAAGTACTGCAGCGCCGGGATGATCTGGCTCGGGTCCTGGCTGATGTAGAGGAAGTCCTCGAACAGCTCCAGGGACCTGGCCATGTACCACATCGGGTCTGCGGCGTTGACGTAGAAGTCGTAGACCTGGCCATTGAGGGTGCCGGCGGCGGGATTCCAGTTGATCCCGAAGTTCTGCAGGAAGTGCGAGACGGCGGTGGTCAGGGCGTTGGAGACCATCGGATCATGGGCGGTCACACCGTCTTGGATGCCTAGGGCCTTCAGGATCGGCTCGAGGAAGTCCAGCAGTCCTTGCAACGGGTTTTGCCACGATGAGGGAGGTGATGAGTCGGCGGCCGATTTCTGGATCGGAACGGTCGCGCTGACGCCGGGAGTCGCTGCCGCCGAGGTTTCGGAGACTGCTTCATAGGTCGCCATCGTAGTGGCGGCCTGCACCCACATCCGGAAGTAGTCGGCCTCGTTGAGGGCAATGGGAATGGTGTTGATCCCAAAGAAATTCGTCGCCACCAAGACGCCGTGGGTGGCGTGATTGGCGGCCAACTCCGGCAATGTCGGCATCGCCGCAAGCGCGGCCGTGTAGGCCGCCGCCGTCTGTTCGTGGACTGCCGCCATCCGGGCGCTGTCGACACCGGCGCGGTACAGCCACGACAGATGCGGCAGGTGCGCCGCTTGATACTGCTCAGCGGCGACACCGCGCCACAGCCCGGCCGCCACCGATGCCAGCAGTGCGGTCAGATCCTGCGCCGCCGTGGTGTATGCCACGCTCAGCGACGACCATGCACCCGCGGCCGCGAGCAGCGGTCCGGGACCGGGACCGGTAGTGAGCAGCGTCGCGTGCACCTCAGGCGGAGACGCCATCCACACGGACCCGAACACAAGGATTTACTGTAGCGAATCCAAGGTTTCGGCTTCCCGAACTCCTACCCTTTTTTGTCCGGCCAGCTGCCTGGCAGCAGGGGCATACGCGGTTCGTCGTCGAATGCGCCGCCGGACGACACGGTCAAACCCCCGGCCGGAGCGCCTCCCCGGACCAGCGTCCCGGTGAATCCGGTCACGCCGCGAGATGACGCAGTCACGCTCGGATCGGCCGGGTCAGCCCAGTCCGGTGTCACCTCGACGTTGAGGTCCATGAAGGCGTCATCGGGCCGGCGCAGCTTGGTGCGTCGACGGCGTCGGGTCCGCTGTTGGTCGCGTTCGGCCGCGGTCGCAGCAGCGGCAGCCGCCGAACCGCGCGGCTCGGAGGCCTTGCGCGACGCCCCGGCGCCCACGGGCATTCCAGACCCGGTACCGATGCCGGGCGGGCCGAGCAGGTATGGAGGAAAGAACGGCGCACCACCTGGCGGCGGGGGCGGCGGCGCCGGCGCCTGGCCGCCGATGCCTGCCGCCGCGGGCGCCGGAGCTGGAGCCGGAGCCGGAGCCGGCGCAGACGGGATCGCCGGCGCCGGACCCCCTGCCGAGCCCGATCCGACCCCTAAGGCATCGGGAACGGTGTCCAGTGGCAGCGGCGCGAGAGGCTGCGGAAGACCCGCCAATCCGGCCAGCCCGGCGAGACCTCCTATCGCGCCCACCGGGGCGACCAGCACGCCGATCGCGGCGGCGAACAACTGGGGCGACTGGGCCAGCCAGGAGCCGATCTCGGCGAGGTGTGTCGGCCAGTCGAACTCGGCGAGCTGGACCAGGTATTGGAACGCCAATGCGGGGTTCTGCTGGAAGTTCACGCCGAGCTGCTGAAAGTCCTCCCACAGTTCCAGTGCCCGCACCAGCCAGAACATCGGCTGGTTGGGATCGACGTACTCGTCGTAGGGAATCCCGTTCATCATGGCGTGCGCGGGATCCCAATTGATCTGCCCGTTGCTGGCGGTCTGCAGAATCTTGGCGATCAGCTGATCCAGCGGATCGTTGACGGTGGGGTCGGTGCCCTCGTCGCCATCGGCGGGTTGAGCGTCGGCTTTGAGGATCGGAGGCGCCGGCGGGGTGTGCGGCACCGAGGCCACCGCCGCGCCACTGACCGCTTGGTACGTTGCCATCGTCGTTGCGGCCTGCACCCACATCCGCACGTAGTCGGCCTCGTTGAGGGCAATCGGAATGGTGTTGATGCCAAAGAAATTCGTCGCCACCAATACCCCATGGGTGGCGTGATTGGCGGCGAGCTCCGGCAACGTCGGCATGGCGGCCAGCGCGCTGACATAGGCACCGGCGGCCGCCTCGTACTGGGCCGCGGTTGCCGCACTGTCCGCGCTGGCCTGAGTCAGCCACGCCAGGTAGGGCGAGTGCGCGCTCGCATACGCCTGCGCACTCGGGCCTTGCCACGCGCCGGCCTCAACCGAGCCCAGCAACGCCTGCAGTTCATCAGCGGCGTCGGCGTACTCAACTTCCAGCGCCGACCATGCCGAAGCGGACGCCAGCAGCGGTCCGGGCCCCGCTCCGGCGCTCAGCAACGCGGAGTGCACCTCGGGCGGAGATGCCATCCACGCCGGCGCCGGTGCGGTCACCGGCGGCCGTCCGCCAAGCTGTTGAACATGGTTTTCATTATCGGCAATTGAATACCCGCGGCGGGCGCCTGCGCAAGAGACTCCACCTCCGCGTTGCCCCCGACGACGGAGAGAAGTTAATGACAACTCTGGCACGATCAGTCACATGCCGACTCCGCAGTTCATCGTCGACCTCCGCAGCCATATCGGTCATGCCCCGCTGTGGCTGATCGGCGTGACGGCGGTGGTCATCCGTGGCGACGAGGTGTTACTCGTCGAACGCGCCGACAACGGCATCTGGGCGCCGGTGACCGGGATCGTCGACCCCGGCGAAGAGCCGGCTGACGCCGCCGCGCGCGAGGTCGCCGAGGAGAGCGGCGTCACCGCGATGCCCGAGCGGCTGGCCTGGGTGCACGTCACGCCGCCCGTCACCCACGTCAACGGTGATCAGGCGCAGTACCTCGACCACGTCTTCGTGATGCGCTGGGTGGCGGGAGAGCCCTACCCCGCCGACGACGAGAGCACCGACGCGCGCTGGTACCCGCGCACCGCGCTGCCCGACATCCCCGAGCGGATGCGGAGCAGGATCAACGCCGCGTTCGACGCGGGCACCGAAACCCGGTTCGAATGGAGCGCGGGGTCCTAGAACAGGGTGGGCAGGCCGATAGCCGAGTCCACCGCCAGCGCGCAGAAGACCAGCGCCAGGTAGTTGTTGGACTGCAGGAACAGCCGCAGCGGCTTGACCGGCTCGCCGCGACGGACGCCCGCGTACAGCTGATGGGCCATGGCCAGGAACCACGCGCCGGCCAGTACCGCGACCGCCGCATACAGCCAGCCTGCGGCGGGCACCAACGCCAACGTCGCCAGCACCGTCGCCCAGGTGTAGACCACGATCCGGTGGGTGACCACCTGCTCGCTGGCGACCACGGGCAGCATGGGCACCCCCGCCGCCGCGTAGTCCTCCTTGTAGCGCATCGCCAGCGCCCAGGTGTGCGGCGGCGTCCAGAAGAAGATCACCAAGAACATCACCAGCGCGGGCCAGCCGATGGTGCCGGTGACCGCCGACCAGCCGATCACCACCGGCATGCAGCCGGCCGCCCCGCCCCACACCACGTTCTGGGAGGTACGCCGCTTGAGCATCATCGAGTAGACCAGCACGTAGAACGCGATGGTGGCCGTGGCCAGTAGGCCCGACATCAAGTTCGTGGTACGCCACAGCCACATGAACGAACCGGCACCGAGCGCCAGGCTGAACACCAGGGCGTTGCGGGTCGGCACTGCCTCGCGAGCCAGCGGACGGCGCGCCGTGCGCTTCATCACCTTGTCGATGTCGGCGTCGACCACGCAGTTCAGCGCGTTGGCGCTGGCAGCGGCCAGCATCCCGCCGATCAGCGTGTTGAAGATCAGCAACGGATTCACCGTGCCGCGGTCGGCCAGCAGCATCGCCGGAATGGTCGTGACCAGCAGCAACTCGATGATTCGGGGCTTGGTCAGCGACAGGTACGCCAACAACGTGCTGCGCACAGCGCGTATTCGGCGCGGCTCAGCGCGCTCGCGAATACTCACGTGATGACTCCTAGGATGGCAGCTGCGACGCCAGCTTCGACTTCGGACGGACGCCAGCTTCTACTACGGACGATGGTAGACCGCTTGGCCAGGTCGTCCGAATCGCAGGGTCAATTCACGGCGAATCCACACGGCGACCGGACCTGCAACACTGCACATGCCCGCATTAGGGTGAGAACCAGCCAGGCTTGTTTTGAAGACCTATCTCGAAGATGAGGACCCGACGTTCGTGACCACTGCCGCAGAGATCTCCGCTCTCACCCAACCGCACCACCCCGCAGACTGGGCCGAGATCGACACCACCGCAGTCGACACCGCCCGGGTGTTGGCCGCTGACGCGGTGCAGAAGGTCGGCAACGGCCACCCGGGCACCGCGATGAGTCTCGCTCCGCTGGCCTACACGCTGTTCCAGCGGGTGATGCGCCACGATCCGTCCGACACCACATGGTTGGGCCGCGACCGGTTCGTGTTGTCCTGCGGGCACTCCAGCCTGACCCTGTACATCCAGCTCTACCTGGGCGGTTTCGGGCTGGAACTGGCCGACATCGAGGCACTGCGCACCTGGGGCTCCAAGACCCCGGGCCATCCGGAGTTCCGCCACACCAAGGGCGTGGAGATCACCACCGGCCCGCTCGGACAGGGCCTGGCCTCGGCGGTCGGCATGGCGATGGCCGCCCGCTACGAGCGCGGCCTGTTCGACCCGGACACCGCGCCCGGCGAGAGCCCGTTCGACCACTTCGTCTACGTCATCGCCTCCGACGGCGACATCCAGGAGGGCGTCACCAGTGAGGCCTCCTCGCTGGCCGGCGTTCAGCAGCTGGGCAACCTGATCGTGTTCTACGACCACAACAAGATCTCCATCGAGGACGACACCGCGATCGCCCTCTGCGAGGACACCGCGGCCCGCTACCGGTCCTACGGTTGGCACGTCCAGGAGGTCGAGGGCGGCGAGAACGTGACCGGCATCGAGGAGGCCATCGCAAACGCGAAGGCCGTCACCGACAAGCCGTCGTTCATCTCGCTGCGCACGATCATCGGCTACCCGTCGCCGGGCAAGATGAACACCGGCGCCATCCACGGTTCGGCGCTCGGCGGCGACGAAGTGGCCGCCACCAAGTCCGCACTCGGCTTCGACCCGGACAAGGCGTTCGAGGTCCGTGAAGACGTGATCACCCACACCCGCGGACTGGTGGCACGCGGCAAGCAGGCCCACGCCGACTGGCAAGAGCAGTTCGAGTCCTGGGCGGCCCGCGAGCCGGAGCGCAAGGCGCTGCTGGACCGGCTGATCGCCGGTGAACTGCCCGAGGGCTGGGACGCCGAGCTGCCGTACTGGGAGCCCGGCTCGAAGGCCGTTGCCACCCGCGCCGCATCCGGCAAGGTGCTCAACGCAGTGGGCGCCAAGCTTCCTGAATTGTGGGGCGGCTCAGCCGATCTGGCGGGCAGCAACAACACCACCATGGACGGTGTCAAGTCGTTCGGGCCGGCGTCGATCTCCACCGGTGAGTACACCGCCGACCCCTACGGCCGCACCCTGCACTTCGGGATCCGCGAGCACGCGATGGGCTCGATCCTGTCCGGCATCGTGCTGCATGGGCCCACCCGCGCCTACGGCGGTACGTTCCTGCAGTTCTCCGACTACATGCGGCCCGCGGTGCGATTGGCGGCGCTGATGGACATCGACCCGATCTACGTGTGGACGCACGACTCGATCGGGCTCGGCGAAGACGGTCCGACGCACCAGCCGATCGAGCACCTGGCGGCGTTGCGGGCCATCCCCCGCCTGTCGGTGGTGCGACCGGCGGACGCCAATGAGACGGCCTACGCCTGGCGGACGGTACTGGCCCGCGGCGCGAGCAGCGGTCCGGTCGGACTGATCCTGACCCGGCAGAATGTACCGATCATCGAGGGCACCGACGCCGAAGGTGTTGCCCGCGGAGGCTACGTGCTGGGCGGTCTCGAAGCCGCTGGCACCGAGGACCCCGACGTGGTGCTGATCGCCACCGGTTCTGAGGTGCAGCTCGCGGTCGAAGCGCAGAAACTCTTGGCGGACAAGGACATCAACGCCCGCGTGGTGTCGATGACGTGTCTGGAGTGGTTCGAGTCGCAGCCGGCCGACTACCGCGATGCAGTGCTGCCGCCGTCGGTGTCTGCTCGGGTGGCCGTTGAAGCCGGTATCGCACAGTGCTGGCACAAGATCGTCGGCGACACCGGCGAGATCGTGTCGATCGAGCACTACGGCGAATCCGCCGACTACCAAACGCTGTTCCGTGAGTTCGGTCTGACCGCGGAAGCGGTCGTCGCCGCCGCCGAAAGAACACTGGAAAACTGACGTCAATCGAAACCGATTGAGAAGGAGCGCAACATGACTCAGAATCCCAAGCTTGCCGCTCTCAGCGCCGCAGGCGTGTCGGTGTGGCTCGATGATCTGTCCCGCGACCGACTCACGTCGGGCAACCTGGCCGACCTTGTCGCCACCCGCAGTGTGGTCGGGGTGACCACTAACCCGACCATCTTCCAGAAGGCGCTGGAGAAGGGTCACGCCTACGACAAGCAGCTGGCCGAGCTGGCCGCTCGCGGCGCCGATGTGGACGCGGTGATCCGCACCGTCACCACCGACGACGTGCGCAACGCCTGCGACGTGCTGTCCGCGGCGTGGGAGGCGACCGACGGTGTGGACGGTCGGGTGTCGATCGAGGTCGACCCGCGGCTGGCCCACGACACCGACAAGACCGTGGCCCAGGCCGTCGAGCTGTGGAAGATCGTCGACCGGCCCAACCTGTTCATCAAGATTCCGGCCACCAAGGCGGGCCTGCCGGCCATCACCGCTGTACTGGCCGAAGGGATTTCGGTCAATGTCACGCTGATCTTCTCCGTCGAGCGGCACCGCGAGGTGATGGACGCCTACCTGGCCGGTCTGGAGGCCGCCAAGGCCGCCGGACACGACCTGGCCAAGATCCACTCGGTGGCATCGTTCTTCGTTTCCCGGGTGGACACCGAGATCGACGCCCGGCTGGAGAAGATCGGCTCGGCCGAGGCCGTGGCGCTGCGCGGCAAGGCCGGTCTCGCCAACGCCCGGCTGGCCTACGCGGCCTACGAAGAGGTCTTCGGCGGTGAGCGCTTCGCCGCGCTGACGGCCGACGGTGCGCGGGTGCAGCGCCCGTTGTGGGCCTCGACCGGGGTCAAGAACCCCGACTATCCGGACACCCTGTACGTCACCGAGCTGGTCGCGGCCCACACCGTCAACACCATGCCGGAACCGACGTTGGACGCGGTCGCCGACCACGGGGACATCACCGGTGACACCATCGCCGGCACCGCGGCGGCATCCCAGCAGGTCTTCGACCAACTCGCGGCGGTGGGCATCGACCTGACCGATGTGTTCTTGGTGCTGGAGAACGAGGGCGTCGAGAAGTTCGAAGCGTCCTGGGGCGAACTGTTGGACGCCACGGCAACCCAGCTCGAAGAGGCCAAGTGATCTGATGGCCGGCGCCGGGGCAGCGCGAAACACCCCCTCGGGGTGGCAGAACCCGCTGCGAGACAAGCGAGACAAACGCCTGCCCCGCATCGCCGGCCCCTGTGGCGTGGTGATTTTCGGGGTCACCGGCGACCTGGCCCGGCGCAAGCTCATGCCGGCCATCTACGACCTGGCCAACCGCGGGTTGCTGCCGGCGACCTTTGCGCTGGTCGGGTTCGCCCGCCGGGATTGGGCCGACGAGGACTTCGCCGATGTGGTCTACCAGGCCGTCAAAGAGCACGCCCGGACCCCGTTCCGTCAGGTGGTGTGGGACCGGCTGGCGTCCGGGTTCCGTTTCGTCACCGGCACATTCGATGACGATGAGGCTTTCGCCCGGTTGGCAAAGACCCTCGAGGAGCTCGACGCCGAGCGCGGCACCGGCGGCAATCACGCCTTCTACCTGTCGATCCCGCCCGGTGCGTTCCCGGTGGTCTGCGAGAAGCTGCACTCCACCGGACTGGCCCGGCCGCGCGATGGCCGGTGGAGCCGGGTGGTGATCGAGAAGCCGTTCGGTCACGACCTGACCAGCGCGGTCGAACTCAACGGCGTGGTCAACAGCGTGTTCCCCGAGGAGTCGGTGTTCCGGATCGACCACTACCTGGGCAAGGAGACCGTCCAGAACATCCTGGCGCTGCGCTTCGCCAACCAGTTGTTCGACCCGATCTGGAACGCCCACTACGTCGACCACGTGCAGATCACCATGGCCGAGGACATCGGCTTGGGCGGGCGCGCCGGCTACTACGACGGCATCGGCGCGGCCCGGGACGTGATCCAGAACCACCTGCTGCAGTTGCTGGCGCTCACCGCGATGGAGGAGCCGGTGAACTTCTCCCCCGCCGAACTGCAGGCCGAGAAGATCAAGGTGCTCTCGGCCACTCGGCTGGCGCAGCCACTGGATGAGACCACCTCCCGCGGCCAGTACGCGGCCGGATGGCAGGGCGGCGAGCACGTCGTGGGACTGCTCGACGAGGAGGGATTCGCCCACGATTCGCGGACCGAGACCTTTGCGGCAATCACCCTGGAGGTCGACACGAGGCGCTGGGCGGGCGTGCCGTTCTACCTGCGTACCGGCAAGCGCCTGGGACGGCGGGTGACCGAGATCGCGCTGGTATTCAAGCGCGCACCGCACCTGCCCTTCGACGACACCATGACCGACGAACTGGGCAAGAACGCCCTGGTGATCCGGGTGCAGCCCGACGAGGGGATCACGCTGCGGTTCGGCTCCAAGGTGCCCGGGCACCTGATGGAGGTCCGCGACGTCAACATGGACTTCTCCTACGGATCGGCGTTCTCCGAGGATTCGCCGGAGGCCTACGAGCGGCTGATCCTCGATGTGCTGTTGGGTGAGCCCTCCCTGTTCCCGGTCAACGCCGAAGTCGAATTGTCTTGGGAGATCCTCGATCCGGTGCTCGAGAACTGGGCCGAGCACGGCAAGCCCGAGCCGTATGTGGCCGGAAGTTGGGGGCCGCAGTCGGCGTTTGAGATGCTCACGCGTTCCGGCCGGGAATGGCGGCGCCCATGATTATCGAATTGCCGAACACCACCACCACCGCGATCAACAAGAAGCTCAACGCGATCCGCGAGCAGGTCGGTGCGGCGACGACGGGCCGGGTGCTGACGCTGATCATCGCGCTGGAAACCGACGCCCTGCTCGATGAGTCCATCGCGGCGGCCAACATCGCCAGCCAAGAACACCCGAGCCGGGTGATTGCGGTGGTCAGCGGAGACCCCGATGCCGGTGAGTCCCGTTTGGATGCCGAAGTGCGGATGTTCGGCGATGCCGGCGCCAGCGAGGTGGTGGTGCTGCGGCTGTACGGCCCGCTGGCCGGCCATGCTGACGCGGTCGTCGTGCCCTTCCTGCTGCCCGATATCCCGGTGGTCGCCTGGTGGCCCGATGTCGCGCCCGCAGCGCCGGCCACCGACCCGATCGGGGCGCTGGCGTTGCGGCGGATCACCGACGCCACCAACGCCCCCGATCCGCGGGCAGCGATCAACAGCCGCAGAGACGGCTACACCGCCGGCGACACCGACCTGTCATGGAGTCGCATCACCTACTGGCGGGCGCTGCTCGCCTCCGCGCTGGATCAGCCGCCGTACGAGCCGATTCGCTCGGCGGTGGTCTCCGGGCTGGCAACCGAGCCGGCCCTGGACATCCTGGCCGGCTGGCTGGCGAGTCGCATCGACGGCCCGGTGCGGCGTGCGGTCGGCGAATTGAAGATCGAATTGACCCGCGACAGCGAGACCGTGGCGCTGAGCCGGCCCCAGGACGGGGTCACCGCCACGTTGAGCCGCACCGGAAGGCCCGCGGGCCTGGTGCCGCTGCCCCGCCGGGTGACCGCGGAGTGTCTGGCTGAAGATCTGCGCCGGCTCGATGCCGACGTCATTTACGGCGCCGCGCTGACGGGCCTGGAAGAAGTGGAGTATCTGTGATCGTTGCGACCTACCCCGATGCCGACGCACTGGTCGCCGCTGCCGGTGACCGGCTGGCCGGTGCCGTCGAATCGGCCATCGCCGCCCGGGGCCGGGCGTTAGTCGTGCTAACCGGCGGCGGTACCGGCATCGCGTTGCTGCATCGCCTCGGCGAGCACGCCGCGCGGATCGACTGGACAAAGGTGCATCTGTTCTTCGGTGACGACCGCTTCGTCCCGGCGGACGACGCCGACCGCAACGACAAGCAGGCGCGCGAAGCGCTGTTGGGCCGCATCGACATCCCGGCTGCCAACGTGCACTCCATGCCGGCCAGCGACGGGGAATACGGCGACGACCTCGACGCCGCCGCGCAGGCCTACCAAGAGGTGCTGGCGGCCAACGCCGAGCCGGGCCAGCCCGCGCCGGACTTCGACGTGCACCTGCTGGGCATGGGCGGCGAGGGCCACGTCAACTCACTGTTTCCCGACACCGCGGCCGTCCGCGAAACCACCCGGCTGGTGGTCGGGGTACCCGACTCGCCCAAGCCTCCCCCGCGCCGAATCACGCTGACACTGCCCGCAATCCGGCGTTCCCGCGAGGTGTGGCTGGTGGTGGCCGGTGAGGCCAAGGCCGAGGCGGTCGCCGCCGCCGTCGGTGGCGCCGACCCGATTACGGTGCCCGCCGCCGGAGCCACCGGGCGCGAGCAGACGGTGTGGCTGCTCGACGAGGCCGCGGCATCTCAACTGCCCGGCTAATGCGCACGTCATAATGAGCGCTATGGCAGACAGAAGCTCAGGCACCGGCACGGAACGTAAGCGGCTCAAGACCTTGGCTCAGGCGGCGCTGAACGCCGACGTGACGGTCGGGCAGCTCGAGGATGTCCTGGGCGGTCTGGGCGGCACCATGAATGAGCTCAACAGTTCCTTGGCCAACCTCAACACCACGATCGAGCGCCTGGGCGGCGGCCTGGACCATCTTGAGGAGACCATGGCCAGCCTGGACGATCTGGCCCGCCGCCTGGTCACGCTGATCGAGCCGGTGGAGGCCATCGTCAACCGGATCGACTACCTGGTCGAAGTCGGCGAGACGGCGATGTCACCATTGGCGGCGACCGAGAATGCGGTGCGCGGCATGTTCAACGCCATGCGCAACCGGGTGGTGCGCTGAGCCGAGGTGGGCTCATCGAGCCGCGAGATTGCACTGACGCAGGAAAATCCGAGGAAAAGCCTGCATCAATGCAATCTCGAGGACAGCCGCGTGAGGCGGCCCGCCCGGCTTACTGGTACTTGATCAGCAGGCCGACGGCGATGATGGAGATCAACCAGATGGCGATGACGAAATAGGTCAGCCGGTCCAGGTTCTTCTCGACCACAGTCGAGCCGGACAGGCTGGACTGCACACCGCCACCGAACAGGGTCGACAGGCCGCCACCCTTGGCGCGGTGCAGCAGCACCAGCAGAATCACCAGCAGGCTGGTGATCACCAAGAGAATCTGCAGCGTCAAGATCATGCCGCTACCCTACCGTTCGCCCTGGGCCGGACCCGGCGCCGGGTCAAGGGAGGGGCCCGCCGGCTGCCAGCGCCGCCAGCATCGCGAACTGCTCACCGTCGAGCGACGCTCCGCCGACCAGGCCGCCATCCACGTCGGGCTGACCGATCAGTTCGCCGACGTTCTTGGCGTTGACCGAGCCGCCGTAGAGCACCCGGACCGTGTCGGCGATCTTGGGCGAGGCGAGCTTGCCCAGCTCGGCCCGCACGGCCGCACACACTTCCTGCGCGTCCGCCGCACCGGCCACCCGGCCGGTACCGATGGCCCACACCGGTTCATAGGCGATGACGCTCGCACCGATCTGCTCGGCGCTCAAGCCGGCCAGGGAGCCGCGCAACTGCTCCAGGCAGTGCTCGACGTGGCTGCCGGCCTCCCGGATCTCCAGGTGCTCACCGATGCAGATGATCGGGGTCAGGCCGTGCTTGAGTGCGGCGCCGGCCTTTGCGGCGACCAGCGCGTCGTCCTCACCGTGGTAGCTGCGCCGTTCGGAGTGTCCGACGACGACGAAGGTGCAGCCCAGCTTGGCCAGGAACGCCCCGCTGATCTCGCCGGTGTAGGCGCCCGCGTCGTGCTGCGAGACGTCCTGGGCGCCGAAGGTCAGCCGAAGCTTGTCCCCATCGACCAGGGTCTGCACGCTGCGCAGGTCGGTGAACGGTGGCAGCACCGTGACATCGACCTTGTCGAAGTACTTGTCCGGCAGCGCGAATGCCACCTTCTGCACCAGGGCGATGGCCTCAAAGTGGTTGAGGTTCATCTTCCAGTTGCCGGCGATCAGCGGCTTACGACTCATGACGCTCCTCCGGTTTCCAAGACCTGCAGGCCCGGCAGTGCTTTGCCCTCAAGGTATTCCAAGGACGCCCCGCCGCCGGTGGAGATGTGCGAGAAACCGTCCTCCGGCAATCCCAGAGCCCGTACCGCCGCGGCAGAGTCGCCCCCGCCGACGACGCTGAACGCGCCCTTGGAGGTGGCCGCCGCGATCGCCTCGGCCACTCCCCTGGTGCCGGCCTCGAAGGCCGGGAACTCGAACACGCCCATCGGCCCGTTCCAGAAGATGGTCTTGGCATTGCCCAGTAGCGCGGCGAACCGCTCCACCGAACCCGGGCCGATATCCAGGCCCATCTTGCCGTCCGGGATGGCGTCCGCCGCGACCACCTCACCGGTGGCGGCGGCGTCGAACTTGTCGGCGACGACGATGTCCACCGGCAGCCGCAGCACGTCGGCGTAGTCATCGAGCAGCTGCCGGCAGGTGTCCACCATGTCGGCTTCCAGCAGCGAGGTTCCGACCTCGAGGCCTTGGGCGGCCAGGAAGGTGAAGCACATGCCGCCGCCGATCACGATGGAATCGGCCTTGGTTGCCAGCGACTTGATCACGCCCAGCTTGTCGGAGACCTTCGACCCGCCCAGCACCACGGCGTAGGGCCGCTCGGTGGACTCGGTCAGCTGCTGCAGTACCTGGATCTCCGCGGCGACCAGCGTTCCGGCATACGACGGGAGCAGCGTGGCGACGTCGTAGACGGAGGCCTGCTTGCGGTGCACCACACCGAATCCGTCGGAGACGAACGCCCCCGGCGAACCGTCCGGCGCGGCGACCAGCTCGGCCAGCGCCCGGGCCAGAGCCAGGCGCTCGTTGTCGTCCTTGCTGGTCTCCCGCGCGTCGAAGCGGATGTTCTCCAGCAGCAGCACGTCGCCGTCGGTCAGGCCTTCGGCGCGGGCCAGGGCGTCGGTGCCGACCACGTCACCGGCCAGCTGGACATGCCGGCCCAACTGCTCGCCGAGCGCGGCCGCAACCGGTGCTAGCGACAGTTTGGGGTCCGGACCGTCCTTGGGCCGGCCCAGGTGGGCTGTCACTACGACCTTGGCGCCGGCGTCGACCAACGCGCGCAGCGTGGGCACCGATGCGGTGATCCGGCCCAGGTCGGTGATCTTTCCATCGTCGAGCGGGACGTTCAGGTCGGAGCGCACCAGCACGCCCCGACCCGAAACACCCTCGGCGATCAGGTCTTCAACTGACTTGACGGCCACGATCGCGTTACAGCGACTTGCCGACGAGAGCGATCAGGTCGACCAGACGGTTGGAGTAGCCCCACTCGTTGTCGTACCAGGAGACCACCTTGGCCTGGTTGTCGATGACCTTGGTCAGCCCGGAGTCATACAGCGACGAGTGCGGGTCGGTGACGATGTCGCTCGACACGATCGGGGCGTCGTAGTACTTCAGGATGCCCTTCATCGGCCCCTCGGCGGCGGCCTTCATGGCGGCGTTGATGTCTGCAACCGACGCCGACTTGCTCAGCTCGGCGGTCAGGTCGGTGACCGAGCCGGTGGGGATCGGCACCCGCAGCGCGTAACCGTCCAGCTTGCCCTTCAGCTCGGGAAGCACCAGGCCGATCGCCTTGGCGGCGCCGGTGCCGGTGGGCACGATGTTGACCGCGGCGGCGCGGGCGCGACGCAGGTCGCTGTGCGGGCCGTCCTGCAGGTTCTGGTCCTGGGTGTAGGCGTGGATGGTGGTCATCAGGCCCTTGACGATGCCGAACTCGTCGTTGAGCACCTTGGCCAGCGGGCCGAGGCAGTTCGTGGTGCACGACGCGTTGGAGATGATGTTCTGGCTGCCGTCGTACTTGTCGTCGTTGACGCCCAGCACGATGGTGATGTCCTCGTCGGTGGCCGGCGCCGAGATGATGACCTTCTTGGCTCCGGCGTCCAGGTGGCCCTTGGCCTTGGCAGCGTTGGTGAAGATGCCGGTGGACTCGACGACGACGTCGACACCCAGGTCACCCCAGGGCAGGGCCGCCGGGCCTTCCTTGACCTCGAGGGCCTTGATCTTGGTGTTGCCGACGACGATGGTGTCGTCGCCTTCGAGGCTGACGTCGTGGGGCAGCCGGCCCAGGATCGAGTCGAACTTCAGCAGGTGCGCCAGGCTGGCGTTGTCGGTCAGGTCGTTGACCGCGACGATCTCGATGTCGGTGTTGTTGCCCAGAGCTTTCTGTGCGTCCAATGCCCTGAAGAAGTTCCGCCCGATGCGGCCGAAGCCGTTCACGCCTACCCGGACCGTCACTGGTCTCTCCTCGTGTTACGAAGTTGCTGGTGTACTCGGCCGTCAGCCTAGCGGGCGTTGCGAGCGCGGCGAAGCCGGGCGAAGGCAGACGCCCGCCATTTCGTCTAGCGCGTGACCGAGCCCACAGGCCCCTCGGTACGGCGGACGGGCAGGTCGTCACCGGGTTCGGGCCAGGGCTGGCGGCTGAGCATGTCGGCCACGGCCACGTAACCGGCTTCGATCAGCCCGGATTTGGCGTCGACAATCCGGTAGGCCTGCTCTTTCCGGTGGATGGGTTGACCTTCGAGCACGATCACCCGCAGGTCGCCCTCGGCGAAGTGGCAGCGGCGCTGCACGGCCGCGAGCAGCTGCTCGTTGTGGAGGTGACCTTCGCCGAAGTTCCACCCGATCAGCGGACCGGCGATGATTTCGCCGTCACGGATGTTGTAGTCGGCGACATTGTCGAGCGCTCGGGGCAGCAGGCCGTTCAGTGCCCGGCCCTGCAGGTGCATGGCTCGGAATGCCCCGGGGACTTTGTCGGCGACCAGGTCGGCGGTGGACTGGTCATAGAACTTCGCCAACTGGTTGATGACCAGTGCCGAGCTCTTGACCACGTTGGCCTCCACGATGTCCTCGGCGCCGTTGCGGAAGCACCAGAAGCTGGCCGCCCAGTTCCCGGCGTAATAGCGCATGGCCGGCAGGAACGAAATCTGCTGCGGAAACATGTTTCCGGCCACCGGGATCACGATGAGCCCGGTGAACAGGATGGCCATCAACAGCGGCGACCGCAGGTCATAGACGCTGACTTCGGGGTGTTGTCCGAATAGGAAGAACAGTGAGAAGAGGAAGAACACATTCCATTCCAACGGGACTCCCATCGGGAGGTTGGACAAGATGTTGAGGTGAAAGATCACCATGAACGCGATCAAGAACCATCGCCACGGATGATCGCCGGCGACGAGCACCAGTAGCGCCGGCACGACGAACTCGGCGGTGGTGCCGCCGACGTGTGCCATCAACTGCGGGATCCGGGTGGGCCGCAGGTCGTTGACGTGATCGCGGTACATCAGGTGTTTGAGGCCGGTGAAGATCTTGGAGCGCAGCAGGGCGTTGTTGCTCGTCATCACCGCGACGACATAGGGAAAGTGGTGGTTGAGCTTGGAGGTGGCCGCACCCCACCACAGCCCGAGGATGATGAGTTTGAACGCGGCCATCTGGTCGACGTAGGGGAAGAAGAAGACGAGCAACGTCAACCCGTAGTGCTCGGCGCGGGCGGCCAGGAAGATCGTCTTGTCCCGCAGGCCCAGCAGAACCAGTGCGACGGCCATCGGCGCCACCACCATCGGGTCCAACAGACCTACCGGGGCGGGATCGCCCTGACCCGGTGACAGCAATGCCCAGACACCGGAGCCCAGCACCGCGGCATACAGCGCGATATCGATCACGGTGCGGGAATCGCCGCGGGTGAACGGGACCTTGCCGGGCCAGGGCGGCAATCGGATTGTGTTGGGCCGCAACCAGTACAAGACACCACCGATGGGCGGCCAGAACCGGGCGGTCAACGGACCGGATCCACAGCCCAAGCCCAGGATTTCGAACAGCAGGCTGAAGACGACGAGCTTCTGATAAACGATCGGCTGGGTCCACCAGTCGGCGATGCGCCCGAGCTCGCCCAGGCCCGGGGTCAATGCGATGACTGCCGCCGCGCCTGCGGCGTAGGCCGCGATCTTGATCAGGTAGATCAGGTAGACCCCGGACGGGGTGCCGAAACCCTCTTCGGCCCAGTGCCTGCTGCAGACCTGGATCCGCCTCGGCCACGGGGTGGCGCGCCACGTTTCGGGGTCGACGTCGGGAACCGACGGTTTGATGAACCCCATATTGCCCTCACTCCCTGCCGTGTGCCCGTTCTGTTATAGCGGTCTGTGCAGGCGTGCGACGGTCATTCGGGTGGGTCGGGGTCTCCTTGCAGGAGTTCTTCGGGGTGGTGGGCGTGGTTGATTTGGGGTGGTGCGGTGCCGTCGGTCCAGCTGAGGCGGCCGGTGGTGGTGATGGTGGTGTGTTGGTGGCCGTCGGTGGTGTCGGTGTGGTCGCAGCCGCAGGCGAAGAACAGTTCGTCGGCGTTGGTGTGGCCGCCGTGTGCCCAGGGTTTGGCGTGGTGCACTTCGCAGTGATAGCCCGGTTCGAGGCAGTTGGGTCGGGTGCAGCCGCGGTCGCGGGCGTGGCAGATGAGGCGTTGGTCGGCGGTGGCGATGCGTTTTTGTCGGCCGAGGTACAGGGGTCGTGTGGTGTGGTCGTCGAAGACGGCGAGGTAGTGAATCGATTGGGCGGCCATGGCGATCAGGTCGCGCATGGGCAGTCGGGAGCCGCCGCCGGTCAGTGCTGGTGGTGGCATGGCGATGGTGGGGTCGGTGGCGGCGTGGGCGGCTTGGTTGAGTTCGGCCAAGGTGGTGGTGACCACGACGGTGACGGGGTGGCCGCGGTGGGTGCCGAGTTTTCCCGAGGCGATGGCGGTCGATAGGGCTAGGCGCAGGGCGTCGTGGCAGCGCTGCGCTGTGGTGCGGTCATCGCCGGCGGCCGGGGCGGTGGGATCGGGGTTGTGTCGTCCGGGGCGTACGGCGGCCGCAACTGCTTCGAAGTAGGCGCGGGTTTGGGGGTCTAGGAGGCCGGTGAGTTTGGACATGCCGTCGGGGCCTTGGCGGCCCAGTGTCAGGGCGCGGCGTCGTGCGCGGTCGCGGTCGCTGAACAGCCCATCGGGGTTGAGGTGATCGGCGATGCGTTGCCCGATCTTGGTGAGCACCCCGGCGTCGACTCTGCTGGCGTGGGAGACCAGGGCGGCCTCTGCCTGCGCGATCTGGGGCGGGGTGACCGATCCCGGCAGGATGTCGATGGCTTGGCAGATCGCGCGGATGTGGTCCTCCCCAATCGAACCGGATTCGATGGAGGTGGCTAGGGCTGGGAGTTCGGGTGGGATCGGGGCACCGGTCAGGCAGCGGCGGGGCCGGATGCGGGCGGCCAAACGGCAGCGGCGGGTGATCTCGCGTGGGGTGATCCGCAAGCGTTTCCACAGGGATGCCCGTGCTTCGGCAATCGAACCGCAGCCGTCGGGCGGGTCGGCGAGTTCGCCGAAGATCCGGTACATCAGGCCGCGGTTGACGCGGTCTTGGGTTTCTAGCCGGTCGGCGACCTCGATGCGAAAGGTGTTGCCCACCAGATCCGTCGCGGTCGACCGCAACACCGCATGGGCGGTGTCAATGGCATCAAGAGCAGCGCAGACCTGCTCCCGCGCCGCTGCCGCACCCAGTGCTGTTGCCATACCCCGACGCTAAAAACCACCCCCGACAACAACACCGGAAGACGGCCCAGGAAAAGCCACCCTGTGGATCAACCCCCAACTGGGGATAAGCCCACCGCTAGGCGTCTTCGAGCAGCTCCGGGGTGACCGCCGACTCGGTGTCGGGAATGCCGTCCTGCTTGGCCTTGCGGTCGGCCATCGACAACAGCCGCCGAATGCGTCCTGCCACCGCGTCTTTGGTCATCGGTGGGTCAGCCAGCCGGCCCAGCTCCTCCAGGGAAGCCTGCCGATGCTCGACTCGCAGCTTGCCGGCCGAGGCCAGATGATCGGGCACGGTGTCGCCGAGGATGGCCAGTGCACGTTCCACCCGCGCCGCCGCCGCCACGGCCGCCCGCGCGGAGCGGCGCAGGTTGGCGTCGTCGAAGTTGGCCAGCCGGTTGGCGGTCGCCCGCACCTCGCGGCGGATCCGGCGCTCCTCCCAGACCAGCCTGGTGTCTTGGGCACCCATTCGGGTCAGCAGCGCCCCGATCGCCTCGCCGTCGCGCACCACCACCCGGTCCGCGCCCCGCACCTCGCGGGCCTTGGCACTGACCCCGAGCCGGCGCGCCGCGCCGACCAGCGCCAGGGCGGCCTCCGGACCAGGGCAGCCGATCTCCAGAGCCGACGAGCGCCCCGGTTCGGTGAGGGAACCGTGCGCCAAAAACGCTCCCCGCCAAGCAGCTTCGGCGTCACCGACACTGCCGCCGACGACCTGGGCGGGCAGGCCCCGCACCGGGCGCCCGCGCAGGTCCAACAGCCCGGTCTGACGAGCCAGGGCTTCGCCGTCCTTCGTCACGCGCAACACGTAACGGGTGCTCTTGCGCATCCCGCTGGCCGTCAGCACATGCACGATCGCGTTGTAGCCGTACAGGTCGAAGATGTCCTTGCGCAGCCGCCGCGCGATGACCCCCAGGTCCACCTCGGCTTCGACCACGACCCGACCGGCCACGATGTGCAGTCCGCCGGCGAAGCGCAGCAGTGCCGCGACCTCGGCGCGGCGCGCACTCACCGAACTGACCACGAGACGGCTCAGCTCGTCCTTGACTTCGGCCGTCATCGCCACGACTTGTCACCTCCCGGCCCGAGTCCACTCGGCCCACTCACGCCGGATTGCCGGCCCCCGCCCTCGGCATGCGTCGCGACCGGTGTCGGAACGGTCAACGTCGATGCGTCGATGCTCCGAACCCCGTCCAGCGCCGCCGCCAACTTTCCTGGGTCATGTAAAGGTGTACCAGGTCGGGCCACGTCCACGAACCGAACCTCGGCAGCGAACAACGTGGCGGCACGCCGCAGCTGCTCGCGCTCGCGTTCGCTGGGCACCCGGCCTGCATCGATGATGATGTGGTCCACCGTGAAATCGGGCGCGTGTTGAGCCAATACGTGCAGGTGACGCTCCACGGAGAATCCCGCGGTCTCCCCCGGCTCGGCCACCAGGTTGAGCACCAGAGCGCGGCGGGCCGTGGTGTTCTGCAACGCCGAGGCCAGACCCGGCACCAACAGGTGCGGGATCACACTGGTGAACCACGAGCCCGGGCCGAGCACCACCAGATCCGCGGACATGATGGCGTCCACCGCTTGGCGAGTGGCCGGCGGATTGCCCGGCAACAGCCGCACCCGACGCACCTTTCCCGGGGTGGTCGCGATGGCCACCTGGCCCCGGATCACCCGGAATAGTCGCGGATCGGCTTCCAGACCGGACACGTCGGCTTCGATCTGCAGCGCGATCGGGCATATCGGCAGCACCCGCCCCTTGACCCCGAGCATCCGGCCAAGCTCGTCGAGTGCGGCCACCGGGTCGGCCAGCACTTCGTTGAGGCCGGCCAGCAGCAGGTTGCCGATCGGATGCCCCGCAAGCGCGCCGCTGCCACCGAAGCGGTGCTGCAAGATGGTCGCCCACAGCTGGCCCTTCGGGGTGTCCGAGGCCAGCGCCGCCAGTGCCATCCGTAGGTCCCCGGGCGGCACCACGTCGAGCTCACCGCGCAACCGGCCTGAGGAGCCACCGTCGTCGGCAACGGTCACCACCGCGGTGACGTGCGGGGTCAGCCGGCGGGCAGCCGACAGCGTCGCGTACAGGCCGTGCCCACCACCGAGCGCGACGATGCTCGGATTGCCATGCGCGGGCTCAACGCTCATTCGCGGCCCAGATCCCGGTGCAGCACTCGCACCGACAGCTCGTCGTTGTCGTCTTGGGCATCCAACAGTTGCGCCAACGCCTCGGCGATGGCCACGCTGCGGTGCTTGCCGCCGGTGCACCCGATGGCCAGCGTCATGTACCGCTTTCCCTCTCGCCGATAGCCGCTGACCACCAGGGCCAACAGCCGGTGGTAGCCGGCCAGGAACTCGTCGGCGCCGGGCTGGCTCAGCACGTAGTCGCGCACCGCCGGATGCTGCCCGGTGTGCGGGCGCAGTTCGTCGACCCAATGCGGGTTGGGCAGGAAGCGCACGTCCATGACCATGTCGGCGTCCATCGGCAAGCCGTACTTGAAACCGAAGGACTCGACCGTGATGGACGTGGGAGCGATGACGGCGTCGCCGCCGAACATTTCCTCGATACTCTCCCGCAGCTCGCGCACGCTGAGCACCGAGGTATCGATGACGAGGTCGGCGACCGCGCGCACCGGCGCCAGCATGATCCGCTCGGCGGCGATGCCCTCGGTGAGGGTCTGCTGCCCCTGCAGGGGGTGGCTGCGACGGTTGTGCTCGTAACGCCGAATCAGTACGTCGTCGCTGGCCTCCATGAACAACACACGCGGGTTGATGCCACGCGTGGCCAATTCGGTGCGCACCGAGTCCAGATCGCCGGTGAAACCCGCCGAGCGCACATCCATCACGACCGCCAGCTGGGTGATCCGGGAACCGGCCGCCAGCCCCAGATCCACCATGCGGGTGATCAGGTCGGGTGGCAGGTTGTCGGCGACGTACCAGCCCAAGTCCTCCAGGACTTTCGCCGCGGTGCCGCGGCCCGCACCGGACAGCCCGGTAACCAGGACAACGTCGATACCGGCGCCGTCTCCGGGGCCGGCGACATCGCGCTCCCGTACGCCTTTCGGTGAGTCCGTGGTCATCCCGACATCCGTTGCTGTTCAGCGGCGCCCGCCGCGCCGTCGGCTCCCAGCGCCTCGAGGACGGCCGCGGCGGTCGCCGCGCCGATCCCCGGGATCGAGGTGAGCTCCTCGACGGTAGCCCCTTTCAGTCGTGCCACCGAACCGAAATGGGAGATCAACACCTTGCGTCGATGCTCGCCCAGCCCGGGCACCGCATCCAGCACCGACTCGGTCATCCGCTTGGACCGCTTACTTCGGTGGTAGGTGATCGCGAACCGGTGCGCCTCGTCCCTGATCCGCTGCAACAGGTAGAGCCCTTCGCTCTGCCGGGGCAGGATGATCGGGTCCGGCTCGGACGGCACCCACACCTCCTCCAGTCTTTTGGCCAGGCCGATGGTCGCGACGTCGGTGATGCCGAGCTCGGCCAGCACCGCCGCTGCGGCATTGACCTGCGGTGCACCGCCGTCCACCACGTAGAGGTTGGGTGGATAGGCGAACTTACGCGATTTTCCTTCGGGCGCCAGGACTTCGGCATCCAGGTGCCGACGGAACCGACGACGGGTCACTTCGGCGATCGAGGCCACATCGTCGGAGCGCCCCTCGCCGGCGGCCTCCCGAATCGCGAAATGACGGTAGTCCGACTTGCGGGGCAAGCCGTCCTCGAACACCACCAGCGACCCGACCACGTCGGTGCCCTGCACATGACTGATGTCGACGCACTCAATGCGCAACGGAGCGTCGGACAGGCCCAGGGACTCCTGAATGTTCTGCAGCGCAGCGGATCTCGCCGTGAAATCCCCGGCTCGCTTCATCTTGTGTTGCTGCAGGGCATCTTTGGCATTGCGCTCAACCGTCTCGGCCAGCACCCGCTTATCGCCGCGCAGCGGCACCCGCAGGGAGACCCGTGAGCCCCGCAGCTCAGACAGCCAGCTGGTCAGCTCGTCGGCGTTGGCCGGCAGGCAGGGCACCAGCACCTCGCGCGGTACCGGGTTGGTCGGCTCGTCGGCCGCACCTTCCAATTCGGCCTGGTCCCCGTAGAACTGGGTGACGAACTGCTCAACCAGTTGCCCCAGGGAGCTGTCGGCATCGCCGGGGTCGCCGGGCTTCTCGACGATCCAACCGCGCTGCCCGCGCACCCGGCCACCGCGCACGTGAAACACCTGAACCGCCGCTTCCAGCTCGTCCTCGGCGAACGCCACCACATCGGCGTCGGTGCCGTCGCCGAGCACCACGGCCTGCTTCTCCAGGGCGCGTTTGAGGGCAGCGACGTCGTCGCGCAGACGTGCGGCGCGTTCGAAGTCGAGTTCGTCGGAGGCGGCCAGCATCTGCTGCTCGAGACTGCGGACCAGCCGGTCGGTCTTGCCTGCCAGGAAGTCGCAGAAGTCGTCCACGATCCGCCGGTGCTCCTGCGCGCTGACCCGGCCCACGCACGGCGCAGAGCACTTGCCGATGTAGCCGAGCAGGCAAGGCCGGCCGATCTGCTGGTGGCGCTTGAACACGCCCGCCGAACAGGTGCGGGCCGGAAAGACCCGCAGCAGCAGGTCCAAGGTTTCGCGAATCGCCCAGGCATGGGAGTAGGGCCCGAAGTAGCGCACGCCCTTGCGGCGCGGCCCGCGGTAGACCATCAGCCGCGGGTACTCCTCGTTCAGCGTGACCGCCAACACGGGGTAGGTCTTGTCGTCGCGGTAGCGGACGTTGAACCGTGGGTCGAACTCCTTGATCCAGTTGTATTCGAGCTGGAGAGCCTCGACCTCGGTGCCCACCACCGTCCACTCCACCTTGGCGGCAGTGGTCACCATTTGGCGGGTCCGCGGGTGCAGGCCGGCGATGTCGGCGAAGTACGACGTCAGCCGTGATCGCAGGCTTTTCGCCTTGCCCACGTAGATGACCCGGCCGTGCGGGTCGACGAACCGGTAGACGCCGGGCGCGACGGGAATGGACCCGGGCGCCGGACGATAGGTCGCGGGGTCTGGCACGACTACAAGGCTAACCGGCGGGCGGTGGGGCAGGCCGGTAGCGCGCGACCAGGGCCCGCAGCTGCCGCATGGCCTGTACCGCGTGCTCTTTATCGGCGGATTGGATGGCCACCAACGGAATGTATTCGTCGTCGGGCAACTCCAGCCGGGCCCAGCGCTTGCCCGGCGGGAAGGACACGCCGACAACGTCGGACCAGGGAATCAACCGGTCTGAAAGCGCATTGCGGACCGATACCCCGGACTCGCCCGCCCGCACGCGGGCCCGCGTCAACAGCAGCAGCGCGCCGGCCACGATCAGGCCCAGCACCACGACCGCCACCCGGTCATAGGTACGGAAGATCACGCCGCTGGCGCGGATGGTCAGCAACACACTCACCACGACGTGGATGGTCACAATCAGGATGGCAACGATCCATACGCCAAGGCGCATCAACCGCGGACGTACCTGAAGATCCCAGCGCGGGGATCCGGCTGGGGACGTCACAGTGCGGCGCGAAGCTCGCGCAGGGTCAGCGCCGTACTGAGTGCCGCGGCAGCTGCCTGAGCACCCTTGTCTTCGGTCGAATCGGCCAGTCCAGCACGGTCCAGCGCCTGCGCCTCATCGTTGACGGTGAGCACGCCGTTGGCCACCGGCGTCGCCG
Source organism: Mycolicibacter sp. MU0102 (assembly GCF_963378105.1). Lineage (NCBI taxonomy): Bacteria > Bacillati > Actinomycetota > Actinomycetes > Mycobacteriales > Mycobacteriaceae > Mycobacterium > Mycobacterium holstebronense. The sequence continues at coordinate 2,538,610 of NZ_OY726398.1, forward strand.
CGTCCAGCGAGACCCGGGTCAGACCCTGAGTCACTGCGTCACACACATAGTCGAAATGCGGTGTCGCACCGCGGATCACGACCCCCAGCGCAACGACAGCGTCATGGTTGCGGGCGACTTCCTGCGCAACCACCGGGATCTCGATCGCCCCGAGCACCCGCACCACCGTCGGCTCGGCGATGCCTGCGTCGGCGGCAACCTTGCGGGCTCCGGCCAGCAGGGCATCACAGATGCGGGTGTGCCAGGTGCTGGCCACGATCGCCAGACGCACATCAGAGGCGTCGAGCGCCGGCATGTCCGGCACTCCTGCAGCTGGACTCATCTACAGCGCCCCGCCGAATTCGTCCGGCAGCTGCGCAGAGTCGTCGTAGTCCTCCAAGCCGGTCAGTTCATGGCCCATCCGGTCACGCTTGGTCAACAGGTAGCGGATGTTCTCCGAGTTGGCCCGCACCGGCAGCGGCACCCGCTCGATGATGTGCAGCCCGTAGCCGTCCAGCCCGACACGCTTGGCCGGGTTGTTGGTGAGCAGCCGCATCGAACGGACACCGAGGTCCGTGAGGATCTGCGCCCCGATTCCGTAGTCGCGGGCGTCGGCCGGCAAGCCCAGTTTGAGGTTGGCGTCAACGGTGTCGTCGCCGGCGTCCTGCAGCTGGTAGGCCTGCAGTTTGTGCAGCAGCCCGATGCCGCGGCCCTCGTGGCCACGCATGTAGAGCACGACCCCGCGGCCCTCCTGCGCGACCATCGCCAGTGCCGCGTCCAGCTGCGGGCCACAGTCACAGCGCCGCGAGCCGAAAACATCGCCGGTCAGGCACTCCGAGTGCACGCGAACGAGCACGTCGTCGCCGTCGTTGTTCGGCCCGGCGATCTCGCCGCGGACCAGCGCGACATGCTCGACGTCCTCGTAGATGCTGGTGTAGCCGACCGCCCGGAACTCGCCGTGACGGGTCGGGATGCGGGCTTCAGCGACCCGTTCGATGTGCTTTTCGTGCTTGCGCCGCCACTCGATCATGTCGGCGATGGAGATCAGGGCCAGGCCATGCTCGTCGGCGAAGACTCGCAGCTCTTCGGTCTGGGCCATCGCGCCCTCGTCCTTTTGGCTGACGATCTCGCAGATCGCGCCGGCGGGCTGCAGGCCGGCCATCCGGGCCAGGTCGACCGCGGCTTCGGTGTGGCCCGGCCGGCGCAGCACCCCGCCGTCCTTGGCACGCAACGGCACCACGTGGCCGGGGCGGGTGAAGTCGTCGGCGACACTGCCCGGGTCAGCCAGCAGACGCATCGTGGTGGCCCGATCGGAAGCCGAAATCCCGGTTCCGACATTGTTTTTCGCGTCGACGGTGACGGTGTAGGCGGTGCCATGCTTGTCCTGATTCACCGCATACATCGGCAGCAGACCCAGCCGGTCGCAGATGGCGCCGTCCAGGGGGACGCACAGATAGCCAGAGGTATAGCGGACCATGAACGCCACCAACTCGGGGGTGGCCTTCTCGGCGGCGAAGATCAGATCGCCTTCATTCTCGCGGTCTTCGTCGTCGATGACGACGACGGCCTTGCCGGCCGCGATGTCGGCAACCGCCCGCTCGACGGTGTCCAACTTCGTCATCTGTGCCACCTTGGTTTCGCCGTCGGAAAGCGCCCCGTCGGCGCAACCCGCCCATCCAGTATGAACCACCCCGGACCCAGGGTTTGCCCCGTGGACTCATTCCGTGGGCTTTGTCACCAGTCTCTCGACGTACTTGGCGATCACGTCCACCTCGAGATTCACCACCGTGCCGACCGGCGCCCGGCCCAGCGTGGTCAGTTCCAAGGTGGTCGGAATCAGCGAGACTTCAAAGAAGTCATCAGGGTCGGCACCCAGTCCGGAGACCGTCAGCGAGGTTCCGTCGACGGTGATCGAGCCCTTTTCCACCACGTAGCGCGCCAGCGACGCCGGCAGCCCGATCCGCACCACTTCCCAGTGCTGCCCGGGGGTGCGGGACAGGACCTGCCCGGTGCCGTCGACGTGGCCCTGCACGATGTGGCCGCCCAGCCGGCTGTTCAGAGCGGCCGCACGTTCCAGGTTCACCGGGCTTCCGACCTGCAACGATCCCAGGCTGGATCGCTCCAGCGTCTCGCGCATCACGTCGGCGCTGAACCGGCCGCCGGCCTGCACATCGACGACGGTGAGGCACACGCCATTGACGGCGATCGAGTCGCCGTGGCGGGCGTCGGAGGTGACGGTGGGGCCACAGATGACCAGGCGCGCAGCGTCGGCGAGGTCCTCGCGGCCGACCAGCTCGCCCAGCTCCTCGACGATTCCGGTGAACATCACAACAGGCTAGCGACGATCACCAGCGCGACGAAGTCGGGCGCAGTGGGTCGTCGCCATGAGGCAAAGTCCCTGCTGCCCTACCTCGACCGGGCGGCCTCTATACGATGTCCCCCATGCGCAGACTTCTCATCGCCCTGGCCACCGCGACCACTGCCGCCGCGCTGTTCGCGGGCTGTTCGTCCAAGGATGCCGGCGGACCGTTGCCGGACGCGACGACGCTGGTCAAGGAATCGGCCACCACCACCGCCAACCTCAAGAGCGCGCACCTGGCGCTCTCGGTGACCGGTCAGATCAAGAGCCTGCCGGTCAAGACCCTTGAGGGTGACCTGACCACCCAGCCGACCACCGCGGCCAAGGGCAGCGCGAAGATCCTGATGCTGGGCTCGGAGGTCGACGCCAAGTTCGTCGTGATCGATGGCGACCTCTACGCGGCGATCACCGGTGATGACTACGACAACTTCGGCTCCGCGGACAAGATCTACGACGTGGCCGCGATCCTGAGCCCGGAGAAGGGCCTGGCCAACATGCTGGCCAACCTGGCCGACGCGAAGTCCGCCGGTCGCGACACCATCAACGGCCAGAAGGCCGTCCGGGTCACCGGCAATGCGCCCGCCGACGCGGTGAACGCCCTGGCGCCGCAGCTGAAGGCCACCGCGCCGACGCCGGCCACGGTCTGGATCTCCGAGGATGATGACCACCAGCTGGTGCAGGCCCAGCTCAACCCCAGCGCGGGTAACTCCATCCAGATGACCCTGTCGAAGTGGAACGCACCGGTCACGATTGAGAAGCCGGCGGGAGCGTAATGCGGGTCAACCGCACGCTCGCGATCAGCGCAGGTAGCCTCGCCGTCCTGCTGGGTGCCCTCGACACCTATGTCGTGGTCACGATCATGCGCGACATCATGGCGCCGCAACCGGCGGGTGTCGGCATCCCGATCAACAAGGTTCAGCAACTGACCCCGATCATCACCTGCTACCTGCTCGGCTACATCGCTGCGATGCCGCTGTTGGGCCGTGCGTCCGACCGGTTCGGCCGCAAACTGCTGCTGCAGGTCAGCCTGGCCACATTCGCCATCGGATCGGTGGTGACGGCACTGTCGACCGACCTGTCGATGCTGGTGATCGGCCGCACCATCCAGGGCGTGGCGGCCGGGGCGCTGTTGCCGGTGACGTTCGCCCTCGGCGCTGACCTGTGGGCACAACGCCGCCGGTCGGCGGTGTTGGGCTGGATCGCCGGCGCCCAGGAACTGGGCAGTGTGCTGGGTCCGCTGTACGGCATCTTCATCGTCTGGGCGCTGACCAGCTGGCGAGACGTGTTCTGGATCAACGTGCCGCTGACCGTGCTGGCCATGGTGTTGATCCACTTCAGTCTCCCCCCGCAATCCACCGACGGCCCCCGGGAGCGAGTCGATGTGGTCGGCGGGCTGCTGCTGGCGGTGATCCTGGGCCTGCTGACGATCGGCCTATACAACCCCGACCCCAGTGCCAAGCAGGCGCTTCCCGACCACGGCGCGGCGTACCTGTTGTTTGCGGCGATCGCGCTCGTGGCTTTCGTGGTCTGGGAGATCAAGTCGCCGACGAAGCTGCTCGACCCGGCCGGCGCCCGGATGGGCCCGTTTCTGGCCGCCTTGGGCTCCTCACTCTGCGCCGGCGCCGCACTGATGGTCACCCTGGTCGACGTCGAACTGTTCGGCCAGGGCGTGCTCGGCAAGACCCAGAACGAGGCGGCGATGCTGCTGCTGTGGTTCCTGGCCGCGCTGCCCATCGGCGCCGTGGTGGGCGGCGCGATAGCCACCGCGGTCGGTGACCGGCTGGTGACATTCGTCGGGCTGCTCATCGCCGCCGGGGGCTACTGGCTGATCTCGAAGTGGCCGGTGGACCTGGCGGCCTACCACCACGATGTCCTCGGCCTGAGCCTTCCTGCGGCACACACCGATCAGGTGCTGGCCGGTTTCGGTTTGGGCCTGGTGATCGGCCCGCTGACCTCAGCGGTGATGCGCGTGGTGCCGCCGCGGGAGCACGGTATCGCCGCGGCGGGTGTGGTGGTGGCCCGGATGACGGGGATGCTGATCGGCATGGCCGCGCTGTCGGCGTGGGGCCTGTACCGGTTCAACCAGATTCTGGCCGGCCTGCCCAAGATGCCCGGCGGCAGCCTGGCCGAGAAAATGGCCGCAACCGCGGCCAACTCCAAGCTGGCCTTCGCCATGATGTACGGCGAGATCTTCGCGATCACCGCCATCATCTGTGTGGTCGGCGCGGTGCTCGGACTGTTCATCGGCAGCAACGACGTGCACGCCGAGGATCCGGAAGTGCCCGAGCCGGAGGCTGCCATCTCGCGGTGAGCGGGGCCCACCGCTAGTGCGGCACCAAACTCAGCAGCAGATCGGGTCCGATCTGCTCCATGGTGTCGAATCGCCAGCGCAGCGCCCGGGCAATGTTGGGCACGCCGACATCGTCGACGGCGGTGACCGGTCCGCCCAGCAGGATCGGTGCCACGTAGGCCAGGATGCGGTCGATCGCTCCCGCTCGCAGGAATGCCCCGGCCAGCGTGGGGCCGCCCTCGAGCAGCACGTCGGTGCGGTCTGAGAGGGCCCGCAGTACCTCCGCCGGGTCGTGGGTGCGGATCACCATGGTGCGCGAGTCGTCGTTGAGCACGTGCGCGTCTGCGGAGATCTCACGCCGGCCCACCACCACCCGCAGCGGTTGACGTTCGGCCAGGGTGCCGTCGGGCAGCCGGGCGGTAAGTGTGGGGTCGTCGACGAGCACGGTGCCGGTGCCGACCACGATGGCGTCGGCTGCCGCTCGGCGACGGTGCAGGTCGGCCCGTGCCGCCTCGCTGGTGATCCACTGGCTGGAACCGTCCGCGGCCGCGCTGCGACCGTCGATGCTGGTGGCGTACTTCCAGGTGACGTGCGGCCGGCCGGTGCGTTGCTTGTGCAGCCACTCCCGAAGCGGCCCGGTGTTCACGGCCGTGGCCTGCACCCCGGAGGTCACCTGCACGCCCGCGTCGGCCAATCGTGCCGCCCCGCCCCCCGCGTCCGGGTTGGGGTCGTCGACGGCGTAGACCACCTGTGCGACCCCGGCGGCCAGCAGCGCATCAACGCACGGAGGGGTTCTGCCGTGGTGATTGCACGGCTCGAGCGTGACGACTGCGGTACCGCCGACGCTCAGCTCACCGGCCCGGCGCAACGCCACCACTTCGGCGTGCGCCTCGCCGGCCGGACGGGTTCCCCCGACGCCGACCACCCTGCCGTCGCGATCCAGAATGACCGCGCCCACCGGTGGGTTGGGGTAGGTGTTGCCCTTGACTCGCTGCGCCTGTTCGATCGCCAGCAGCATCGCGGCGTCATGGTCGACGGCGTGCCCGCCGTCGCCTTCGGCGCTCATGCCTCGACTCCTTGCTCGTTCGTTCCTCTCTCGCCGTCGCCTTCGGTGCTCATGCGCGCAGGTGCGGTGATGCCGCCAGGGCCTGACGGCGTAGTGATTCAACGGCGGCGCCCGGGTCAGCGGCGCTGTAGACGGCCGAGCCGGCAACGAAGCAGTCGACGCCGGCTTCGGCGGCCTGTTCGACGGTGTCGGCGTTGATGCCGCCGTCGATCTCCACCAGGATGCTGAGCTCCCCGGAATCGACCAGCTTGCGCACGGCGCGCACCTTGCTCAGCACCTCAGGAATGAAGGACTGCCCGCCGAATCCGGGCTCCACCGACATCACCAGCAGGGTGTCGAAGTCCCGCAGGATCTCCAGGTAGGGCTCCAGCGGCGTGCCGGGCTTGATGCTGAGTCCGGCCTTGGCGCCCGCGGCGCGGATGTCGCGGGCCACGGCGACCGGGTTGTCGGTGGCCTCGGCGTGGAACGTGACGTTGTATGCGCCGGCCTCGGCGTAGGGCGGCGCCCATCGTCCCGGGTCCTCGATCATCAGATGGCAGTCCATCGGGATGTCGGTGGCCGCCAGCAGACTCTGCACCACCGGCAGACCCAGGGTCAGGTTCGGAACGAAATGGGCGTCCATCACATCGACGTGCAGCCAGTCCGCACCCTTCACGGCGGCGACCTCATCGGCGAGGCGGGCGAAATCGGCCGACAGGATCGACGGCGCGATCATGGCTCGTGACATGCGCTCAGATTACTTGTAGCGCCGCAGCGAACATGGCGTCGGTCCCGTGCCGGTGCGGCCACAGCTGCACGTGCGGTCCGTCGCCGAGCGCCTCGACCGGCGCGAACAGTTCCCTAGTGTCCAACGCCCGCACCGGATGCCGGCGTAGCGCATCGGCCACCACACCGACCGTTTCGGCCAGGTGCGGCGAGCAGGTCGCGTACAGCACCACTCCCCCGGGCCGGGTCAGTCCGATCGCCGCGCCCAGCAACTCGCGCTGCAGTTTCGCCAGCACCGGGATGTCGGCGGGCTGACGGCGCCAGCGGGCTTCGGGCCGACGCCGCAGGGCGCCCAGACCGGTGCAGGGCGCGTCGACCAGCACCCGGTCGAAGCCGGGTTGCAGGCCCGAATCGCGGCCGTCGGCCGTCAGCACCTCCACGTCCAGGCCGCGTGTGTTCTCGGCGACCAGTGCGGCCCGGTGCGGGGCCTGCTCAACGGCGGTCACCCGCGCCCCGACCTGCGCGCCGAGGGCGGCCAGCAGTGCGGTCTTGCCGCCCGGCCCGGCGCACAGGTCCAGCCACCGGCCGGTGTCACCGTCGACCGGAGCCATTGTCAGGGCACGGGCCACCAACTGGCTGCCCTCGTCTTGGACCAGGGCCTGGCCGGCGCGCACGGCGTCGAGCTTTCCGGGGTCACCGCCCGGCAGATAGACGGCGTAGGGCGAATACCGGCCGACTTCGCCGTCCACCGCGGCGGCCAATTCGGCCGCGGTCAGGGCGCCCGGTCGGGCCGCGAGATGCACGCGGGGCCGCTCGTCGTCACCGGCCAGCACGGCATCGAGTTCGCCGGCGGCGGCGCCCAGCGCGTCGGCGAACGCCTGAGCGATCCAGCGCGGGTGGGCGCGAACGAAGGCGGCGTGACCGATCGGGTCACTGTCGGCGTTCGGTGCCAGTTCCGCGGTCCAGGATTGCTCGTCACGGGCGCTGATTGTGCGCAACACGCCGTTGACGAAACCCCCTCGTGCGGAGTCGAATTCGAGGGCCGCCTGATCGACTGTGGTCGAAACCGCGGCGTGCGGCTCGACTCGGGTGCGCAGCAGTTGATAGCTGCCCAGCCGCAGCAGATCCAGCAGCACCGGGTCGATCGTCTCGGGCTTGCGCTGCGCCGCCGCACCGATGATGGCGTCGAGCAGTCCGCGCACCCGGCACGTGCCGTAGGTCAATTCCGTGGCGAAAGCGGCGTCGCGGCCGGTGATTCCACGTTCGGCCAGCAGCGCCGGCAGTGCCAGGTTGGCGTAGGCATCGCGTTGGGAGACCGCCTGCAGCACATCGAATGCGGCGCGACGGGCCGGGTCCAGCGGTTTGCGGCGGAGTTTGCGTGGGCCGTCCTGGGGGCGCTGCGGCCGACGCTGGCCGCGTTGCGGTCCGGTCATGATGCCCGCACCTCGGAGTCGAGCCGAGCGCCCCGCGCCCAGTCGGCGGCATCCATGAGTTTCTTTCCGGGGGGCTGGATCTGGCCCAGCCGCACCGGAACCGAGCCGGTCCCGACCCAGACGTGTCGCCGGTCCACATGAATATCTCCGGGTGCCAGTCCTGCCGGCCCATCGTCGGCAAGGCCGACAGGACCGACCCTGACGCGCAGGTCGCCGATCATGGTCCAAGAACCCGGATTCGGGGTGACGGCGCGGATTCGGCGCTCGATCACCGCGGCCGGCAGCTCCCAGCGCACCCGCGCGTCCTCGACGGTGATCTTGGATGCGTAGCTGATGCCGTCGCGTGGCTGCGGCACCGCGTGCAACGCTCCGTCAGCGATGCCATCGAGGGTGGCCGCCAGTAGTTCGGCACCCGAGACCGCCAGCCGGGCCAGCAGTTCACCGGCGGTGTCGTCGGCCCGGATGGTCTCGGTCGCGACCCCGTAGACCGGCCCGGAATCCAGTTCCGGCTCAATCTGAAACGTCGTCGCGCCCGTCACCTCGTCGCCGGCGGCGATCGCCGCCTGCACCGGGGCCGCACCGCGCCAGGCCGGGAGCAAGGAGAAGTGCAGGTTCACCCAACCGTGCGTCGGCACCGCCAACAGAGCGTCGCGCAGCAGCGCCCCGTAGGCCACCACCGGGCAGCACTCCGGTGCCAGTTCGGCCAGCTCGGCGACGGACTCGGGCGCGTTGGGCTGGGCCGGCCGCAGCACCGGAATGCCATGGTCGAGGGCCAGGCGGGCCACCGGAGACGGCTGCGGGGTCCCCCGCCGGCCGGAGGCCGCGTCGGGTCGGGTCAATACCGCCACCACGTCGTGGCGCGGCGAATCGATCAGCCGTTGCAACGACGGCAACGCGGTGTCCGGGGTGCCGGCGAAGACAATGCGCACCGGGACAGTTTAGGGAAGTCGCGGCAGGCCTTTCGCCAGCGTGTCGATTGCAGACGCAGGACCGGGTTGCTGGCCCACCGCATCACCCCACTGCGCCGCGGACAGACGCTACACAGCAGTCTGGCAGCGCCCTACTGTTACGCATAGCAACTGTTTCGTGTATCAATGGAAAGTGACGGGGTGCACGGGATGGCGCGGCACCACCCGCCCACGACGACGACGACGTCGAAAGCCCTCATTTGTCCCATTGGTTAGGAGCCCCCGATGACCGTTGACAGCACTACCGCCGCCACTGCCGCAAGTACCCTGGCGGCCATTCACCGCGCGATGTGGGCGATGGGCGACTACGCCCTTATGGCGGAGGAGGTGATGGCCCCGATCGGGCCGACGCTGGTCGCTGCCAGCGGCATCGGTGCCGGCGATCACGTGCTCGATGTGGCCGCCGGGTCCGGGAATATCTCCATTCCGGCCGCCAGAACTGGCGCCACGGTGGTGTCCAGCGACCTCACCCCGGAATTGCTGCAGCGGTCCCGGCTGCGCGCTCTCGAGCAGGGCGTAACGATGGATTGGCGGGAGGCCGATGCGCAGGCACTGCCGTTCGCCGACGGAGAGTTCGACGCGGTGCTCTCCGGGATCGGAGTGATGTTCGCGCCCGACCATCGGCGGGCCGCGTCCGAGCTGCTGCGGGTATGCCGACCGGGTGGGACCATTGCGCTGGCGAGCTGGACCCCCGAAGGCTTCTTCGGCCGGATGCTCAGCGCCATCAGGCCATACCGGCCCACCCAAGTGCCCGGGATACCGCCGGCGGCGTTGTGGGGACGGGAGGACTACCTTTCTCATCTGTTCGGCGATGAGGCCACCGTCACCCATACTCAGCGCTGCGTGTTGCGGGTGGAACGCTTCCTCAAAGCCCAGACGGTGCATGAGTATTTCAAGGCGCATTACGGTCCGACGATCGACGCCTACCGCACGATCGGTGACAGGCCCGCACTGGTGGCCGCCTTGGACACGGAACTTATCGAGCTCGCCCAGCGGTACCTCTACGACGGCGTCATGGGATGGGAGTACCTGCTCGTCACCGCCGAGAGGCGATGACCGATTGTGACCCGAGGTGACGAGTCGGCACCCCAACGCAGCCTCACCGGCTGGGATGCCGAGGATGTCCCAGCTTGGGAGGCCGGCAACAGTACGATCGCCCGACGCAACCTGCTCTGGCTCATCGCGTGCGACCACATCGCGTTCGGCGTGTGGACGCTATGGCCGGTGTTGGCGTTGTTCATGCCAGCATCGGTGTACGGATTCTCCCCGAGCGACAAATTCCTGCTGGGCGCCACGTCAACCCTGGTGGCGGCATCACTGCGGATCCCCTACTCCTTGGGTATCGCCAAGTTCGGTGGCCGCAACTGGACGGTGTCGTCGATCGCGGTACTGGTGATTCCGACCGCGGGGGCGATGGTGTTGTTGGCCCACCCCGGCCTTCCGCTCTGGCCATATCTGGTGTGCGCCGGACTGACTGGGTGCGGCGGCGCCAACTACTCCGCGTCCATGACTAACACCAACCGGCTATATCCGCAGCGGCTCAAGGGTTTGGCGCTGGGCCTGAACGCCGGCGTCGGCAACCTCGGGGTGCCGATGATTCAGTTGGTGGGCCTGCTGGTGCTGGCCACCACCGGCCACGACGCCCCCTACATCGTCTGCGCCCTCTACCTGGCGTTACTGGTCATCGTCGGGGCGGGTGCCACACGCTACCTGGACAACCTCGACCATGCCACCAAGGCAAGCCACCTGCGCGAGGTGCTGTCCAAGGCCGACACCTGGGTCCTGGCGCTGCTGTACCTGGGCAGCTTCGGCTCTTGGATCGGATTCTCCTTCGCGTTCGGCGTCGTCCTGCAGACCAATTTCACCGCGGGCGGCCAGACCCCCGTCCAGGCATCGCTGCACGCCGCACAGTTCGCCTTCATCGGCCCGGCGCTCGGATCGCTCGCTCGCATCTACGGCGGCAGACTCGCCGATCGACTCGGAGGCAGCCGAGTCACGCTGGCAGTGTTCGCCGCCATGGCCGTCGTCGCCGGCGCACTCATCACGATCAGCATTGCCTCCGAACGCCAAAGTGGCCACGGCTCTGCACTGATGGATGCCTATATCGCAACATTTGTCGGGCTGTTCATTTTGGCGGGGCTCGGCAACGGGTCGGTGTACAAAATGATTCCCTCGATCTTCGAGGCGCGCAGTCACGCGCTGAATCTCGAAGAATCCCAACGCCGATTCTGGTCTCAGGCCACGTCGGGAGCGGTCATCGGCTTCGTGGCAACTTTCGGCGCCCTCGGCGGCGTGGGTATCAACCTGGCGTTGCGCCAGTCGTATCTGAGCACCGGAGCCGAGACGTCGGCATTCTGGGTCTTCATCGGCTTCTACTTCGTAGCCGCCCTGATGACCTGGTCCCGATATGTACGACGGCCGACCCGCACCCCAGGAAGGCTCCACGACGTGACGACGGCTTCCCAATCCGAAATGGACGTCGTACCGGCTACCGAACCACGACGCGGAGCCAGCAGGCCATGAACACCAGGCGCGGCCCTTCGGGCCCGACGATTACATCGCGTAGTTCGGCAACTCGATGTCGTCGCGGAATTCCCGCCGAATGATCCAATCAGCCAACCACGGTATGCGCAGCAGTCCGCTCGTCTGGTTGCGTAGCCAAACGCCGAGCTTGGACCTGGGGGCAAAGGCCGCTGCGAAGCGTTGCGCCGATCGCTGCTTGGCCTCGATGAGCGGGCAAAGTAGCTGCTCGTAGCGGTCGAACGCTTTCCGGTAATCCCCACCTGCCGCGCAGAGCTCGCCGGCAAGCACATACGCCTGCAGCATCGCCAACCCAGTGCCTTCGCCGGCCAGCAGCGAAACGCAGCTCGCGGCGTCGCCGATCAGGGCCACCCGTCCATTCGACCAGCGATCCATGACAATCTGGCTGACCCGATCGAGATACACGTCGTCGGCGTGCTCGAGCTGCGCCAGGATCTGCGCGCTTTCCCATCCGGCATGGCCGAACACTTGTCGCAGAACGTCTTCGGCGCCCAGCAAGCCGCTGCGTTCGGCATCGCGGAAGGCGTCGTCGGTGTAGACGAACACGAACATCGTCCGGTCATCCCGCAGCGCGAATCGTCCCACCATCCGCCCGGGCTCGGTGTAGGCCACATACGCCAGTTCGTCGCGCGGCCGGTAGCCCGTGGCCTGGAACGCGGCGACCGAATAGCCGAGGGAGGTCTCAAACTCGCTGTCCGGTCCGAATGCCAGTGCACGTACCGGCGAATGGACCCCGGCTGCGCCGACCAACAAGTCGAATCGTCGACATTCCCCCTGCGCCAACGTGATCCGGACACCGTCATCTCCTTGGTCGATTGCCGCGACGCTGTCGCCGAACAGCGTCTCGACGTTGCCGGCGATCGCGCCATAGAGCAATTCAGCCAGGTCGCCGCGTGGCAGACTGGTGAACCGGCCGTCCATGGCCCGGCGGAAACCGACAACCGGAAACCCACCCACTGTGCGATCGCGGCGGTCGACCAACCGCACCCGCTCAACCTCATATCCCGCGGCCTGCACAGCGGGCGCCAAGCCCATCCGCTCGGCGATCGCATAACCCGCGCCCCAAAAGTCGATGACGTAACCGCCTGTTCGCGGGCGGGACGCCTTCTCGATCACGGTGATCTCGTGGCCTGCGCGGTTCAGCCAATAGGCCAAGGTCAGCCCCGCAATACCAGCACCGCTGATAGCGATCTTCACCGGCGCTCTCCGTCCTACGCCATGTCGCAGAACTCGCGCCGCGGCGTGACCTACGGCCCCCGAAGTAATGCTGATAGCAACAATACCGCCATGTAACAATAGCTTCTACTGATAGACCTCGTCTTGCTGACGAGCCTGAACCCAGGAAGCACAAATGGCCAGTAGAGATGTGGCAGCGAACGACAACTCGGTCGACGCCATCACTGACGCACTACTGACCGCCTCGCGGCTCCTGGTAGCCATCTCGGCGCACTCGATCGCCCAGGTGGACGAGACCATCACGATCCCGCAATTCCGGACGCTGGTGATCCTCTCCAACCGTGGTGCGATAAACCTGGCGACGCTTGCAAGCCTGCTCGGTGTCCAGCCCTCGACGACCGGGCGCATGGTCGACCGACTCGTCGGCGCCGGGTTGATCGATCGCCTTCCGCACCCCACCTCGCGGCGCGAACTGCTAGCGGACCTGACACCCCGTGGGCGCGATGTCGTGCACCAGGTCACGGCCCAACGGCGGGCTGCGATCGCCGATATCGTGGAGACGTTGCCGACCAAGGAACGTCGCGGACTTGTCAGTGCTCTCACCGCATTCACCGCTGCCGGCGGCGAGCCCGCCGCGCACGTGGACGACGTCGATATCTAAGTGCGTCGCCCCTCCCGCCGGATCGCGGCGCGCCACAGCTCCTGAGCCTCCCGCACGCAATCATCGAGCGGTTGAGCCGTGTCGACGCGATGCGCGGTGTCCCACTCGAAGTCTTGAGCTGCCAACGCTTCGGCGATCTGTGGTGTCGCATCGGAGTTGCCCGGAGCCCTGCTTCTGATTCGCTCGGCGGCGATGTCGACCGGCACCACGCACTGGATCTCGGTGGCCGCCGCGTGGTTGTCGATCGCCAGGCGACGGGCCTGCGTGCGGGCCTGCGCATCACGCCAGGTTCCGTCGAGGATCACAGATTGACCGCCGGCCAGATGCCGGCCCGCCCGCTGCAGGATCGCCTGGTAGACGGCAGCGACATTGGCCGGCGCGTACAACCCCGCGCCAAGGGAGCCGGGCTCCCCGCTCAGCTGCCCGGACTCCTGCAGTTCTTTGCGCACGTCATCGGTGGACACCACCACGGCCCCCACCCGGTCGGCGAGCTTGCGGGCCAACGTCGACTTACCGGTTCCGGGCCCGCCGCCGACCAGCACCAGCCGAATGGCGCCGCGCTCGAGGTGGCTCACGGCGATATCCAGGTGGCGCGCCGCGGCGGCGTCGGCCCCGGACTTGCCCTGGGTCAGCTGCACGCAGTCGACTTTGGCGCGCACCACGGCGCGGTAGGCGATATAGAAATCCCGCAACGACGACGGTGCGGTGTCGCCCGAATAGGCGGTGTAGCGGTCCAGGAAGTGGTCGCCGAGATCCTTGCGGCCGAGGAATTCCAGATCCATGGCGAGGAAAGCGGCGTCGTCGATGCGGTCGAGGAAGCGCAAGTCGTCGCTGAACTCCAGGCAGTCCAGCAGCACCGGCTGGTTGTCCGTCCAGAAGATGTCGTCGGCGAGCAGGTCGGCATGGCCGTCGACGATGCAGCCTTCGTCGATCCGCTGAGCGAACAGGTCCGCCCGGCCGGCAAGGTATGCGCCGGCGAGATCCTCAACATGCCGCACCGCCTCGGCGGGCACCACGGTGTCGGCGTGGCGGCGCAGTGTGGGGAAGTTGTCGAACCACCGTTGGCGGATCGCCTCGGGCTTACCCTGCAGGCTTATTCGCGGGCCGCGCTCAGCTCGGTCGTGGAAGTCGGCCAGTAACCGGGCGATGCTGTCGAGCACGTCTTCGACGGGTGCACCACTGGTGACGATCGAAGCCAACCGCTGGTCGTCGTGATAGCGGCGCATCACGACGACCGGTTCGGGCGCCCCGGTGGACGCACCGCTGAGATGGGCCACCCCGAAATAGCTGTCCGGGGCGATGCGGCTGTTGAGGTGGACTTCCCGCGCGCACGCCTCTTCGCGCTGCTCGACCGTGCGGAAGTCCAGGAAGTCGGTCTGCACCGGCTTCTTCGCCTTGTAGGCCCGATCGCCGGCCAGGATCACCACACCGGAGTGGGTTTCGTGGGCCGCGACGTAGGGCGCCTCTTTCGACGCACCCGCGTCGCCGTGTGTCGCGAACTCCATGGCATCCAGTGTCAACTATCGCGACCGGGCGCGGGGGCGGTCAACGGACCGCCCGAGCGGGGCCGACCGTCATTTCGAGCCAGGGCGGACCACGATCACCGGAATGCCTGCGGCCTGAACCACCGCGGAGCTGACCGACCCCAAGAGCTGACTGGCGAATCCGCCACGGCCGCGACTGCCGACCACCACCAGCTGTGCCTGCTCGGCGGCCTTGACCAACCAGCGGGCCGGATGGTCGCAGACCACCCGACGCTCGACGGCGACGTCCGGATATTGCTCCTGGTAGCCGGCAAGGCGTTCGGCGAGGATCTCGTGGCCCTGGACTTCGTAGTCATGCCGGTCCACGTTGAGGATCGGCATGACTCCGACATCACTCCACGCGTGCAATGCCACCAGCGGCACGCCGCGGCAGGAGGCTTCGTCAAAGGCCAGAGCCGTGGCTCGCTCCGATGCGGGCGAACCATCGATGCCCACCACCACGGGGGCATCTGTCGCGCAAGCCCGATCGGCGCGAATGACCGCGACCGGGCCCTGCGCGTGGTGTACAAGGCTGGTGCTCACCGAACCCAGTAGTAGGCGGCCGATCGCACCCAACCCCGTTGAGCCGACGACAGTCAGCCAGCAACTCTTGGTGACACCGATCAAGGTCGAAACCACCTGGGCATGGGCCATCTCGGAGTGCACCTCCGGCGATGCGGCGTCGCCGCGGCTGGCGTCGACCACATTGCGGGCCCGCGCCAGGATTTTGTTTGCCTCATCGGCCTGCCAACTGGGTATCCCCTCGTCAACCGGCCCGGGTGGCCAACCGGTCTCCAGGGGCGCCAACACATGCAACAGCGTGACCGGCAACTGGCGCATGATCGCCTCATGCGTCGCCCAGGCCACTGCCACGTCGGATTCAGGCGATCCGTCTACACCCACCACGATTCCGGGTGTCGCTCTCACTTGTGACATTGCAGCCCTCCAACCATGTTGATCGGCCGGCCAGCCGGCTAGCCGACTTACCTTCAAAATTACTGCGAACTCGGGCGATTCGGCAGGGCCGTTGGACCTCAATCGCCGCTCCATCGGCTTATCTCGTGAGATGACGGCCTGCAAACTCTTGCGGCCAAACCGATTCCGATCATGAATTATCGGTATACGATCTATTAAGGCAGCTGCCGAGCCGACAGCCACCGAACATCAGACGGAGGCGCAACATATGTTCCATCGCAGCAAGCACACGTAGCGACGCGCAGGTTCTCGCGAGTACTGCAGCCGTGTGGCTATCGCCGCTGCGTATTCCTGCGAGTTGCCATGCTGCTCTCTGGTGCGGACCGGGAACCACGCGCAGAAGCGACAAACAACTCCGGCGGAGACAACATCCACCGCCCCGCCCGTTTTCATCTCGTTGGGTCAATTGTCAATACAGGCAACGGTGGCGGCCTCCCCCACCAACGGCCGACGACGGGCACGGTCCGGACACAGAATGGAGGACCGTGCCATGTTCACCCTGGCGTACCGCGGCGTCACAATGGCCGCGGCTGCCGCGATCGCCGCCGCGATGCTGCCGTACGGTGCGGCAGCGGCAGACCCGAATCAAGACGATCAATTTCTGGCGGTGCTCCAAGAGAAACAGATTCCCGCCATGGAAAACATCTCGACCGTTGTCGCCGCCGGCCATACCGTGTGCCGCAAACTCGACGATGGTGTGCCGGCGCGCACCGTACTCGACGGATTGAACAACGATGCCTTTGGAATGAACCCCGACTTACGCGCGCAGTCGGATCGACTGTCGGCCACCATGAGCCGGTTCATCGCCGCTGCCGTCGAGGTGTATTGCCCAAGCGATCAAAACAAGATTGCTTCGCTGGCGGCGGGCCGCACGTGGCAATCCACCGGAACCGCCCACGTTTTCCTAGCCGCCAATTACCGTCCCCGCACCGACACGCATGGTGCGATGCTCGGCGCACCGGTCGACACGATAGCTACCGGCGACGCATCGCAGCCGAAACCGCCGAAGATTCCGCCGCCGCCGGCACCCAGGGCCAAGATCCCCCGCTCGCCCGGCGCCGTCACAAAACCACCGCCACGACAACAGCCACCGCCGCCCCCACAACAACCTCCACCGCCACCGCCGCAAGCGCCACCGGAGCAGCTACCGCCGCCACAACAGCTGCCGCCCCCACCACCGGAGCAGCCACCACCGCCAGCGCAAGACCTGCCGGCCCCCGGCGGTCCGCAGTCCGGCAGTGCCACCGACGGCAGCGGCCCAGGCAACGGCGGCGGTGCCAACGGCGGCGGAAGCGGCGCAGGCGGCGGAGGCGCCGACAACGGCAGGCCCGCCGAGCCCCCGCCGGCACCGCCCAGGCCGCCCGGGATGATCCAACTCGTGCCGTGGTGAGGCCGGACCGACCGATTGGCTACCCGATGTGCAGTGGATCGATCTGCACCCGCACCGGGTGGGTCGACCCGCGTGCACTGAGCACCCCGATGCCGTGGCGCAGCGCCGAGGCCAACGGCAGGCCGTGATCGCGGCCCACCCGGACCAGCATCCGGATGACATTCAGCTCGTCGGGGACACCGGCTGGACGCCGCACTCCCGGCGGCAGCGGCACCGGCCCCAGCAGGTCGGCTCCGTCGGGCAGCCGCGCCTGCTCCAGCAGCGTCGTCACCGAATCGGGATCACCGTCGAGGGCAGCCATGTGCACCGCGGGCGGCAGCCCCACCTCGACTCGGGTGGCCAACTCGGCGTCGGCGTGGCCGACCGGATCCCACCGGATCAGGGCCTGCACCGTCGGGATCGACGATTCGGCGACCACCGTCACCAGCCCGCCGGAGGCGTGGTCGCGCACCAGGGCCGCCGCCCCCATCCAGCGCCGCAGCGTGTCCTCGGCGGCACGAAGATCCTGGCGGCCCAACAGCGCCCAACTGTCGAGCAGCAATGCTGCCCCGTAGCCCTGCGGGGCGCGGGGTTCGGCGCCGGGCGTGGCGATCACCAGGGCTGCGCCGTCCTCGATGCGGTCGACGATGGTGTCACCGGCGGAGGTGACGACCGGGGTGCCCGGAAAGGCGCGGCCAAGTTCTTCGGCGGTGCGCCGGGCGCCGATGATCACCGCCCGCACGGCATCCGATCCGCAGCGCGCACAGCGCAGCGCCGGGTCGACCCGGCCGCACCACCGGCACAATGCGGCACTGCCGCGCTCCGACAGCGACAGCGGGCCGGTGCAGTGCCGACAGCGGGCAATCGCGCGGCAGCGCCCGCAGGCCAGCGACGGCACATAACCCCGCCGGGGCACCTGCACCAGTACCGGCGCCCCGGCTGCCAGCGCGTGGCGCGCGCTCTGCAGGGCGACAGTGGGCAAGCGAGCGCTGCGCGCCGCGGCGTCGCGCTCCTCGGCGTAGCCGGTGTCGTCGAGGGCGACCACCCGCGGCGCGGCCGTCCGCAGCACCGCCCGCGGCGCCACCACGTCGTGCGCCCAACCGGTGCCCACCAGGGCGTGCGCTTCGGCGGTGCGGGCGTGCCCGCCGATCAGCGCGGCGCAGCCCGCCAGGTGTGCCCGCAGCATCGCCACGTCGCGGGCATGCGGATACGGCGCCCGTGGCTCGGAGAGCGAGTC